>CAZQFS010000136.1:0-7646 GCA_964592755.1 uncultured bacterium | reverse complement strand
GGGTGAAGTTCTGGTTGTAGAATCGGAAAGGCCCAAACGAACTGGGCAGGTCCACGACTGCGGTCTGGTCATCGGACAGGGTCAGCCGCGTGCCGAGGTTGCGGATTTCAGCCCAACTGAACCGCGGCGCCTCGGCGTACGTCGAGTCACCGTCGTCATAAGCCCAGTACAGGGCCGGACTCCTCGGACCATCGGGAATCGGGTCAACCGCAGTCAGCCGACCGACCTCGATACCGAACGGAATGTTCTGCGTGGGGTAGCCAAGCTGGCTGACCCGCAGCGTACACGGGATGACATACTCGCGTGGTATCGCCACGGATGCCCGCACGCGGAAGCGGTCGGTCGTATTCATGGCCCAGCTATCTGCCGGCACAAGTCCGTAGTCACCAACCGAATCGAGCACCGCAAGCCGCGCATCACCTGAGACGAGAACCGCGGTCACATCATAGGCATTACCCAGACCGGCGTTAACGAGCTGCACCGTGATGTCACACTCCTCACCCGGGTCGAGCTTGCCGTTGCCCGAGTCAAAGGCGTACACCGAATCGCCCTCGAGCACCGGCCGACCTGCTTTGAGAGCAAACCCGGAACTCCAGAGTGAGTCGAGCGTGTCGTTGATGGCCAGCTCGAACTTCATGGTGTAACCATTGGGCACTGACCCGGCGACCGAGAAACGGAACCCGTTGTCGCCGGTGTAGCCGGTATCACCCTCGACAATCGCGCCAATGTACTTGACCGAATCAAGGATAACGACGCAGGTATCGTTTGTCCGCAGCCTGGCCCAGACCCCGTTAGTCGTGTAGTCACACTGGTTCTTGACCCAGACCGGCAGGTTGATCGTCTCTCCCGGGTTGATGATTCCGTCATTGTTGCCACCGGCGCTGTCGTCAATGACCGCGCGATAGAACCGCACGCCGAACGGCAGCGGTGTGTTCTCGATGCAACGCATGGCATCAATCCGGCCTGTGCCATAAGTGTTGTTCTTGGGCTGGGCGCCCAGGGGCAGCACCGACATCTGCATGATGGAATCAACTTCCTCGGGCAGCAGGGTCGGGTTCTTCTCCAGCATCAACGCACAGACCCCAGCCGCACACGGCGTCGCCATGGACGTGCCCGACATCTGCGTATAGCCGCCGCCCAGACGCGTCGAGGTTATGTTCTCGCCCGGTGCCGAGATATCGGGCTTCAGGAGGCCAGGCGGGTAAGGGTAATCGTTGTACGGCGGAATCGTGTCCCACTTCACCGGACCCCACGAGGTGAACGAAGCGTACACGTCGGCGCTGGTGGTCGCGCCGATGGAGATCGAACCGCCCACGCCGCCCGGAATCGCGGCCGGGTGGTGCCACGGACTCGGCACGTTACCCGGACAACGCAGGTTGTAGGGCGGACTGGAAGACCCTTCGTTCCCCGCGGCAATGAAGTACGGCAGGCCGGCCGCGGCCACGTTCGTGACACACTGGCGCCAGAGCGCCTGCCGCGGACTCCACGACCGGATAATCCAGCCCAGCGACATCGTCAGCAGGTGGGCATGGTTATCCGGCGACAGCGGAGGCGCGACGCAGAACTGCATCGAGTTCATCACCGTATTCTCGGCAATCGTGTCCGGATACGGCTGGCTGATGCTGGTCTTGGTCCGCGTCGTCATTATGCGGGCGTTTGGGGCCATGCCGGTGGTGTCGCCGCCTGTCCCGTCGCCGGCAACGGTTCCGCAGGTGTGAGTACCGTGGCCGTGTGCATCCATCGGGTTGTTGTTGTTCTGCTCGAAGTTCCAGCCGTGATATGGATAGTTCGGGTCGGTCCACATGTGGTCGGCCAAGTCGGGGTGGGTGTAGTCGCAGCCGGTGTCGATGTCGCCGACCACCACGCCGTTACCGGTGTAGCCGTAGACAAACCAGACGCTGTCGGCCTTCACCTTCCGGACGTTCCACTCGACCGCGAAACTGCCATCGAGCACGTCTGCGCTTGGGCTGCTGGGCGCAAGTGCCAGAGCGTTCTCCGTCGGAATCAGGTCCCATTGCACAAACCAGACCTCGGGCCGTTCTGCAACCGCGTTGATGACCTCGGGCGCCGCTTCGCAATAGACCGCGTTGGCAATCCAGAGCGGCGTAATGGTCTTGACTTTGCCCTGGCTGGCATAGGTCTCCAGTGCGGCAAGCAGGCCGGCCTGTTCCTCCTGCGCCATCGCCTTCAGCGCCGACACGGTCGTTTCCCAGCGCTGCTGTTTGTTTTTGATGGTTCTGATGATTGTCTGAGCATCGAGCTGGCGGTCCAGCGCGATTGTCACCCCGATGTAGTCGCTCGCATCAGCCTTGGCCATTTGCTCAAGGAGTGCGGGTTCAATCAGGGCGGCCCACGATGCCGTGATGCTGAACATCACCGCAAAGACTACGGTTCTCTGCATTCGGTCCTCCTCGGGGGGTACAATTGCGGACTTGCACTGCGGATGCTGCGGTCTGGGGCGACACGGCGACAGACCAGCGCCCAAGCATTATAGCCTGAACCGACGACACGTCAACGTTACGAGGACTGTCGGGCGGCAAGGGCATGGAGACTGCAACTGCGGCTAGAACCGCGAGTGGTGGAAACCAGCCCAATGCGCAGCACGCGCAATGCGGTCTGGCAGTGAGCGTGAGGCCATTGGCCGGGCACGTCAGGGGACCACAGCGTCTACTTTGGCCTGCATTGAGGACGGACGGTCGCGACGGTCGTCGATCTTGACAACCGTGTAGGTTCGCCGACAGCCAAGCCGCTCGTACTCATCGTGGATAGCCTGTATCGTCGCCAGGGCCGTCTCCCAGTCGCACTGAATGCAGGTTCCCATCGGGTTGACCTGGTACTCAAGGCCGTGGGCCTTAATGATTTCAACCGCCCGGCGCACGAAGCGGCTGACCGAGGTCTCGCCTGTGCCGGTAGGCACGGTGCTGATCTCGAAGATAGGCACTGCTTCCTCCTACATGAAGCGCTCAAAACGGTCTTTCGATACCTTGCAGATGGGACACTTGTCAGGCGGGGCGTCGCGCGCACAGAGGTAGCCGCAGACCTTGCACCGCCAGACGGGAAGAGACTGGCCTCGAGGGGCCGAGGATTCGAAGGGACGTGGGGACGTAGAATAGCCGTCGCGCATGAACCTCTCGGGTCTTCGTTCCGGGATGGACTTGTGCGGCTTTCGCCCGGCAATCCATTCTTCGCTGACGTAGAGCGCACAGTAGCAGGCACCGAACTCGGCCAGGTCAGCATCCCGGTAGTCGCACGGACAAATGATGTCAAGGTCTTTGGTCCGTTCGCCGAAGGGTAATCGGCATGGACAGGCCCAGTAACCGTGTCGCCCCTGGTTCTCAAGCAATCCCTGAATCAGCCGCAGGGTGAAGTCGCGGTCCGGATTGAGTCGGTATCCTCCGGCTTCGGCTTCCCGCTTCAGACGATCGTACGTCTTGAGGACCTCATCCGAGGAGCTCTCACTAGTGCTCATAGGCCCAGCAGTTCGCGTATGCGGTCTTCGTCAAAGCCGGCCACGACAGCGTCGTCAATCTGAATGGTCGGGTATGAGCCGCGCGGGTTCAGCTCGCGGACTCGGTCGACGGCCTCACGGCGTTCGTCGCCAGTGCAGTTGTCAACGTAGACGTAGTCATAGGCCACATTGGCCGCGTCGAGCAGCTCTTTGGTGCGGCGGCACCAACCGCAGGTCGACAGCGCATAGAGCATCACACGGTGCTTATCGTTCGTGCCGGGCTGGTGGACTGTCTTCATGCTTCATCCTTTGTCTTGGTCGGTCTTGCGACTGCATCCGGGGCAGACAGGCGCGTCTTGGGGCAGAACCGTACCGCAGCTCGGGCAATTCCTGATTACGACCTGACATGGCTGGCAGATGGCCCGTTCTCTCTCTGCGGGGCCGTCACAGTAGGGACACTGGCAGGTTCCGGTATTGGTCATTGTGCCTCCTTGGTCTTGGACCGGTAGTTCTCGATGGCTTTGTGCAAGGCATCGGCACCGAGGTTGGAGCAATGCAGCTTGTTGGGCGGCAGCCCGCCCAGTTCACGGGCGACGTCGGCATTGGTTAAGTTCATCGCTTCATCCAGTGTCTTACCGATGGCCATCTCGCTCACCATTGACGAGACGGCGATCGCAGCGCCGCAGCCGAACGTCTTGAACTTGACGTCGACGAGAACATTGTCTTTGACCCTGACGTAAAAGGTCATCATATCGCCGCAGACCGGGTTGCCGATTTCGCCCACACCATCTGCATTCTCGATTTCGCCAACGTTGCGCGGGTTGCGGAAGTGTTCCATGACTTTCTCAGAATACATCAAGTCTCCTCTTCAGCGTGGTCGTGTTCATCACAGGTTCCGCCGGGCTGCAGCCGGTACGGGTTGTCGCCTTTCTGAAATCGTGCGTATAGCGGTGACATCTGACGCAGCCGTTCGACAATCGGAGGCAGTTTGTCCAGGAAGTAGTCCACCTCGGCATCGGTCGAGTCTTTGCCCAGGGTCAAGACGAGGGAAGACTGGGCCAGGGCGTGAGGCAGCCCCATTGCCAGCAGGACGTGCGATACCTTCAGGTTCCGAGCGGTGCAGGATGAACCCGAGGCCGCACGGATGCCTTCGTCGTTGAGAAACAGGAGCATCGCCTCACCTTCGACAAACTCCACACACATGCTGACGTGGCCGGGCAGGCGGTGGTCAGGGGAGCCGGTGAAGACCACGTGCTTGAGCCGTGAGGGTAACTCGGCACAGAGGCGGCGGCTCAACCGGTTCATATGTTGAGACCATTCACCGACGTGATTGCGGCAGAACTCAGCGGCCACGCCGAACCCGGCAAGCGCGGCCACGTTTTCGGTCCCGGCGCGGCGGTTCCGTTCCTGAATTCCGCCATGCACCAACGGCTCAACCCGGACTCCGCGTCGCAAGTACAGAGCAGCCGCCCCGCGCGGCCCATATAGCGACTGGGCGGCGAGCGAATACGCATCTACTCCGAGCTCAACGACGTCAACCGGTATACGGCCGACTGCGGCGCAGCCGTCAGCATGAAACAGCACCCTGCGGGGACGGCAAACACGGACGAGCTCCGCGAGGTTCTGAATCGTCCCGACCTCGTTGTTGGCGTGCATAACCGAAACCAGTGTGGTGTCTGGCCGGATTGCGGCCGAGAGCGCTTCGGGCGCAACCGTGCCGCTGTGGTCTACACCGACCTCGGTCACCTCGAACCCCAGCTTCCTGAGCCAGCGCGCGGTTTCAAGTACCGAAGCGTGTTCGACGGCCGAGATGACTACGTGGCTGCCCTTGTCGCGCTGCGCAAGAGCCAGGCCCTTGATTGCCAGGTTGTTGCTTTCCGAACCCGAAGCGGTGAAGACAACCTCCTCCGGGTAGCAGTTAATGAGAGCGGCGACCTGAACCCGGGCCGCTTCGAGCGCCTGTCTTGGTCGCTCACCTGCCCCATGCAGACTTGAGGGATTGCCGTGATCCTCACCGAGAAACTCCATCATCGCCTCCCGCGACTGTGACAGCAGGGGAGTGGCCGCCGCGTGGTCGAAGTTCACCGCACGCATAGACATATAGACAGCTAACAGGCCGGTTTGGGTTCCAGGCACCGATAGTCTATTCGTGAGCGACTTCCATGTCAAACCCGCAGGACACCCCCAATCCGCACGTAAGCCTGACTATCTGGTATTGACACTGGGGGAGCAACCAGACCACTTCTGCTCGCGTCTAACCGTTCGTGACCCCCTATGCGGAGTCTGTTTTGACAGGTCCAGCCAGACTCTTCCCCGGTTTCCAGCTCGTCCCGTCCCGTGCCCACGTGACCGCCCCCGCCGGCCTGCCGGTCATCGCCCAACTGGCCGAGAGACCGTGCCTGCTGGCATGTGCTTCTGCACCCTGGAGACTAGGGACGACCGCATCAGCAGAAAGGCGGTCTTGACCGGGACCGACTGAACTCGTCAGGCTCGGTCAGGAGGCTGGCCGGGGAAGCTCTTCCGTGCTTGTCGTGTGCCGGCCCAGGACGACGGATGCTGGGTGAGTACTGCCCGGCCGACGATGCGATTCTTCCCGCGACTCGACGCCCGGCAGTACCCCGCGCAGCCCGTGATTGACAACCGGGACAAAGAGGAGTAGGGTTCAGTCAGGACAAAGGCTCAGATGACGACGAAACTCTGGCCTGTAATACTCGCGGTCGGTTTGACTGCCGGAGTGGGTGTTGGCCAGGGGGTTATTGACTCTGTGGACGTGGGGTGCACCTGGGTCGGCAGCCTGGCCTACAACTCGCGGGCGAATGTGCTGTACGGGGCGAGCTGCCTGGGTCGTGTCTTCACGATAGACTGCGCCACCAACCAGCTCCACTCATGGATTGGGGTGCGGCAACCGCTGCACGTATGCTACGACTCGATGGACAACAAGGCGTACGTCACCTACTGGGACTCGGTCCTGGTCATGAGCGGCGAAAGCCACACGCGCATCGGCTCGATACCGATGCCGGACGCGAGCGAACTCGTCTGGGACGCGCGCACCAACCGGCTGTACGTCAGTGGCTACGAGGAAGACGTGATTGGAGTGATAGACTGCCGAACCGACTCGCTCCTCTGCCTGATACCGGTTCCGGGCAGCCCGCTCGGGCTTGACCCGAACACCCGCCGCCCGAAGCTCTACGCTCGGTGCGTGGACGCCCAGAACGTCGCAGTCATTGACCTGACCACGAATCAGGTTGCGCGCATGATACCGACTGGCGGCAACCTGAGCGCGTCCTGCTATGCGGGGTCAGTGGACAAGTACTATTGCGATGGTGACCACGGGGTGTTCGTGGTCGGAGGGATGAGCGACTCCGTCATTCGTCGCATACCGATTGTCTGGGCGATGGACATGACGTGTGACGACCGAGGCAGCAAGCTTGCAGTCTCGACCCAGGGCATCGTTGGCGACTCGGTCTTTGTCATCGACGCGGTAGTGGATACCTTGTTTGGAGGCACCGGTGTGAGCAGAGACCCGGCACCGTTGATGTGGGCAATTCCGGAGAGCAAGACGTGATTTCTGATTGTTAAAAACAGGGTAATCGTGGGCAACCGCCTGTTCCGTGGTCATGTTGTCAATGGGCCGCAGGGCGCGAACCAACGCAGCTACTTCTACCGCCTGGAAGTGCCGGGATTCAGGAGCGTGACGAAGGCGGTGCTGATGCGATGAGGCAATGGACAGAGTGCGGTAGACAGGGTACTGGACACTGGCACAAGCTCAGGCAGCAGGTACAGGCAACAGACGCAGGTCTTCGGTTAGACGCTGAAGTCGGATAGAGAATCGGGAATCGAATCCGGAATGCCGGCGGATGTAATCTCGCTGGTGCAATCGGATGTGCAAACGGGAATGCAGTCGGTGATGCAAGCCGGTGTGCAGTCGCCAGTGCTGTCGGATGTGCAGTCGGCTTAAGAGCTGGTCAGAAAGCTGCTGAGAGCATCGGTCATCGAACGCAGGATGGAACGCGATTGAGCGTCGGTGATGGAATCGGTTATCAAACCGGCAATGCAGTTGCGAATGTCGTTGGAAACTGTGGGGGGAAGGGCTCTGGAGCTGCCGTCTCACCTGCCGATTGGGCCGCCCAAAGAGCAGCCCAGTGGGCACAATCTGCCCGATTGGCGCGCCCTGGCCTGTTCTGCCGCCCTGATTCGG
>CAZQFS010000135.1:0-7693 GCA_964592755.1 uncultured bacterium | reverse complement strand
GTATGGCCCTGCTGATGGACCGACACCAGCCGGGCTCGTTCAACCTGCTTGCCAAGCTGGAGCGGGGCGAGCTCAAGTATCCCTCGTTTGGCCTGGTGGCCGACTATCTGCGGGCGTGCGGGGCAGGTTTCCGTGACCTCTTGGACCTTTTGGACAAGTACACGTCGCAGGAGCCGGTGATGCGGGTCAAGGGCAACGCGGCAGTGGCGAAGTTCCTGAAGAGTCTGCCCGGACCTGAGCAGCGAGCCATGCTCAAGTGGGAGAAGTCGGTCTCCCGGGCACTGGAGGAGAAGGTCCGGCCTGGACCAGCAAAGCCCAGGCGCCGGGTCGAGACCGACCAGCAGCGGGTGTTCCGCATCATCCGGGCCTTTGTCCGCGCCAACTGGAGCGAAGTGTTCGAGCAGAAGCTGTTCGAGGCCCTGCAGAGGCTCGGTCGCAAAGTGCCGACCAGCGAGCGCAAGCAGGTGTGCCGGTTCGGCCGGAGGATGTTTGGCGTGATGACGCGCCACTACGCGACCGAGCAGAGGCGCAAGCGGGCGCTGGAACTGGTCGAGAAGCAGGCGAGAGACTACGGGCTCTCAGACGAGGTCATCGCGAACCTGGTGCAGGCTGGGGTAGAGGCGTATTCAGAGCTGGAGCGGAGCGACCGGCTTGACTGGCAGCCGACCCAGGAACAGGTCATCAAGACCGCGGGCAAGGCACCCAGGGTCCTGAAAGCCGAGGCCAGGCTGGACATGGCCCGGTTCGAGCCCGTGATGCAGTACAACAGAATGCTCTCCCTGGTCAGCGCCATGGTCAAGCGGCCAGTCAACTTGAAGATGGAGGAACTGAGGCTTGACTTCAACACCTACAAGTACTATCTCAACTGGGTGGACAAGCTGGTCGCGATTGGGGTCGAGCACGGGACCGAGTCGCCGGAGTGGGCGGCAGAGGTGGAGCGGGCCGCGCCCAGGCTGCACGATGCGAACCTTGCCCGCGAAGTCGCCCGCATCGCGGCCGAGGCGTTCAACGTCTGGAAGGTGAAGCTGCCGGCCAGGCCGGACATCAAGGCCTGAGCGCTGATTAGTGCGGTCTGTCTGTTGACAACGCCGAGCCCGAGGACTAACATCTTATGTCCAAACAGGAGGTACCGTGAAATACCGTTGTGTGCTTCTGGCAGCCGGCTGGCTGTCGGCTGCGACGGCCCAGTACTGGACCGGGCCGTTCCTTCTGACCGGCTCAGGCAACGACGTCAATCCGTTCGCCTGCAAGGAGTTCTTGGCCGGTGGTCTGACCTGCCTGGTCTGGCAGAAGAACGATTCCGAGTGCTGGAACATCTGCAGCAGGTTCTGCAACCTTGCCAGAGGCAATGGCTGGGGCGCAGAGCATCGCATCACCCGTGATTCCGCCCATGACAACGTCAATCCCGCGGTCGCCTGCCTGAATGACTGGCAGGACCATCCTTCCTACTGGTGCGTCTGGGAACGCCGCGAAGGCCCGGCCACGGGCAGCGTCATGGCGTCGTTCATCACTTTCCGCGACAGTTGGAGCCCGCCGGTGGTACTCGGTCAGACGATTCACACCGACGGCGACTCGGCCATGCCCGGTATCATTACCATCGAAGGCAGCCAGGCTGACACAGTCTGGGTTGCCTGGCGCAACCATGACACCAGCGGGACTTATGTCAGCTATGTCTATCACGCCGGCGATTCCTGGTCCAGTCCGCGGATAGCGGTTGCTCAGGACCTGCGCCACGCACGGCTGGGGCGATATGGCGAGTGGTATGGCCATCGGCCACTGCTGGTCTGGGAGCGGGCCGGAGACATCTGGTACAGTATCTACCAGTCAGGCGCATGGTCTACACCGGCCCAGGTCGCGCCGTCACCGAGCCCGGACCGGGCGCCTGACGTGGTCAACGCCGGAGCGATGGGCCCGAGCTACGTGGTCTGGGAGTCGGAGCGCGGCGGTGACACGGCAATCTACATTACCTGTGCCGACACGATGAGTCTGGCCCAGCGCGTGTGCAGTAGCGTGAACGTGGGTCGTAACTGGTCTCCGGCCGGAGCCAACATCGCTTTCACGACAGAAGACTTCTGGTACTGCATCCCGGTCTGGGTCAGTGACCGGGGCGGGAACCCGGATATCTACGCATGTCCGTTCGGGTTTCCGTGGGAAGGCCACGTTGACCTCAATCCGGCAGATGACCTTTCCCCGGTCATCACCTGCATGGGCGCGTGGATGGGGGAGCAGATGGCCTGGGTGCTCTGGCAGAGCAATCGCGGCCAGGACTGGGACATCTACGGCAGCTACATCTACAACACGGGGGTCGAGGAACGCTCTTCGCCTCATGTCGAGCGGGAAGTGAGAGGTGCCACGACCGTCCGCGGCGTCCTTTGGCTTACACCCTCACTTTTCTCTCCCCCGGGGGTTGGTGGGGGGGGGGGGAGGGGGCGCGCCGCGTTGCTCGACGCCTCCGGCCGAAGGTTTGCAGACCTGCGTCCCGGCGTGAATGACGTGCGCCACCTCGCACCGGGCGTCTACTTCCTGCGGTCTGAAGCGAGTGTTACCAGGGTAGTTGTCGCCGACTAGGCGACTGGAGTAGGCTCCGGGTGGCCGGGCTAGCCGAATCGGCCCGAGATGTAGTTCTCGGTGTCGGTCTGACGGGGGTTGGTGAATATCTGGGAGGTCGCGCCGAACTCTTTGAGTACACCCAGGAGCATGAACCCGGTGTAGTCTGAGACCCGGGCTGCCTGCTGCATGTTGTGGGTGACAATGACGATGCAGTACTGCTCTTTGAGCTGGCGCATCAGTTCCTCGATGTGGAGCGTGGCAATCGGGTCCAGGGCCGAGCACGGTTCGTCCATCAGGAGTACCTCGGGCTCGACCGCGAGCATCCGGGCGATGCAGAGCCGCTGACGCTGTTCGTCGGTGAGCCGGAGTGCACTGGTCAGGAGTCTATCTTTGACTTCGTCCCACATCCGTACCGCACGCAGGCAACGCTCGACGATGGCCTGGAGTTCTGATCCGTTGCTGGTACCGTGCAGGCGGGGGCCGTAGGCGATGTTGTCGAAGATTGAGAGCGGGAACGCGTTGGGCCGCTGGAAGACCATGCCGACCCGTTTGCGCAGTTCGAGGACATTGAGACGGTATATGTCGTTGCCGTCGAGCGTGATTCTGCCTCGGATGCGAGCGCCGTCGACGAGTTCGTTCATCCGGTTGAGGCTGCGCAGCAGGGTTGACTTGCCGCATCCGGAGGGGCCGATGATGGCGGTGATGGCGCGGGCCGGGAAGGCGAGGCCTACGTCGATGACTGCCTGGAAGCGACCGTAGAAGACATCGAGGTGTTCGGTCGCAAGCTTGACCGGAGAGCATTCGAGGGGGCGAGGAATCGAGGAATCGAGGGACGGCATCCGCTACCCGATTCTGCCTGACAGGTAGTCGTCGGTGCGCTTGTCGCGCGGCCGGGTGAAGACCTGGGCTGCGTCGCCGACCTCGACGAGTTCGCCGGCCAGGAAGAAGGCGACCGTGTCTGAGACCCGGGCCGCCTGTTTGACGTTGTTGGTCACGAGGAGCCAGGTGTAGCGGGACTTGAGTTCGCGCATCGCGTTCTCGATCTGGGCGGTGGAAATCGGGTCGAGCCCGGAAGTCGGCTCGTCCATCATGATGACCTCAGGGTCTACCGCGATGGTGCGGGCGATGCAGAGGCGCTGCTGCTGGCCGCCGGAAAGGCGCAGGGCCGAGGTGTGGAGACGGTCTTTCACCTCGTCCCAGAGGGCCGCGGCACGCAGGCTTTTTTCGACCCGGTCGGCGAGCTGGGCCCGGCGCAGTCGGGCCTTGAGCCGTGGGCCGTAGGCGATGTTGTCGAAGACCGTGCCGGGCAGGGGCACGGGCGTGGCAAAGATGAGTCCAACCCTCTGTCGCAGTGCGTCCCGGTCTAGTCGGCGGACTTCGGTTCCATCGAGCAGTACGTCGCCGGAACGGGTGAACCCGACGTCGTTCTCGATAAGACGGTTGATTACCCGGAGCAGGGTGGTTTTGCCGGAGTGGGCCGGGCCGATGGCCGAGACGATTTCGTTGGCCCTCACGGACAGGTTGATGGCTTTGAGGATGTCGCGGCCGTCAACCGCCACCGACAGGCTGCGGAGTACGAGTTTGTCCGACACCTAGCGCATCCTCCTCATGAACCGGTACATCAGCACGTAGGCGGCGACGTTGATGGCGAGGATGGTGACGACCAGGAGAAGGGCAGTGCCGTAGGCCCGCTCCAGGGACAGGCCTTCACGGGCGAGGATGTAGAAGTGGACCGACATGGTGCGGGCCGGGTCGAGCAAGGACCGGGGGATGAGCAGCGAGGAGCCGGCGGTGAAGATGACGACCGCGGTCTCGGCCACACTGCGGCCCATGCCGAGGATGACACCGGTGAGGATGCCGGGCAGAGCGTTGGGTAGTACTACGCGGGCAATGGTCTGTGACTTGCCGCCGCCGAGCGAGTAGGAGACCTCGCGCAGGTTGTGGGGCACGGCGCGAATCGCCTCTTCGCTGGTGCGAATGATGGTCGGGAGAATCATGAAGGCGAGGGTGATGCCGCCGGCCAGGAGGGACCAGCCCATGCGGAGCCGGATGACGAAGAAGATGAACCCGAACAGGCCGAAGATAATCGAGGGGACGCCGGCCAGCGCATCGGCCCCGAACCGGATGACCTTGGTGATGGCCGACTCGCGCGTGTACTCGGTGAGATAGACCGCACTGCCGACGCCGACCGGCGTGGCGATGAGAATGGCGACGGCGGTGACGTAAATCGTGGCGATGATGGTCGGCAGGATGCCGCCCTCTTTGCCCATGCGTTCGGGCATGCCGAAAAGGAACTCGGGCGTGATGATGTGGATGCCTTGCTTGAGGATGTAGGAGATGATGAAGAAGAGCACGCTCAAGGTGACCAGCGTCATCAGGCCGAGGAACGCCCAGACCAGGCGCTGCCAGACCGCGGGTTTGATGAGCATCTACGTGCGCGGTTTGATGGTGAGCAGGGCGATGGTGTTCAGGATGGCGATGATGATGAAAAGCACCATGCCGGTGGCAAAGAGTGCGGCCTGATGGTCGCCCGAGGCATAGCCCATCTCGAGTGCGATGTTCGAGGTCAGGGTTCTGACCGGCTGGAGCACCGAGGTGGGCAGGGTCAGGGCATTACCTGCGACCATGATGACCGCCATGGTTTCACCGATGGCCCGGCCCATGCCGAGAATCAGGCCGGCGATGATGCCGGAGCGTGCCGCAGGCAGTACGACGCGGTACAGGGTCTGCCAGCGGGTCGCGCCGAGCGCGAGCGAGCCCTCTTTGTACATCTGGGGAACGGCCTGAAGCGCATCGAGCGAGATGGCGATGACCGTGGGCAGAATCATGATGCCGAGGATGATGGCCGAGGCCAGGACCGAGAAACCGGGCCCGCCGAACGTGGTGCGAATCCAGGGCACGAGCACGACCACGCCGATGAAGCCGTAGACCACAGAGGGGATGCCGGCCAGTAGTTCAATCATCGGCTTCAGGATGCGCACGCTCCAGCGCGGGGCAAACTCGGCCAGGAACAGGGCACAGGCCAGGCCCATCACCGCGCCGATGATGACCGCGAGAAGCGTCACCTGAACTGAGCCGACAATCATCGGCAGGATGCCGAACTGGCCGCGTGTCGGGGCCCAGTGGGTCGAGGCGATGAACTTCCAGACCCCGACTCGTGCCACGAGCGGCGTGCCCTCGCGGAAGATGAAGTAGGCGATGAGAAAGATGGCCGCGACCGCAGAGAGCGCGACGAGCAGCAGTCCTCTTTCGACGAGCTTCTCACGCATCAGCCAGCGCTCCAGTGGCCTGGCGGCCGAGTAGTCGAACGTCGGACATTGGTCACCTGATTCTGATGAGCCCTTCTTCGGCGAGGGCTTGCTGCCCTTCAGGACTGAGTACGTAGGCGACGAACTGACTGGTGGTGCTGTCCGGCTCGCCGTTGGTCAGAAACAGGAACTTGCGCACGACCGGGTAGCGGCCGGACTTGATGGTCTTCTCGCTCGGGGCGATGCCGTCCAGTGCCAAGGCGCGTACCCGTTCGTCCACCAGCCCGAATGAGATGTAGCCGATAGCCGCCGGGTCAGAAGCGACTATCTCTCGCACTGCGCCGTTCGAGTCCTGGACCAGCGCGTCGGCAGCGAAATGAGCCGGCTCGACTTTGCCGCCGTTCCCTTTGGGCATGCCTGCGACCATGACCCTCTCCTCGAAGCTGGCCCGGGTGCCAGACCCTTCTTCGCGCGTGATGACGGTTATGCGGCGGTCGTCGCCGCCGAGTTCGCGCCAGTTCCTGATGCGGCCGGAGAAGATGCGCCGCGCCTGCTCCAGGGTCAAGGCCTGGACCGGATTGCGAACGTTGACAATCAGCGCGATGGCGTCGTGAGCGATGGGAATCTGATTCAGGTTCTGCTCGTCGTCGTGCAGCTCACGGGATGACATGCCAATCTGACAGATGCGGTTCTGTACCGCGCGGATGCCGGCGCTTGAGCCACCGCCTTGAACGCAGACCTTCTGTCCGGTATGGGTGGGCATGTACAGCTCGGCCAGACGTTCGGCAAACGGCTCAACCGATGTGGAGCCGGCCAGAGTGATGCCGGTCCTGGCCGCCTGCCGGCAGCCTGAGAGCCCGACGAGCAGCGCCAGCGCCGTGCCGCACCACACGCTGCCGATTGAGGAACGGTACAACGAAAGCTACACTAATCCTTAACAGTCAGTTTAGTATTAAGATAGTGTTAGCGTCTGGTTAAGATTGGCTAACGCCCGCTACCCGCTTCCACCTCGGGTAACGAGGGTGAAGGAGGGGCAGCGACAGCCAGTCATCGGTACTGGCGACGGACGAGGTCTGGTCAGACCGGTCAGGCACGTCCTGAAGGGCGCGGCAGTGGTCCTGTTGGCGGTTTCTGGTGGGGCGGACCCACGGTCGTTCGGCCAGGGTTCACAGCCGCCCTGTGCGTCCTGCATCAGTTGACTTCGCTCGCTGCCGGCTTAGGCTTGATGCATGTTGAGAGTCGTCTTCGCTGCTGTGCTGCTCGCCGTGGCGTGCAGCAACCGTACGTCTCCTTCCCCGCCGATTCTGTTCGGGCCAGGAGCTGCCTGGCCACAGGACACCCTTGCGTTCTGGGCTCAGGCCGCAGACCCCAATCAGGACTCGGTTTCGTATCAGGTGCTATGGCAGGATGGCAGCGACTCGACGTGGTCGGCGTGGTTTCCGCCCGCGCATCAGTACTGGCTCAGGCACATCTACGCCGACACTGGCGAGTATCCGGTCGTGGCGCGGGCCCGGAATCGCCGGGCAGAATCGGACTGGTCGGATACGCTGCGGGTCCTGGTCGCTGAGTTCGGGCCGCTGGTGCCGCGCAAGCCTGCCGGGCCTGAGACCTTGGTCGTGAACGATACGGCCGTCTGGTTCACCTGGTCTTATCATCGGTTGTCCAAACGGGTGGCCATTCGGTTCGGGTTCGGCGACACGCTGAGTGAATGGAGCGGCTACGTGGCGTCTGGGACCGAGGTGCGCGGTGTGCATTGCTTCACGCGCGGCGGCAGATTTGCTATCCGGGCGCAGGCGCGTGACGAACGTAACCATCTGTCTGAGTGGTCTCAAGCGGAGACCGTGCTCGTGATAGATACTTTCCGATGGAGGTAACGTGATGCTGATTCTGATGCT
>CAZQFS010000134.1:0-7721 GCA_964592755.1 uncultured bacterium | reverse complement strand
GCTCGACTTGCATGTCTAAGACACACCGCCAGCGCTAGTCCTGAGCCAGGATCAAACCCTCCAAGCAAAATCTTGAAAGGGAATGAATAATGGCACAACCCGAGCACGCTTTGGGTTACATCCGAATTATCAAAGAGCGATATCTCTGTGAGTAATGGTATCGTCAATAGCGGCACTTGTCAAATTGTGCAAGCAGTCACAGTGCACGGCTATGTTACTGCCAGCGCTGAAGTTGCGTCGCGAAAAGGGATGCTGACTAGCCAGTAAGGCAGGAACTCGGGAAGGGGTCTGTTGCTGCTCGGCGATGTGCCGTCAACGCACAAGCACCAGCTTGCGGCAGGCGCGCCCCGCTGCTGCATCCTGGTCGGCAAGCAAGTAGACACCAGGCGCGAGGGACGAGCCAAGCAGTGTGCGGCCCTGACCAGCCGCGCACCGACCGACGACCCTTCCGGTTACGTCAAACAGGGTCAACTTCAGGCCGCGCATCGCGTCCCTGCCTGCGGCGGCACTGGTGAGTAACGCATTGGGTGACAAAGCGGTGCCCGCCCGCGCGGTGCGCGGCGATACAATCGAGACCATGTTGCAGTCAGACTCCGCAGGCGCGAACCGCCATAGTTCGGCGCTCTTGCCGCCCTTGAGTACATAGTAGTACCCATGTGCGTACTCGAGCCCGGCTCCATCACCGACCTTGCGATTCATGTCGCCGGGCGGAACCGGTGGAAATTCGCGCCAGGTCGAGTCTGCCCCATCCAGCTTCCAGAACTCGAACGTCCCGCCGCCCTTGATGGCAGTCAGCAGGCCATGGCCCCAGGCGATTGCTCCGCCTTTCTTGACTTTCTTCTTGCGGCCTGAGGCTCCATATAGCGGCACGTTGGTCTGACCGCTCTGCCAGGTGCCGGACCGCATGTCGAAACGGAACACCTCGTTGTAGTTCGACTTCAGGCAGTACAAGGTGCTGTCCGAGCCGACGGCGATGGCACTTCCATCTTTGTACTTGGGCTTGCCGCTGGTGCCGGCCGGCGCGTCGGGCAGCGCCTCCCATGTATCCCGCGCAACGTTGTAACGGTAGAACTCAGCGGTCCCGGTTCCCTTGAGCAAGTAGACATATCCAGTGTCATTGAGCACGGCGAAGTCCATGCCTGTGCCACCTTTCAGCGTCTTGTTTCTGGGCCCGGTCGGGACGCTCGCCAGCTCTGCCCAGCCTACGGTCGAATCGTAACGGAAAAGGTCGTTGGCCTTGTTGCCCCGGACGACATAGAGCAGACCGTGACCGTCGGCGCACAGCGCCCCCCCGGCCGATACTGGTCTGCCACTCTGACCGACCGGCAAGTCAGGGAGTGATGACCAGCCCCCGCCAGCAGGGTCGAATTGGAAAACCTCCCTGGTCTTGTTCCCTTTGAGCGCGAAGAGTGCCGTACCGTCGCCGGCGAGCGCGCCCCCCTTTGACACGACTTTGCCTGACGCACCTGCCGGAACGTCCTGCATTCTGACCCACTCTCCCGCGGGCAGATTGGCAACGCCGAACCGGAAGGTGATAGTATCGTTAGCCGGGACACCGTCGCCGACCAGCGCGGTCGAGCACTTGGCGGTGAAGTACCCGGCTCGGTCGGCCACCCACGCCGGGAACTGAACCAGCGTGTCCCTGCCGTTGGCCGGCAAACGAATAACCCGCGCCTCAGAATAGACCCGGCCCCCGTCGCCGTCAATGAACAGCAACGCGGTGAAATCGGCCGTGCCGGCGCCGAAGTTGTGCCAGCGAGCCGCCGGGATGACTGCCGATTGGTACCGGACGTTGCCGCTCGGCGTGAGGAGCGCACGCACGCCGACGTCGGGTCGATCGGCGATCCGCCGAGGCCGATCGCACGCACGCCGACGTCGTTCGCGGGGCCCGTGACGTAGACCATCGTATCCCGGGCATCGTTGGCGCGGTTGTAGTCAAAATCTGACACGGTTGAGCAACGCACTGCCCAGTATCCGGGCAACTGGGGGGTCCAATCGGGAAAAACGACCGTGGTCTGCAACCCGGGGCCAAGAGTAGCCGGCACCTCTGCCAGGTAGCCGTCAGAAACCCGCATCTGGCAGCGGAAAGTGGCGGCCTGGAAGCTGTGGTTCGCCACCACTGCGCGAGGCGTCACGGGGTTCCCCGGACTGACCGTGCCGGTCGGCGCAAGGATGGTCTGCACGCCCACATCAGGTACGTCCTGCAATCGGAGGAGCGTAGGGTCGTAGTAATTCGGGAATCCCCAGTGCGCAGCGCCCCCTAAAAGGACGTCGGTACCAGCACAACGCACGGTGCTGGCGATGTTCGCACCTTCGGACCCGGGCGGCCGGAAGAGAAACACCCAGCCGAATGCTCCGCTGCTGGAGTACTTTACCGCCGCCATGTCTGGCAGCAGCGAAGCCGGCGACTCGTAGGAGTATCCCGACAGCACGATGTTGCCCGCCGCGTCGACCGCAAGGTCATAGGCGACGTCGTGTGCCATACCGCGGTCATACTGCCTGGCCCACTGCGCCGCGCCCGCGCTGCTGTACTTCACCAGCAGCACGTCACTGCGTGCCGTGGCAGACGTCGTCAAACCACAGGCCAGCACTCCGCCATCCGCGGCAAAGTCAACGTCATAGCCGTAGTCAGCCAGGTGCGCCGTGCCATCGTACTGCTGCCACCAGAGCAGGCCACCGAGATTGGAGCGCGCTATCAGCAGCATGTTTGCGTTGCCGGCCGAGACCGTCGAGCCCACGGCGACAACCGTGGTACCTGACAGCGCCAGCCGCCGGACATAGTCCGAACTGCCGCCGTTGTCGTATGTTCGCTCCCACAGCAGCGCGCCAAGTCCATCGTAGCAGGCGACCATCGCATCGTAGCAGTTGGCTACCAGCGCGTCGGCAACCTGGCCGCAGACAAACACCCGGCCCGCTCCGTCGGTCAGCACGTCGAACCCTGCCTCAGCGACACCGAACGAATTGGAGCGGGACAAGGTCCTGAGCCACGACACGGCTCCTGTCGCGGCGTCCAGACGCGCCAGCGCCAGGTCCTGCCCACTCAGACGATTGCAGACCGTGCCGGCGACATACACTCCGTTGTCGTGAACGGCAACTGCGTACGAGTTGGTGTAGGACGCGGTCGTGTCGCCGTAGACCTTCTGGGTCCACAGAAGCGAGCCCATCGAGTCGAACTTGGCGACCAGCATCGCAGCAGTCGGATGCGAGTACAGCCGTCCGGCGGCATAGACACAGTTGTTCCGGTCGGTCGTAATGGCATAGGCGGCCTCGTCGGCGCCGCCGTCGTGACGGGCCGACCAGAACAGTCTGCCGTCGGCGCGGTACTTCAGCACGATCATGTCCATGTCCGATGCACCGTACTGACCGTAGCAGCACAGCAGGATATTGCCTGACCCGTCCAGCGTCATCGAACGATAGGAACTCATGTACTGACTGGGGTAGCTGGGCGAGTACTGGAAATGACGCACCCAGCTCGTGTCCACCTGGCCGAGAACCGGCGCGGCCAGCAGGAAGGCAAGCAGAACCGTACTTCGACTCATCGCAAGCTCCTCCGAGTGCTCAGCGGCAGAATGGGCAGGTCACGACCAGGCGCGGTGGCCCCGGCCCGGCGACAAACGAGTGCGACCCCTGAGGTCTGCCGTAACCCTCAGGCGGTCGCAGTACCTATTATTCTACTCGACCGGCCGACAGAATCAAGCGCCGGGCACGGCGCAGCGAAAGGTTAGTCCTGCTTTCCCGACGGCTTGGGACCGGCGGGTTTGCTCTGTTCCGGCTTGCTTTGTTCCGGCTTGCTCTTCGCATCGGTCGGGCTGCCATTGCGCTTGTAGTCGGTGATGTAGAAACCCGATCCCTTGAATATCAATCCTGACCCGCCCGAGATGAGCTGCTCAACGCAGTTCTTCTTCCTGCACTTGGGGCAGTTGCGGACCGGCGGGTCAACGATGCGCTGGAACTCGTTGAAGCGATGCCCGCACTTGGTGCACTGGTATTCGTAGGTCGGCACGTTGAAGAATGCTGGGGGTGGAACCTGTGCCCCACCCCCAGCGCAAGTTGCGGTCTAGTAGTCGCCGCCGTAGCCGCCGCCACCGGGCATCGGCGGGGTCTTCTCTTTCTCCGGGATTTCGGTGATGGCGCACTCGGTCGTAATCATCAGGCCGGCGACGCTGGCCGCGTTCTGCAGGGCCACGCGCGCCACCTTGGTCGGGTCAATCACGCCCGACTCGAACATGTCTTCGTACTCGAGCGTCTCGCAGTTGAACCCGACGTTGACCTTCTCGGCCTTGACCTTCTCGAACACAATCGAGCCGTCCACACCCGCATTCTCGGAGAGCTGCCGAATCGGCTCCTCCAGCGCTCGCTTGATGATGTTGGCGCCTATCTTCTCGTCGCCCTCAAGCTTCATCTTCTCGACCGCCGGGATACAGCGCACCAGTGCCACGCCACCGCCTGGAACCACGCCTTCCTCGACCGCGGCACGGGTTGCGTGCAGCGCATCCTCAACCAGGGCCTTCTTCGCCTTCATCTCGACTTCTGTTGAGGCCCCGACATTGATGACCGCCACGCCGCCGGCCAGCTTGGCCAGCCGCTCCTGCAGCTTCTCTTTGTCGTAGTCGGACTTGGTCTCGTCAATCTGCTTGCGAATCTGCTCGATGCGGGCAGTAATGTCGGCCTTCTTGCCCGCACCCTCGACGATGGTCGTATTCTCCTTGTCGATGACCACGCGCTTGGCCACGCCCATGTCGGATATCTGGACGTTCTCGAGCTTGATTCCCAGGTCTTCCGAAATGAGTCGGCCGCCGGTCAAGACCGCGATATCCTCAAGCATTGCCCGGCGACGGTCGCCGTAGCCCGGGGCCTTGACCGCGCAGCAGCGCAGCGTGCCCTTGATGTGGTTGACGACCAGCCCGGCCAGAGCCTCACCTTCGACCTCTTCGGCGATGATGAGAATCGGCTTGCCCCGCTGAGCGACCTTCTCCAGAATCGGCAGGATGTCGCGCATCGCGGAGACCTTCTTCTCGTAGAGCAACACCAGTGCGTCCTCGAGAATCGCCTCCATCTTCGGCGTCTGGGGCGTGGTCGTGCCCGGCTCCAGGGCAAAGTACGGCGACAGGTACCCGCGGTCGAACTGCATCCCCTCGACCACTTCGAGGGTCGTGTCCACTGCCTTGGCTTCCTCGACCGTGATTACGCCTTCCTTGCCGACCTTCTCCATCGCGTCGGCAATCAGCTTGCCGATTTCCTTGTCGTTGTTGGCGGAGATGGTCGCGACCTGCATAATCTCCTCGCGGCCGGTCGTCTTCTTCGACATTCTCTTCAGCTCCGCTACCGCGGCTTCGACCGCCTGGTCGATGCCGCGCTTCAGCGCCATCGAGTTCGCGCCCGCGGTGACGTTCTTCAGGCCCTCGCGGTAAATCGCCTCGGCCAGCACTGTCGCCGTGGTCGTACCGTCGCCGGCCACGTCCGAAGTCTTGGACGCCACTTCCTTTATCATCTGGGCGCCCATGTTCTCGAACTTGTCCTCAAGCTCGACTTCCTTGGCGACCGTCACACCGTCCTTGGTCACGGTTGGCGCGCCCCACTTCTTGTCGATGATGACGTTGTGGCCGCGCGGCCCAAGGGTCACTTTCACCGCGTGGGCCAGTTTCTCGGCCCCGCGCAGAATCGCCCTTCGCGCCTCTTCCTCGAATCTCAAATCCTTCGCAGGCATGTTCTTCTCTCCTTACTTCTCTTTCTCGACGACCGCGAGCACGTCGTCCTCGCGCATGATCAGGTGCTCTTCGTCGCCGATGCGAATCTCGTTGCCCGAGTACTTGCCGAACAGAATGGTGTCGCCCTTCTTTACTTCCATCGGAATCCTGTTGCCCTTCTCATCAACGCGGCCGGGCCCGACGGCGATCACCTTGCCCTGCTGGGGCTTCTCCTTGGCAGAATCAGGAATGATGATTCCGCCTTTCTTCACTTCTTCCTCGATACGCTCCACCAGGATACGGTCCTGCAGCGGTCTTATCTTCATGACTCCTCCTTAGGATGATTGTCAGATGAATGTTGCGCTGAGCAGCGAAACCGGGCCTGGAGGACCAAAGCAAGCCCGACTCCGGTCGGCCCCGCTACTGACAAACCAACGGAGCCGCACTCGCCCAGCATACCTCTCCAACCTTAGACGCAGCAGTCACTTGGCCGGATTCGCCCCTGTCCGGCCAGAAGTCCCCTACTCTACCTGACTACTAATGCGTAACTACTTGACATTACGTATGTTAAGATTGGAATGGGCGATATCTGAATTGAACAGATGACCTCCTCCTTGTAAGGGAGGCGCTCTAGCCAACTGAGCTAATCGCCCTCCGCGACTGATTATAAGCTCGAACCATCCACTGTCAACGGCACGACCGCGGACCCGGTTCGCACCCTGCACCGGCGCGAAAACGTCGGGGCAGGAACCGAAGCCGGAGCCACGAGAACCGGTTGCTGACTTGCGCCGGCAATCGCCCGAACTCATGCTCAGGTTCGGACCTTATCAATCGCGCAGCAAGACACGAGATAGAGTGACTGACACCGTGCGCAGAACCGAATCCGGAACCGAAGCGCCGACCGATGCGCTTGCGCTGTCAGCAGGGCCAACCAGCGCGCACTCGCCTGTCGCATCGCTGAGGCAAGCCCAAAGGCCGTCGCTTGTCGAGACCACCAGCGCAGCGACAAGAGCATGCAAGAGCGCGTTCATCAGTGCAGGCACGAGCGCAGGCGAAGTCGCGCTTGCAGTCGTGACGGTCGGGCTTTCTCTGACGCCTTCAAGTACCCTTGGGAACACGGCCCGGGGAACTGCTGGGGCTTGACACGGCCGAATCGGGCAACATCCCGGGAAAACGGCACTTAGGCTCGCGGCCGGCCTTGCGCCGGGCATTACTACTACGTAATATTCAGGGTGTCTTCCTGGGCGTGCTTTCCGCGGCCGGCGGCCTCTGCCTCGCCTGGCGCGAACGTGGCAGCCTGGCGCCATGCCCTGGCATCCTGACTCGTTCCGGCTCTCAAACAAGCTGCGCAGCCTGAAGAAGCAGGCCGGCTTGAGCCAGGGCGAGCTGGCTGGCCGCATGGGCAGGAAAGCCAGCCATGGCCAGAGCACCGTCAGCCTGCTTGAGACCCGTGCCTTCCCCTGTACCTCCTTCTCCCTTGTGGCCTACTACCCGCGTGCCTGCCGCGCCCGGTTCGACACATGGTTCTGATTCCTCGAATCCTCGGTCTCTTGGTCTCCTTCCGCTCCTGCCGCGTCAGCACGACCCTGGTGACAACCTGAGGCTTGGGGCTTGAAGCCTGCGGCTGCTCGCGCGCGAAGCAGATGCCCTTGCCACCCCGCGCCCTGGCCCGAATCCGGCAAGGGCAGCATATTGACAACATGACTACCCAAACAGGTGACTCCCCCTGACCTCGCCGATGTCGGATTCAGGGCCAGACCGGTCGGCCACATATTCGACCTGGCCGTGGGCTTGAGGCTTGAAGCTGCGACGCAGTCGCTGTACTTGTGGCTCGCGGACAAGGTCCGCGTCAGATACAGCCTGCAGAACGGCCGCCGGTCACTCGCTGCCTTGGACCAACTCCCGACTCTTCCTCCGCTACCGCAGACCGCAAACCGGCACCCGAAGACTCGCGGCCCCATAATCATTGGGTATTGTGGGTGCTATATGATTAGGCCGATGCCGAAAGCCGGGATTGACAAAGAAGCTGTCCCG
>CAZQFS010000133.1:6749-7730 GCA_964592755.1 uncultured bacterium | reverse complement strand
AGATGGAAGTAGATGCCGTTGGTTCGCGCCCCTGCGGCCCATTGACAACATGACCATGGAACAGGCGGTTGCCCACGATTGCCCTGTTTTTGACAATCAGAAATCACGTCTTGCGTCCCCGGGATTGCGGAATTGCCATGCGTTCGTCCCCGGTCTCCAGTGTGTAGAAGTAGACGCCGGCAGGCACGGACCTCTTTGTCTGCGGACTTGGGAGTACCATGCAGCTTAACGCTCTCCTGACACAAGGCTTATACTGGTTTAGTCGGACCGGGTTAGCCTTTCACAAATGGCAGGAGCCAAGTACACCCAAAACCCAAAAGGAGACCCGTGTATGAGAAAGCCCGTGCTTGTGCTGCTCGCGGCAGCGCTCGCGAGCACAACCGTGTTCGCGCTTGACCCAGGCGAAACCGAACTCGAGTTCAACGGCTGGGTCCGTTACGCTAACAAGGCGACCGCGTTCAAGGTAACCGAACCCTCAGCCAGCGTGTTCATGCTGGAGCGGGGCTATGTCCGACTGTCCCACCAGTGGGCGCCGCATCTGTTCACCAAGTTCACGGTGGACATCTTCTCGTCCGACAAATATGCCGACGGTGCAACCGTGCGCATCAAGGAGGCCTACCTCGACTACGCCCTGCCGCTCAAGGACTTCAACCTGACCGCCGGGTGCCAGAAGCACTACTTCGGCCTCATCTACTCCTGGGACTACACCCATCCGGACAAGCAGTTGGCCGACGACCGGGGCGTTGCGGCGAGCGCCGACTACGGCTTGACCATCAACGGCTTCCTCCCCTCGGGTCTGGGCGAACTGCAACTCGGCGTGTACAATGGCGAGGGCTACAAGTACACAGGCAAGTACGTAAACACCTCGCCCGAGCTGCTCGGCAACCTCCGCCTGACTCCGTTTGCCGGGGTCCAGATTGGGGCTTCGGCTTTCACCAACGCCGAGGACAAGTCCTTATACAAGAACGACCAGAGCAAGGG
>CAZQFS010000133.1:0-6739 GCA_964592755.1 uncultured bacterium | reverse complement strand
GGTACGCTCAGCTCGGACAAGAAGAAAGTCTTCCTGCCCGATACTGCGAACAAGAGCCGTCTTGGTCTGGCCCCGATGCTCAGAGTGGCGCTCGGCCCGCTCTCGGTCACCGGCGAGTACATCATGTACAACTACACGCGCGAGTATGGCTACTATGCGGCTGACTCTGCCGCCGGTGGCAAGGTGACCGATTCGACGCGGCAAGTCAGCAGCAAGAAGTACGAGCAGTCCGGGCTCGACGTGATGCCGCTCTTCGTGTTCCCTGGTCGCCGCGTCGAGGTGTTCGGCCGCTACGGCATGTGGGAGCGCAAAGAAGAGCACGATGGCGCGATGCAGGTCGCCGAGGACAAGAGCTTCACGCGCTACGGAGCCGGATTCAACTACCATTTTGCCCGCCGGCCTTCGGGCAAACTCGGCGCGGCGTTCCAGTTCGCCTGGTCGCGCGAGCAGAGCAAGAAGGAAGACTCAGACCCGGTCGACACCTTCATCGCCCAGGTCCGTCTGGAATGGAACCGGTTGTTTGGAAACCTGTAAACCCAACCAAGGAGAACTGACAATGAGAAAACTCGCCACGTCAATCCTGGCCGGGGCGCTCTGCCTGAGCAGCGTGCTTTGGGCCCGGGAAGTAATGGTCAAAGGCTCGGACACGATGCTCAACCTGACCCAGCGTCTGGCCGAGGCGTTCGCCGCGGCCAATCCTGACATCACCGTGTCGGTCGCGGGCGGCGGCTCCGGCGTCGGCATCAACGCTGTGGTCAACAACGAGGTCCAGATTGGCAATGCGTCCCGCAGCATCAAGTCCAAGGAGATTGCCAACGCCCGCGCGAACGGCGTCAACCCGGTCGAGTACGCGATTGCCGTTGACGGCCTCTGCGTGGTCACCAATCTGAAGAACCCGGTCAAGAAGCTGACCATGGCCCAGCTTGGCGACATCTACCGCGGCAAGGTGAAGAACTGGAGCGAAGTCGGCGGACCGAACAAGCCGATAACCCTCTACGGCCGTCAGCCCAATTCGGGCACATTCGTCTTCTTCCGCGAGATGGCGGTCAAGGCCGAGTATGCCCAGTCGATGCGTCAGATGAACGGCAACTCTCAGATTCTCGAAGGCGTCAAGGCTGACGAAGGCGGCATCGGCTATGTCGGTGTCGGCTACGTCAAGGACGGCGGCATCAACGTGCTCGAGCTTTCCCCGGACGGCACGAACTATGCCTCGCCCCTCGACAAGAGCGCGGTCGAAAGCGGTGCCTACCCTCTGGCCCGGCCCCTGTTTCAGTACACCAACGGCAAGGTCAAGGGCGACGCCCGTGCTTTCATCGAGTTCGAGTTGAGCCCGGCCGGCCAGAAGATTGTGGAAGAAGAAGGCTTCTTCCCCCTGACCAAGACCCTGGTCGAGAAGAACGGGAAGAACCTGTAGCTATTCCTCTCCGCTGCCTCCCACGGTTTGCGAGGGGACGCGCCCTGCGTCCCCTCGCTGGGGCCTGACATGAACCTGAGACGAACATCAGACCGGAGCATGCGTGGCCTCTTCCTTGCCAACGCGCTCCTCTCCGCGGTCGTGCTGCTCGGCATCCTCGCCTTCCTCCTGCTCTACGGAGTCCGCACCTTTTCCACCACCCCGGTGTCCGGTTTCTTCTTCGGCACGATCTGGAACCCCGACGCCTACGGCGAGCCCTCTTACGGCCTGCTGCCCCTGCTGCTGGGCAGTCTGGTGACGACCGCGATTGCGCTCGTTATCGCCATCCCTCTGGGCATCGCCGGCGCCCTGTTCATCTCCGAGCGACTTCGGGGCGGATTCAGGGTCGCGGTCAAAACCCTGGTCGAGCTGTTTGCCGGGTTTCCTTCGGTCGTCATCGGGTTCTTCGGGCTCATCGTGCTCGCCCCGCTCATCGCCCGCCTGTTCAACGTTCCCTCCGGCCTGAACGCCCTGAACGCCGGACTGCTGCTCGGGCTGATGTCTTTGCCGACCATTATCTCAGTTTCCGACGACGCCCTGCGCGTGGTACCTCATTCATATCGTGAGGCCGCATACGCTTTGGGCGCCACCCCGTGGACCACAGCCACCCGGATTGTCCTGCCTGCCGCACGTTCCGGAATCCTGGCTGCGGTCATGCTCGGGTTCGGTCGGGCCGTCGGCGAGACCATGGCGGTCCTGATGGTCGCGGGCAATGCCCCGCTCATGCCCCGAAGCCTGTTCCAACCGGTGCGTACCATCACCTCGACCATTGCCATCGAGCTGGGCGAGTCTGCGTTCGGCGACACCCACTTCTACGCCCTGTTCGCGCTCGGCTTCGTGCTCTTCATCATCGCGCTCGGGACCAACCTGCTGGCCGAATCCCTCATCCGTCGCGAGAAACGGAGCTTCACACTGTGAACCAGAGTCTGACACCGCCCGCCTGCTGTGAAGACACCTCTGGCCTGCCGCCGCGTCAACTGCGCCGCCGCCGGTTCGGCGACAACATGGGCTTTGCCCTGCTTGCCCTGCCCCTGGCCTTGTTCGTGCTCTTCATCCTCTTCATGTTCGTCTACCTGTTCCGCAACGGACTCGAGGTCATCAACTGGCAGTTCCTGACCCAGGCTCCGCTCAAGGGCATGACCGAAGGCGGCATCTGGCCGTGTATTGTCGGCACGGTGCTGGTCACCTTTGTGTCGCTCATTTTCTCGGTTCCCATCGGCGTGTGTGCCGCCATCTACCTCTCCGAGTACGCCACACCCGGCTTCGTCACCCGCGCCATCCGCAGCGCGATCCGCAGCCTTGCCGGTATCCCCTCGATTGTCTACGGCCTGTTCGGCGTGGCCCTGTTCGTCACCGGACTCAAGTTCGGCCTGTCGGTCCTCTCGTCCGGCCTGACCCTCGGGCTGATGAACCTGCCCTGGATTATCACCACCGCAGAAGAGGCGGTCAGCGCGATTCCCGGCTCGTTCCGCGAAGGTGCGCTCGCGCTCGGCACGACAAAATGGGAAGCAATCCGGCACAACGTCCTCCCCTATGCCTTTCCCGGCATCCTCACCGGCGTGCTCCTGGCAGTAGCCCGCACCTTGGGCGAGACCGCGCCGATTCTCTTCACCGGTGTCACCTACTACACCCGCACCCTGCCGACCTCGCTCAACCAGAAGTTCATGGCCCTGCCCTATCACCTTTTCACGCTCGCCACCCAGCACGACCAGGTGATGACAGTCCGGCCCATCGCCTTTGGGACCGCCATCGTCCTCCTGGTCTTTGTCCTCGCCTTCGACGCAGTCGCCTTTGCCATTCGCCTGCGGGTCGCCTCGGCCAACAAATGGCAGGTATAAAAGGAGAACCATGACCGAATCGGCCAAAATCACTGTTGAAGGTCTGAACCTCTGGTTCGGGTCCAACCACGTGCTGAAGAACGTCTGCTTCTCGATTCCCGACCACGCCGTCACCGCCATCATGGGCCCGTCCGGCTGCGGCAAATCCACCCTGTTGCGCACCATCAACCGGATGAACGACCTGATTGCCGGCACCCGGGTCACCGGCCGCATCCTGATTGACGGCAAGGACATCTTCGCCGACACGACCGACGTCATCGACCTGCGCAAACGGGTGGGCATGGTATTCCAGAAGCCGAACCCGTTTCCCAAGTCCATCTACGAGAACATCGCGTTCGGCCCGCGCATCCACCGCATCGGCGGCGGCACCGAAATCGCCCAGCGGGTCGAACACGCCCTGCGCCGGGCCAACCTCTGGGACGAGGTCAAGAACCGGCTGCACGACTCTGCCTTCAGCCTCTCGGGCGGCCAGCAGCAGCGGCTCTGCACCGCCCGCTGCCTGTCGGTCGAGCCCGAAATCGTCCTCCTCGACGAGCCGGCCTCGGCGCTCGACCCGCATTCCACTGCCCGACTCGAGGAGCTCATCCGCCAGCTCAAGCAGAACTACACCGTCGTCATCGTGACCCACAACATGCAGCAGGCGGCCCGGGTTTCAGACTACTGCGCCTTTCTGATGCTCGGCGAGCTGGTCGAGTACGACCGGACCGAACGCATCTTCACCAAGCCGCAGGACAAGCGCACCGAAGACTTCCTCACCGGCAAGTTCGGATGACGCCGCTTGCGTCGCGACCCCGAATATGTGATAATATTGGACACATAATGAAACAGACTAGCATCTGGAGCACACCTTGACAGTCCTCGAAACCAAAATCGCCGAGCTGAAAGAGCAGCTTCTCACCATGGCGGCCATTGTCGAAGAGATGGTTGGAAACAGCATCCGGGCCCTGGTTGACAAAGACCCGAATCTGGCCGAGCAGGTCATCAAGACCGACGAACCGCGCGTCAACCAGCTCGAAATCGAGAACGAAGACGCGGCCATCAATCTGATGGCACTCTACCAGCCCGAAGCATCAAACCTGCGCACCATCGCCATGGTCATCAAACTGAACAACGACCTGGAGCGCATCGGCGACCACGCCGAGAACATCGCCCAGGCCGCCCTGTTCCTGATTGACAAACCGCCGGTCAAGCCTTTGGTTGACCTGCCCCGCATGGCCAACATCGCCATCTCGATGCTCAAGGACAGCCTTGACGCATTCACCCGCGCCGACGCCGAACTGGCCCGGTCGGTGTGCGTGCGCGATTCCGCGGTGGACGAGTTGAACCGCGCCATCAAGGCCGAGCTGATGGAATACATGGCCCGGGATTCATCAACGATTGAACGGGCCCTGAAGCTGATGATGGTCTCGCTCAACCTGGAACGGGTCGCCGACCTGGCAACGAACATCGCCGAAGACGTCATCTACATCGTCACCGGCCAGGATATCAAACACGGCCAGACCGAGCAGCCGAGTTAGCCGATGGGCCGATTCATCGCCGTAGTAGACGACGAACCGGACATCCTCGAGCTCGTCTCTCTTCATCTTGACCGGGCTGGACATGCGGTGCGCACCTTCACCGACGCCGCGAGCTTCACCAGCTCGCTCGCCGACCGGGTTCCCGACCTCGTCATCCTCGACCTGATGCTGCCCGACGGCGACGGGCTCGACATCTGCAAAGAACTGCGCAAGGACCCAAGGACCGCGACCGTACCGGTAATCATGCTCACCGCCCGGGGCGACGAGTTCGACCGTGTCCTCGGTCTCGAAATCGGCGCCGACGACTACGTGACCAAGCCGTTCTCCCCCAAAGAGCTGGTCGCCCGGGTCAAGGCCGTGCTGCGCCGCCACGAGAAGAAAGAAGCCACCCGGACCATCGAGCTCGGACCCGACGCGGTCATTGACCTCAATCGGTTCGAGGTCACAGTCTCCGGCCGAAAGGCCGAACTCACGACAACCGAGTTCAAGATTCTCACTATCCTGGCCGAGCGCCGCGGCTGGGTCTTCTCGCGGGATGAGATTCTCGAGCGGCTCTGGGGCACGGAGAAAGCGGTGCTCGACCGCACGGTTGACGTCCACATCACCAACCTGCGCAAGAAACTGAAACGCGCCGGACGGCTCATCAAGAACGTCCGCGGCATCGGCTACAAGCTGGCCGAGTGAGGCGCTACCTCTTCGGTCTGATGGCCGGGTTATACCTGGCCGGGCTCGCTCTGCTCACCGTCGTCGCCCTGTTCGCGGGCCGGTCCGGAGTGGTCGCCGCCGCGGTCATCCTGGCCGCGGCCGGGGTTGTCGCCGCCGCCCTGCTCGCCCGTTCCTACGCCCGGCCCCTGCGTGACCTGACCGAGGCATTTCGGCGCGTCGGTCAGGGTGACTTCG
Source organism: uncultured bacterium (assembly GCA_964592755.1). Taxonomy (GTDB): domain Bacteria; phylum Hydrothermota; class Tepidihabitantia; order Tepidihabitantales; family Tepidihabitantaceae; genus CAZQFS01. The sequence continues at coordinate 1,031 of CAZQFS010000133.1, read as the reverse complement.
CGGTACGCGTCATGCCCCCGCGCCACGGCGCGGTCAGCGACGTGGCCGACGGGTTCAATCAGATGGCATACCAGACCAAGCAGACAATTGACCAGCTCGCCCGGCAGCGCGAAGCCCTGGACGCGGTCATCACCTCGATAACCGAAGGACTGCTTGTGCTCGACGCGGACGGCCGGGTGCTCATTGCCAACCACAGCCTGCGCCGGCTCGTCGGCAGCGCTCCGGTCGAGAACCGCTATTACTGGGAGGTCATCCGCGAGCCGGGCTTCACCGACATGGTTCGGAGCGCGGCAGCGAGTCGCTCGAATGCGAGCGCCGATGTCGAGTACGGCGGCCGCACGCTCGCCTGCAGCGCCTCGTACCTTCCTTCGGCCGACGAGACCGTCGTCACCCTGCACGACGTCACCCAGATTGTCCGGGCCGCAGAGCTGAAGCGGGAGTTCGTGGTCAGTGCCTCACATGAACTGCGCACGCCCCTTACCGCCATCAAGGGCTATGTCGAGACAATGGAAGACACCATCGACGAGACCAACCGGCGCTATCTCGACGTCATCAAGCGCCACACCGACCGCCTGGTCAATCTGGTCGCCGACCTGCTCGCTTTGTCCGAGCTCGAGGAGAAAGGCTCGCCTCTCCAGCTCTCGGCCGTCTCCGTGCCGGCACTGGCCGCATCCACTCTCAGGCTCTTCGAACGCCAGGCCCAGGCCAAAGGCCTGAACCTCAGGCTGGAGCAGGAACCCGACTTGCCCGGGCTGGAGGCCGACGCTTTCCAGCTTGAGCAGATGCTCATCAACCTGCTCGACAACGCGCTCAAGTACACCGACAGGGGCGAGGTCGTCCTGTCACTGTCCTCTGCCCTTCGCCCCCTTGACTCCTCGACCCCTCGACCCCTTGTTATCACCGTCTCCGACACCGGCGTCGGCATCGCGCCCGAGCACCTGCCCCGCATCTTTGAGCGGTTCTACGTCGTGGACAAGTCACGCTCCCGCGCTCAGGGCGGCACCGGACTCGGGCTGGCCATCGTCAAACAC
>CAZQFS010000132.1:0-7992 GCA_964592755.1 uncultured bacterium | reverse complement strand
ACCAGGTACGCGAGCGTTTCCGCGTCGAGGTCGAATTCGCGCTGCAGCGCGCGGCCCTGGCAAGAAGCCAGAGAGGTCTTAATTCCGAGATTGACTGCCGCGAAGGGCACGAAGTCCGAGCAGAGGGCCGGGAGCCCGACGTGCACACGTTCCTTCGTGCTTCTCGTGGCCCCATGTCGGGTTCCGGTAAAGGTGAGGATGGTACGGCGATTTGAGCGGACCGCGTCCGAGCGGCTCTGGGGCAAGCGACTGGACCAGTATCTGGTCTTCTCCGGCCTGGGACTCTCGCGGACCAAAGCAGCACAACTCGTGGAAGAGGGAAAGGTGCTGGTCAATGCGGCCACGGTGAAGCCGAGTTACCGGGTGAAGCCGGGTGACGTTGTGGCCGCCGCGTTCGAACCAGAGCCGGAGCTGACGATTGAGCCGGAGCCGATGGAGCTGGCGATTGTCTATGAGGATTCCGAGGTGCTGGTACTGGACAAGCCAGCCGGCGTGGTGGTGCACCCGGCCCGGGGAAACCGGAGCGGTACGCTGGTGCACGGATTGCTGCACCATTGCAAGAGCCTGCCGCTGCGGCCGGATGCTTTGTGCCGGCCCGGTGTGGTCCACCGGCTGGACAAGTTGACGACCGGGCTGCTGATGTTTGCCAAGACCGATGAGGCCCTGCGCCGGCTGGGTGGTCAGATTGAGCGGCGCAGCGTGGTACGGGAGTATGCCGCGTTCTGCTGGGGTGACTTTGAACTTGATGAGGGAACGGTCGACGCACCGATTGGCCGACACACAGTCGACCGTACGAAGATGGCCGTGACACCGTTCTCGGCCCGCACTGCGGTGACGAACTATGAAGTATTCCGGCGCTATGACGTGTGTACTCTGCTTCGGGTACGGCTGAAGACCGGTCGGACTCATCAGATTCGCGTGCACATGGAGCACATCGGACATCCGGTCGTCGGTGACCCGGAATACGGAGGAAGAAGCCCGGGCGTGCTGGCACGGCACGACCACGCGGCGATGTTTCGCCACATCCTGACACTGGTGAAGCGACAGGCACTGCACGCCTGCCGGCTTGGGTTCAATCACCCCCGGACCAACCAGTACATGGAGTTCTCGTCGCCGCTGCCCGCGGATATGGAGCGGCTGCTGCTGTACCTTGAGCAGAAGGAGAAGACGAAGGAATGAAGGCAGAATCGAGCAGACAAGACGACGGAAACGCTTCGCGGTCAGCGGTCCGCGGTGCGCTCTGCGCTGTAATGGTATCACTGGCTTGCACGGTCGGCGAGCAGGGACCAGGTCCGAACCTGACCGCGCCCGGCTGGCGCGACGGCGAGGCTGCCGGGTACGAGATAGTCCGGAACGACTCGGTCGCCTACCGGGTTCGGATAAGACTGGTGTTCAGCGAGGAGCTGCCGCCCGGGCCGGGCGCGGGCCAGCCGGTGCCGACCGTGCTTGTCACCAGCACCGTGGAGCCGGCACAGGCCGGTGAGTACTTCGATGACTCCCTGACCGTTGTGCTGAGACGCGACAGCCTGAAACCGCTCCGTTCCTTTCGCGCCATCGAGACCGGGATATCCGAGCTGGAGGTTGCGGCGCGGTTTGAGCCGGGAAAGGTGAACATCACCAAGACGACCGTGGATGGCGTGCAGGAGGAGGTGCTGCGTCTGCCCGGGCGCAGCTACTCCCAGGATGCACTCGGCACCCTGCTGCGGGCAGTGCCGCCGAACCCGGGGACGTCTTACCGGATGAACCTGGTCGTGCCGCTTGACTTCCGCATCGTGCCCGTGAAGGTGCAGGTCCTGGGCACGAAGCTCATTGCCACGCCGGTCGGCGACATCCTGTGCCGTGAGGTGGCGGTGACGTCACCGGGGCGCGAGACCCGCTTCTGGCTGGAACTCGCAGAGCCGCGACGGTTCGTCGGCCTGCGCGACCTGGCAACCGGAACCGAAATGCGGCTGGTGTGGTACGAAACCGAACAGCAGCTCACCACTCCCCAGGAGCAGTAGCCCTATTCCCACTCGATCGTCGCCGGTGGCTTGGACGTAACGTCGTAGACCACGCGGTTGATGCCACGGGTCTCGTTGATGATGCGATTGGCGACCCGGGCAAGGAACTCGTTCGGCAGCCTTGCCCAGTCCGCGGTCATAGCGTCGCGTGAAGTGACCGCGCGCAGGGCCACGACGTTCTCGTAGGTCCGCTCGTCGCCCATTACCCCTACCGAGCGTACCGGCAGGAGCACGGCGAGCGCCTGCCATACCGTGTCATAGAGCCCGGCCTCACGCAGCTCGGTGATGAAGATGTGGTCTGCGGCCTGAAGCAGTCGGACCCGCTCCGGCGTCACCGCGCCGATTATCCGTACTGCCAGGCCCGGACCGGGAAACGGGTGGCGTCGGACCAGCGCATCCGGCAGGCCCAGCGCCCGGCCCAAGCTGCGGACTTCGTCCTTGAAGAGCTCTCTGAGCGGCTCCACCAGTTCGAGTTCCATCCGGCGGGGAAGTCCGCCGACGTTGTGGTGGGTCTTGATGGTCGCCGATGGTCCGCCGAACGCTGACCGCGACTCAATCAGGTCGGGATAGAGCGTGCCCTGGGCCAGGAACCTTATCGGCCCGTGGCGGCGCGCCTCCTGCTCAAACAGCCGGATGAACTCACGGCCGATAACCCGGCGCTTGCGCTCCGGACTCGTGATGCCGGCCAGCGCCCGATAGAACCGGGTCCGGGCATCGACGACGTGGAGCGCCAGCCGCCTGCCCAGTGCCGCCCGCACCTCAGTTACCTCACCCTGGCGCAGCAGGCCGTTATCGACAAAGACGGCAACAAGGCGCGAACCGACCGAGCGGGCCAGCAGTGCTGCCAGGACCGAGGAGTCGACCCCGCCGGAAACAGCACAGAGGACCCTCTCACCCGCGGTGCGCTCGCGGAGCAGTTGGACTTGCTCGCGAATGAAAGACCGCATAGTCCAGGTTGGACGGCAGCCGGCGATACCAAGCACGAAGTTGGCGAGGATTCGGCCGCCCAGCGGCGTGTGCGCGACCTCGGGGTGGAACTGGACACCGTAGAGCCGGCGTTCCTCGTCGGCACATGCGGCGCAGGGCACGTTCGCGGTCCGGCCGATCCGGACGATTCCGCGCGGCAGCCGGGTTACGGTGTCGCCGTGGCTCATCCATACTTGAAACTCGGTCGGCAGCCCCTTGAACAGCGCACTTGGTCGAGTCCGGACCAGCGTGGCAAATCCGTACTCGCGCCGGTGCGCGTGGGCCACCCGTCCGCCGAGCATCTGGGCCATCGCCTGCATCCCGTAGCAGATGCCGAGCACCGGTATGCCGAGGTTGAAGATAGCGGGGTCGGGCAGCGGCGTGCCCGCGGCGCGGACGCTGGCCGGCCCACCCGAGAGCACCAGCGCACGCGCCCCGCGTGCGAGGACATCCTCGGCGGAAACGTTGTGCGGCACGATTTCGCTGTAGACCTTCAGTTCCCGCACGCGGCGAGCAATGAGCTGGTTGTACTGGCTGCCGAAGTCGAGGACGAGAACCCGGTCCACAGTCGCGCGGCGAGAAGGCACGGCTACCGAAGCGTGTCGAGCGCCAGCGCGTCGCACACGCCCGATGCCTTGCCGTAGAGCAGGACGCACTGCCGGAAAGCGGCCGGGCCGCCCGTACCGGTACGGGTTGCACGCCATTCGTCGACCGCCCGACGCAGGCCCGCGAGTTCGCGTTGCAGGGCCGCAATGCGCAACTGCACTCCCGGCCGCGCGGCCAGGCGCAGCTCGGTCAGGCGGCGGCGCAGCGAGTCGGCCCGCTGCTCCAGCTCCGCGGCCCGGGCGTCGTAGGCTGCGATTGAGTCGGCACTGACCTCGGCCGCGAAGTACTCGGGCTGCCGGCTGCGCGGCAAGAGCAGGCTGAACACGATGTATCCAAGCATGACCAGGGAGACCAGTCCCAGAATCCACGCGACCGTTTTCATCTTAACTCCTTTGCGGATTCGAGCTCAAGCAGTGTGTCTGCGGCCAGGGCCTGAGCCGCGGCCGACGCCTCGCCATAGAGCAGGATGACCTGGCGGTGCAGGTCCACGTCCGAACGGGTACGCTTCGACTTCGTCCACTTCTCGACCGTCCGCTCGAGCGAGACAATCTCGTCTTCCAGCAGGGCAAGGTGGGCCTGGACTGCGCGGCGGCCAAACAGGCCCGAGCGCTCAAGCCGGGCGCGGAGCGAGTCGGCTTTGTGCCGCAGCGAGTCCGCCTTGGCCGCATACCCGGCAATCACTTCGGCGCTGACGTCATAGCGGTAGAACTCGACCTGGGTCTTACGGTGCTCGATGAACGAGTGAAGCAGGTAGCCGAGCATCCCGGCAGCGGCCAAAGCCATCAGCCAATACAGCATCCTCATCTCACCTCCGCGCGGTTACGACCGACACCATCCGGCCCTTGACGTAGATGACCTTGACCACGTCCCGGCCGGCAAGATAGGGCACCACACCGGCCGCGGCCAGGGCTTTATTCCTTATGTCCTCCTCGGACGCACCGGCCGGCACGCTCACCCGGTCGCGCAGTCTGCCGTCAACCTGAACCGGAATCACTACTTCGTCGAAGGAAAGGAACGCCGGGTCGAATCCGGGGAACGGCTCTTCGAACAGGCTCCCGGCATCAGGCCGGGCCTGGTGGTACAGCTCTTCGGCGATGTGCGGGGCAAACGGAGCCAGCAGACTGATGAACCGGCCCAGCGCGAATCCGAAGACCGGTGCGGCCGGCTCCTTGAACCCGGCCAGGTCGTTGAGCAGCTCCATCTGGGCTGCAATCGCGGTGTTGTACTGAAACGCCTCAATGTCAGCCGTAACCTTCTTGATTGTCTGGTTCAGCCTGATGTAAAGCCGCCGTTCGTCGCCGGCCAACTGACCGGTATCCGGCGGGGTGAACCTCACCTTATCGCCGTGTTCGGCGAAGAGCCGCCAGACGCGGCCCAGGAAGCGCGTCACGCCCCGCACCAGGTCGTCGGTCCAGTCCATGCCTTTGTCGGGCGGGGCGGCAAAGAGCACCGCGAGCCGCGCCGCATCGGCGCCGTATTCGGTGGTGAACGGCCCGACCCAGACCCCGACGTTCTTGGAGCTTGACATCGTCACTCCGTTGTAGGTGACCATTCCCTGGGTGTGCAGCACCTTGCACGGTTCGCGGCAGGAGAGCAGCCCCAAATCAGCCATCACCTTAGTGAAGAATCGGAAGAAGATGAGATGGCCGGTGGCATGTTCGATGCCGCCGATGTACTCGTCAATCGGCAGCCACGCATCGGCCGCCTGCTGCGAAAAAGGCAGGCGGTCGTTGTGCGGGTCGGCGTAGCGGGCCATGTACCACGAGGAGTTGACGAACGTATCCATCGTGTCCGGGTCCCGGTGCGCTCGTCCACGGCACTGCGGACAGGTCGTCTCGTAAAACTCAGGCACCGAGGCCAGCACCGAGGTGCCTTTGGGCTTGAAGTCCTTGACGTCGGGCGGAAGCAGGACCGGCAGTTCCTCCTCCGGCACCGGCACGATGCCGCATCGCTCGCAGTGAATCATCGGGATGGGTGTGCCCCAGTAACGCTGGCGGGAAATCAGCCAGTCTTTCAGCCGGTAGTTGACCGTACGACGGCCAAACCTGCGCTCCTCAAGCCAGTCAGTTACCCGGGCGATGCCGGCCGCGCCGGCTTCTCCTTTGCCCGCCAGCGTGCCATCGAAATGACCGGAGTTGGTCATCACGCCGTCCTCGGTGTAGGCACCGGACATGGTCTCTGGGTTCAACGGTCCCTGCTGCGGCTGAATCACGATGCGAATCGGAATCGAGTACTTGCGGGCAAACTCGAAGTCGCGCTGGTCGTGACCAGGCACGGCCATAATCATCCCGGTGCCGTACCCGCCGAGCACAAAGTCGGCGATGTATATCGGCACCCGTTCGCCGTTCACCGGGTTGACCGCGTAGCGACCGGTGAAGAGACCCTCTTTCTCCATACCTTCGGCGACCCGGTCAACCTCGGACTTCAGAAGCATTCGGCGGATGAAATCGCGACCCTCGGCCGCGCGAGCCGAGCCAGACAAGAGCTCCTCGGCCAGCGGCGCATCGGGCGCCAGCGCCATGAAAGTCACCCCCCAGAGCGTGTCGGGCCGGGTAGTGAAGACCGGCAGCTTGCGGCCGTCACCTTCAAGCGTGAAATCGACCTCGACTCCCTCCGAGCGGCCGATCCAGTTGCGCTGCATTATGCGGACGCTCTCCGGCCAGCCCTCGAGCCTGTCAATGTCCTGCAGCAGCTCCTCGGCATAGTCGGTGATGCGGAAGAACCACTGAGTCATCCGGCGCTTCTCGATGACGGCATGGCAGGTGCTGCGGTAGCAGTGGCCGTCAATCACCTGCTCGTTGGCGAGCACGGTCTGGCAGCTCGGGCACCAGTTGAGCAGGGCCGCGCCACGATAGGCCAGGCCCCGCTTGTAGAACTGAAGGAAAAGCCACTGGTCCCAGCGGTAATACTCAGGCAGGCAGGTCGTTACCTCGCGGTCCCAGTCGTAGCTGATGCCCATCAGATTGAGATTGCGTTTGCACAGCTCAATCGAGGAGAAAGTCCAGTCGCGCGGGTGGTTGCCGTGGGCAATGGCCGCGTTCTCGGCCGGCAGGCCAAAGGCATCCCAGCCAAATGGATGGAGCACGTCATAACCCTGCATCTTGCGAAACCGACCGATGACGTCGCCGATCGTGTAGTTGCGCGCGTGCCCCATGTGCATGTCACCAGAAGGATAGATGAACATCTCCAGCACGTAGTACTTCCGCTTCGGCGTCGGGTTGGTGCGGAACGTACCGCGCTCCCGCCAGTACTGCTGCCAGCGCTGCTCAATCTCGCGCGCCGGGTAGGACGGTTTCTCTTTCTCTGTTTCCTCTTTTGCCATCTGCCTTGTCGTCCTTCTACACCTCGTGCGTTGTCGCGGCCGGTGTCCGGCGTCCGGAACTGCCCGCCGGCCGCCACCGCGGTTTTCTCAGACAGAAAGCCGGCGCGGATTCCTGCCTGCCCAGCCGACAGAGCTCGCCCCGGCCGGCGCAACAGGCACAGACCGTCAGCGCCTCAAGCAGCAGGAACGGCTCAGGATGGCCGGTCAGAACCGCCCGGTTGATGTCGTACAACTGGTGCATGATGCGCCGTAGATACTTCAGCGGCACCTCGTTGTCCTCTTCGCCTGCCCGGGTCAGCTCCTCTGCCCGGCGGAGCAGGCTGCCGGCAACCCAGCCGATGATCTGCGGTGGCTTCTCGCCCCACGCGGCGAGTCGGGCCAGGACTTCAAGCGCACGGTCCAGGTTGCCCCGCATCAGGTTGTCGACGTACTCCTTCCGCGCGAACTCGCGCGAGCGGCCCGCGAGCCGGCGCACCGCTGCCGCGTCCACCACGGTCCCGGGCTCAAGCGCGGTCGCCAGCTTCTCCAGTTCGCCATAGAGCAGGGTCGTATCCTCACCCGAAAGCTCAACGAGCAGTTTGATCCCGTCGGGCGAGATGTCAATACCGAGCTCGACTGCCCAGCCCCGAATCCTCGCGGCCAGCTCTGCTCCCTGCGGCGGTTTCAGGTTGACCACAAACCGGCCCATGCCGGCCCGAGTGACGGCATCAGCCATCTCCCGGCTCCACCGGCAGACAAGCACCGCAATTCCTCCGTCGGGCGGCAACCGGGCCAGACCCGCGCACAGCGCGGCGAAGTCCGGCCCCCTCAGCTCATCAGCCGCGCGCAGGACGACGAGCCGACGTGCCGAGCCGACCGGCGGCTGGCGCATCTCCTGCAACGCCTGTTGAACCGGCAGGTCTGCGGCGTGGCATTCCACCAGGTCGAACGGTTCCAACCCCGGCGCAACGAGCTTCCGCTTCAGCAGCCGAATCAGCTCATCAGCCGCGCGCCCATCGTCGCCGAGCAGCACGTAGACCGGGTCAAACTGACCACGTTTGATGTGGTCGCGCGTCCGGGTCAGTCTGTCTGAGTAGTCGGGCACGGCGTCATCTTACC
>CAZQFS010000131.1:0-8007 GCA_964592755.1 uncultured bacterium | reverse complement strand
AGACCATCTGCTTGACATGACACCGCATGCCTCTATAATCACTTGTTGAGCAGCGAAAGCGGTTCAGAGCATGCCGGTCACGATAAGCCGACGCAGGAGAGCCTGGTTCTAGCTGCGGTCGGGTATGTACCGCTGCTGTTCTTTGTCCCCATCTCTGCTGCGCGCGACGATGAGTTCGCCGGTTTTCACGGCCGCCAGAGCATGGTACTGCAACTGGTTCTGTTTGTCTTCTGGACAGGAGTCTGGGTCATCGACTTCCTGCTCGGCAGAGTCTTGGGGAACATGCTCATCCTCGGTTTCATCTTCAAGGCTGTCGCCTGGATTATCCACTATCCCGTGGGGCTCATCGTCTCCGGCAGCTACGTAGTACTGGCGATTGTCGGAATCATCCATGCACTCTCCGGCCGGCGCTGGAGTGCCCCGTTTGTGAAGAGGTATGCCGGCCGGCTGGTGTTCAAGTCTGAAACAACACCCTAACAAAAGGAGGTCTGAATGGCTGATGAAGATAAAGCAGTCGGGGTCGCCGGATCGAGTCAGGCTGGCTCTGACGACATCGAGAAAGGCAAGTCGCTCGCGTGGTTATCCTACCTGGGCATACTCTGGCTCGTGCCGATGCTCGCCAACAAGGACAACGTATTCTGCAAGTTCCACGTCAAGCAGGGGATAATCCTGACCATCTTCTGGTTCGCGGTCGGAGTAGTCGGTGCGATCCCGATCATAGGGTGGTTCGTGGTCTGGCCGGTCGGGTGGGTCTTTGCTCTAGTCATGGCGATAATCGGCATCATCCAGGCGGCAGGCGGGAAGTACTGGAAGATGCCACTGCTTGGCAACCTGGCAGCGAACTGGTTCAAGTTCTGACTGTTGGTTCCGATAGTTTCGATTATGTAAACTAAGAGCCGGAAAGACAATGTCAGCCCCAGCGCAGGCCGGGGCTGACATCGGTTCAGGTAAGCAAGGCAAGGGACGAGTATGCCTGGACCAGCCTCTGCCCCGCATACCGCCAGAGGTATCTGTCTGCTATGCGCCGGCGAAGCTGGTCATCCTTGGCGCGCGCCAGGGAATTACGCAGAGTGCGCTCAATGGACTCCTCTGACTTCGGGTCAAGGTAGAGCGCGTGTTCGCCGAAATACTCGGTGGTTCCGCCGTACTTGGTGATGCAGACCTTGGCGCCGGCAAGGCCGGCTTCAAGGGCTGCCAAGCCCGGCGTCTCGTAGAAAGACGGAAGCACCATTGTATCGCAGGCGGCATAGGCTGAGGCGAGCAGCGGCGAGTCTGATGGCAACCCGGGAATCAGCCTGACGTTGGGGCTGGACTCGATTGTCTTGCGGCAGCGTTGAGCATAGTCGTTCTGGATGACCGGCCCGATCAAGACGGCCGGGTGGCCAATGCGTTTGAGGACATTCAGTAGCGCCAAGACGTTCTTTCTGCCCCAGCCAATGTGGCCGACATAGAGGATGAAGTCATGAAGTCCGTACTCCCTGACAAACAAATCGGGCGTCGCGTCGACAAACCTCTCCTCTACGCCGTTCGGGAGTTCGATCATGAGGGCCGGTTGAACGCCAAAGGCGCGGGTCATCATCGTCATTTCGTCCTGGGTGTTGGGCAGGATAAGCTCGGCCATGTCGCAGAGCTCCTTGCAGAACATGTGCTCAGTCCAGAATCCACCCCGGCTTCTGAGTTTCTTGGCCACGCTGAGCATGGCGGCCACCTTGGCCGGCGAGTGCCGGCTGTAGAAGACGGGAGTAAGTACCATTCTCATGCCCATGCTGTGCAGGGCCCGACCGATATGGTAGGTTCCGGCGTGGGACGAGAAGAGATGGAACAGATCGAACTCCTCAACTCGATACTTCTTCCAGGGGTCGAATAGCTCGACTTGAACACCCAGGGCTGTGGCCTCGCGGGCAAGGGCACGTACCTGCACGTCCACGCCGCCGCCCAGTACGCTGGAAGCTGCGAAAGTGCTGAAGAGGACTCTCATGCCGCCCGACTATAGCCTACATTCGCCTGCTCTGCAAGTGCTTCATCAGGCCGCGCTGGAGCTCTCGCAGCTTGAACGCGAAGTCCCGATAACGCGTTTCGACGAGAGACGGGTCGAAGCCAATCGGCTCGGGACGTTCGGTCCACTCAAGCTCATCTAACACGTACACGCCGGAGACCGGTCTGAGCAGGGCCTGACGTCGGCCCCGTTCGACCACGACCGGACAGTCTCCGGCAGGTGCATCAGCGGTCAGGTGAATCCGGTCCGGTGCGAGCTTCACACGAACCTTGACTGCTTCGCGACGTTGCCAGAATCGGGCGAACTCGCTCAGTGTAGTCCACTCGCCACAGCACCTGAGCCCGTAGTCGAGCACCTCGGTCCAGACATCAGCAGTCTCCGAGACAACGGCTGGATGGTCGTACAGGAGGCAGGGTTCATTACGGGCTATCTGGTGTCCGACGTAACGACGGAAGTAGCCGAGAACCTCCTGCCTGACCGCGCGGGCTGCCAGTAGACGCCCGGTGCAGATGGGGTGAACCGGAATCTGCAGGACGCGGCTCGCGCCGTCAGCCACTCGTGGTCTTGACGGAAGATCGTCATATGCGAAGCCGAACTCCGACGAGTAGGCAAACCCGATTTCCCGCAGGGCTCGCTCCAGTGCCGGATTCCACTCTCCATACGGAGCGACCACGCCGGTGGGTTCCACCTCATGTTTGAGCAGCATGTCCCGGCCTCGTCCGAAGTCGGCGCGGTTACTGGCATAATCGGGGTGGACCACGTGGCGAAGACAGTGGAGGCCGACGTCATGACCGTCACGCGCGAGTCGGCGGAAGAAGTCCAGCTCGACGTTGCGTTTTCCGACGTTGATGAACCAACTGAACTTCATTCCTACCCGGCGAGCTAGCTCGGCCACGATTTCCAGTTGGGCACTGGTACCAGAGTCGACATCGACCCGGAACCCGAGTACGCTCCGGTGTGCCAGAGGCAGGTACGCCAGATGCACATAAGGCAAACCGCGCTGCTCAAGCAGCCATCTAAGGCAGTTGGCCAGGAGTCGACGAACCTCTCCCCTGCTGACTCGTGAGACCACCTCACTCGGGAATCTGGGCGTGTCGGCGAAGAATCGCCGCGGCCGCGCACCGATATCGGACAGCACCGCACCAGGCTCGAATGGCAGCACCGCAATCCAGCCTCGGGCTATCTGCCCGGCGACGATCGCAGGCCACCGTGAGTCAGTGAAACCATATCGCGCGTCCGGCAGTCGCCACCCATTAGTTTCCAAATCCACGATTCCGACGTTCCGAAACAGCTCCGAGCCGTCGGGAAGGAGATACCTGATTCTTTGACGCGATGGCCTGAGCTCGGGCCATACCTTTGCTGCGGCTCTGGCCCCTGCCAGCACTGCCCCGCCGTGGCGTACGTACTCGGCGACGGTCAGAATCTCACCCGGACCAGGTGCACGGTCAAGTATCAGCACGCCAACATCGGTCACCTGGTTCAGGCACTCGGTGGCTGAACAGACGCCCTCTTGGTGCAGTACACCCTGCCAGTTTGTATCAGCGCCCAGCAAGCCAATCATGCCGACCTTACCAGGCCGAGGTCCTGAGCCGTGATGCCCCTCAGCACGAGCAGCAATCCTGTGTAAACTACTACGGAGGCAGCGACCGGTATGCCCAGTGGGTATGGTGACAGCAGCAGGCAGACCGGGACGATAGCCGCGGCCGCCACCAGGGGTGCAGCGGTACGCAATTCGAACTTCGGCCTGACTAGGCATAGGAAGTCGACCGACATGAGCAGCAGAACGGTGACCTCTCCGCAGAGCACGCCGACTGCCGCACCGAGGACACCCAGGGCTGTGATACCAACAAGGCCGAAGACGACGGAAACCAAGGACCCAAGCAGTGCATTGCGCATGAACTTACGCTCGAGCCCGGCGGCGACCAGGGTGTAACTGGCCAGGCTGTTGAGCATGCTCGCCGGCAGAAACCACGCCAGTACTTGCAGGGTGGGGGCGGAGGCCTCGTATCCGGGGCCGAACACGGCGGCCAGAACCGGCCGCGCCAGCAGTCCCAGACCGGCACAGAGCGGCAGGGCAACACACAGGATGAGCCGAACAACCGTGCCGGCTAGTTCGGGCAGCCTCTCCTGCTGCTGCGCCTGCACGCGGGTAACCACGGGAAGGAAGACGGTGTAGAACACCCGGTCGAGCATCAGCAAAAAAAACACCAACCTGAAGGCTGCAGAGTACAGACCCGTTTCAGTATCTGTCCGCAGCAGCCCGAGTCCGACCAGGCCGAAGTTCACGTGTACCTGAGTGGCGACGCCGGCTGTGCCGATCGGCCAGGCGGCGCGCGCCAGTGCCAGCCATTGCCGTGGGTCGAACCGAAGACGAAGACAACCGAACCAGGAACCGTAGAGGACAAAGAGCATTGCTGCTCCCATCAAGGTGGCGACGAACAACGAGACCGGCACCAGCAGCACCTGCCCCGGCGTGCGCACAAGCAGCAACACGAGGCCAAAGAACGTTGATGCCGTCGCCGCGCGCGAGGCTGCGACCGCGCCTGTGTTCTCCATCCCGAAGAAGAGCCACTCCAGCAGCAGAGACTGCGCCGCGGTGACAAAGGCATAGATGACGAGCAGCCATCTGACCCCTGCCGGTCTGGGCAGGGCAAGCGCCAGCAGCACGACCAGAGCCGTGACCGCCAGTGCCAAGGTAGCACGCAGCGGCAGCACGGTGCCAGCGAGTGCGGCCGCACCGGCCCGGTCGCGCGCAACCGACCTTGTGGCAGTAGTCAGCAGCCCGAAATCGGTCAGCACGGCGCCATACATCATCACCCCCGCCGCGAATCCGATCTGACCGAACGCATCCACGCCCAGTCGACGCGCCAGCACGGCTGTGGTCAGGAAGCCGAAAAGACGTGTCACGGCTTCGCCGGAGAAGAGCACCAATGCGTTGCGGGCCGGCCGGTTCACGACGACATCAATCCCCGATACACCTTGAGCAGGGCGGCTTCGGCGATCTCCCAGTGAAAACGCTCCAACACGGCCTTACGCCCCGACGCGCCCCGACGCAAACACTCGTCAGGACTGGATAGGACCTGCTCCAACACGCGGGCCACTTCGTCGGGTCGAGTCGGGTCAACCAACCAGCCACATCCGGCATGGCGAACAACCCGGCTCAACTCAGGGAAGTCGCTGACCACCACTCCAAGCCCTGCGCCCATGAACTCGAAGAGCTTGTTAGGCAGCCCAGTGTAGTCGTTGCCGCGTTCTGGCTGGAGCAGAACCACGCCGGCAAGGCATGAACTGACCTCAGCGAACATCTCTGGGTATGTGCGAACTCCAAGGAAGTCAACAGTGTTAGTTAGCCGCCACTGGCGGAGGAGTCGGCGCACGCGTTGCTCGAAGCCACCGTGCCGGTCAAATCCACCGATGACCCGCAGGCGAAGGGTCGGGTATCTTCCGACGACCAAGCTCAGAGCACGAAGCAGCACTTCAAATCCCCGGTGCGGGCTGACCAGCCCGGTGTAGACTATCCATGGCCTGCGCTCGGCTCTGGGTTCGGGCAGGAGCTCAAGTGGTGGATAGTTGGGAACGAGGACCGGAAACGTCCCCTTCTTCAGAAACCGTTCTGCTCTCGTCTCGTTGGTCTCCAGTATGGCATCAGCCACCCGGCAGGCAGTCCGTTCCAGTCCGGCAACGAACAACGACAGTGCATTACGCACAAGCCAAGGCAGATCCTTCCGGTCAATGAACATCCGGGGAAACCATTCGCTCGACTCGTAGATGAGTCTGAGTCCGGGCCGGGCGCGTTTGAGTCGTAGCCCCAGAAGCAGAGTCCAAGGGTCAAGGCACTGCAGCACGTCGAACCTTCCCCTCTTGATGTCGCGTTCGAGCCTGGCGAGCAGCACGGGTTTGGCCCAGCCTGTGCCGCCTGAGTAACTTCTCGTCTCCACACCCGGACAAGTTGCTGTCTCTCCCCCGACGCCGATGATCGTAACCCGATAGCCAACGCGGGCCAAGGAGCGCGCTTCGCGGTCGAAAAACCGGCTGTAGCCAACTGGGTGCGACGTCGTTGCCAGACAGACACGTGCCGGTCCGACTCTGGTCAAGACTGGCCGGTTTCGGGCGCGGGCGCTTCTGTACCGACGTGCGGCCCAGGAGGAGGAGCATCCGTTGCACGGACCGGTGACTCGGGCGTCAACTGCGGCTTGAGTTGGCCGAGCACACGCAGGCACTCGCGAGCGGTATTATAGTGGATCTCACCGGTGTCTTTGGTGTCAAGCGCATAACCCCCTGCGGTTACCACCGCTACCGGGATCGCGCGCTTGTGGCAGCACTCGATTACGAGCCGGTCTCGAATCGCAAGCCCGCGTTTAGTCAGGCGCAGCGTGCCAAGCTGGTCGTACCGATACGGGTCGGCACCAGCCACGTAGACCACCAGGTTGGGCTTGTGACTGTCGAGGATGCCGGGAACAGCTTCTTCGAGCCGGCGGAGGTAATCGTCGTCGCCGGTCTCGTCGTCGAGTCCGATGTCGAGGTCCGACTCCTCCTTCATCGGATAGAGATGCTCCTGATGTATCGAGAACGTGAACACGCTCGGGTCGTCGCGGAAGACCCGTGCCGTGCCGTTGCCCTGGTGCAAGTCGCAGTCGATGACCGCAGCTCGCTCGATGTGCTGCTCCTGCTGCATCTTGCGAATCCCGACTGCGATGTCGTTGACATAGCAGAAACCCTCACCGTGGTCACTGAAGGCATGATGGAAACCGCCGCCGATGTGCATGCACACCCGATCCTCAAGCGCGATGCGGCAGGCGGCAATCGTCCCAGACCCGAACAGAAAGAAACCCTGGACGATTTCCCAGGTGAGCGGCAGTTCCGAGCGAACCGTACGCGAGGACCAGCGCAGATTCAGCAGGTCATCAACGTACTCGCGCGAGTGCACAAGCCGGATGTCCTCGACGTTGGGCTCGGGGGGCTCGAAGAAGTCCTCGGGCACCGCCTGACCATCAGCGAGCAGGCGGTCTCTGACCATGGCGTACTTCTCGGTCGGAAAGACGTGAGCTCCGATGTTGATGCGGTAGCGGTTCGAATAGACGAATCTCATGTACGTTCCTTTCGGTTCAGGCCGGCTCCTCCGGTCGGACTGCCCGGTCCGTCACCGGCGCACGATTATAGAGGCCATGGCGGTGCTGTCAAACACCTGGCCTCGACACTGCCTGACTTGACACAAAGAAACGTCGGCCTACACTCAGCCATGCGTTTGGTGCTGCTCGGCTGCTTGCTGCTGGTGGCCTGTCCGTCTCGCTCCCAGGTTCGGCTACTGGCCCGCGCCGATGGACCGCCAGTCGTTGTTGGGCACTACCCCGACTACCTAGTCATGCTCTCCGGCGACCACCCGTTGGCTCGGAAGGCCGATCGCCTGCGTCAGGACGTCGAGAGCCATGAATCGTTCATACGTCACCTCACTCGGAGCCGATTTGACATCCGGCCGCCATTGGAGTTCTCGTTCATGTACGTCGCGTATGACTCAGCCAGCTCGAGCTTGGTTCTGCGCTACTTTGCTCGGAACCCGGAGCCGGTGATCTTTGCCGGCTGGCAGGTGCAACTGGTCTACTCCCTGCCGGCTCTGCGCTTGGCCCGGGCATACGTTGAGGAAGTTCCACTTGAGTAGCGCGGCCCGTTGGCCCTGGGCTAGGCCGGTTCCACCGCAACGCCGCGCAGAGAAACAACCGGCTCCTTCTCGCCCGGCTTGACCTGGGCCTCCAACCGGGCGATGAGCCCGCTGACCGTCTGATTGACCTGCGGTACGATGCGGAGCACGCCATGCGGGGTCACGATGGAGATGACGATGCCGAGCGCTTCTCCGGGGTCGGCTTTAGTGCGCGCCGTGCTTGATTCCAGCTCGATGGCCATTATTTCCCTCCCAATTGTGACTATATTGTAACAGAGATACAGGTTCCGGTCAAAGCAGCGTGTATGGGGCCAAGAGATCGTTACCACCCTCCTCGACGGCAACGTCGGCACTG
>CAZQFS010000130.1:0-8111 GCA_964592755.1 uncultured bacterium | reverse complement strand
TGTCAGGTCGTGCGTTGGCTGACCTTTTCTGCGGCCGGGGCGCAGTGTCAAGCCGGCCGACCGCTGCGCTTGACTTGGCCAGCGACCGCGGCAAGATACTCCCAGGAGCTGAATGTGATGCCACACATCTTGTTGCTGATACCTCTGTTCGCGCAGGCGATTTCACCCCAGTTGACCGGCCGGGAGAGCTTCGCGTCCGACTCGTACACCTTCGCCTCACCCGGGCGCGCGTACCATGCCGTGGTCGAATACGAGACCGGCAATTCCGAGTTCGTGCCGTTCCGCCGGTTTGAGCTGCGGCGCGCGGACGGCAGTACGGTCTACTCAAAGCAGGGCGGCGGGCGCACGCTGCTTGATATCTCAGACCAGGGCACGGTTGTCGGCATAGACTTCGACGGGCCGGTGTCGGGCCGGGCGAAGCTGCACTTCTATGGGCCCGACGGCCGCGAACGCGGGATCGCCGAGGTCGGGTTCCTGAAGAGCCGGGCGTTCTCGGGCGACGGTTCGACATATGGCGTGGATGACGGCAGAAGCGGCGTGCGCGTGTTCCGAGCCGACGGCACCGAGCTGTACCGCTTGGGCAGAGCGAACCGGTTCGCGTTGTCCGGCAACGGCCGCAGTCTGGCGGTGGTACAGGACGATGCGGTGGTGTTGTTTCGGGACGGCAGTGAGGCAGGTCGGTACCCGCTTGCGTCTCCGTTCGTCAGGGATATCGGTCTGTCAGAGGACGGGGCAGTGCTTGCGTGGGTGGACAGGTTCAGGCTGCGTATTCTCAACGCAGAGGAGATGCGGCTCGTCACCGACCTGCCGGCACCTGAACCGGCGCTGCGATTCATATCAGTCGACGTGTCTGCCGACGGCCAGATGGTTGCGGCCGGCCTGGACGCGGACGCCGGCCGTGGCTCGTCCGACCGTCATCGTCGCGGTCTGGTCATGCTGGTGGATTCTTCCGGCGTTGTGCTGTGGCAGGAGAAGCTGAGCTACGACCGCTGGAACATCTCGGTGCCCGAGGTTGGGTTCGTGGGCTTGAACTCGTTCCGGGTGAAGACCGCGGACCACATCCTGCGGTACGAGTATTAGGAGGGCATGATGTACGGTCTTGTTGTGCTGCTTGCCGTCACTCTGCCCTGGCCCCACCATCCGACCGACCGGCCCCACCACATCGGCAACGCCTGGGGCAGCTATCAGAACTACGGTTCGTCACCCTATCTGCACAACGGGCAGGACATCCTGACCACGGCCCTAGCGCCCGCGGTCGCGATAAAGCGCGGCTATGTCAAGGCGGTATGGCTCGGCGGCAGCCCGATGTACAACGGGGTCACGGTCGCGGACTCGGCCGGGGCGGCGTTCTGCTCCGGGTTCATGTACTACCACATCGACAACTCAACCATTCAGGTGCAGGTGGGCGATACGGTCGAAGTGGGGGATACGCTGGGCCTGATTGCGACGTGGAGCGTCGCCGACTTCCACCACAACCATTTCTCGAAGAACCGGAACTCCGGCGTCACATGGTCTTCGTATGGCGGATTCTACAAGAACCCTCTGATGGAATTGGAGCCGGACGACGACTCGGTGATGCCCAGCTTCCTCGACGCCTACACCGGCCAGCGGTTCGCCGTCTGCCGCAACAACACCAGCACCTACCTGACAAAGGACAGCGTGTACGGCGACGTGGACCTCATCTGCCGGCTTGAGGAGCGCATCAACCACCGGCTCTGGAAGGTCGCCGTGTTCAAGGTCGCCTATGGGGTACGCGACACCGCCGGGAACTACGTCGTGCCGATGCAGGATGCGATACTGATGACCGACTCGATTGATGGCTACAACCGGCAGCAGTCGCGGGTGGTGTACAAGCAGGACGCCACCTGCCCGACCCGCTGCAACTACGACTCGCTGGCCCGGCAGTACTACTACATCTTCACCAATACCGACTACGACTCGGTGATTGAGTCGAGCGATTCGCTGGCAGGCTGGAATACCTCCACGGTGCCGGACGACGATTACTGGGTGGTGGTCGAGGCCGCGGACGAATACGGCAATACCGCCCGTGACAGTATGCTCGTGAAGGTGAGGAACAATCTGGTGAGCCGGCACGATGTGGGTGTCAGTGCCATCAGTTCGCCCGCGGCCCAGGTTGACTCTGGCTCGGTCGTTGTGCCCTCCTGCACGGTGTACAACTACGGCACGTTCGTCGAGAGCTACTCGGTGCGGATGAAGGTCGGCGCGGTCTATGACGACTCGGCTCAGGTCACGGACCATGCGCCAGGGGCCAGGCTGGCCGTGCAGTTTCCGGCCTGGAGCGTGACCTGCGCCGGCGGTTCCTACTCTGTATCGTGCTCCACCCGGCTGGCGAATGACACGAACCCAACCAATAACCGCCGCACCGGTACGACCCTGGTCGCGGTGCACGACGTCGGCGCGACCGAGATTCTCGCGCCCATCGGTTTGGTTGATTCCGGCATCTCGGTCACGCCGAGCGCCCGGGTGGCCAACTTCGGCAACGTGGCCGAGACGTTCCTGACCGAGTTCTCAATCAGCGACGGCTACGTGCGTACGCTCACGCGGACCGTGCCCGCGGGGTCGGATACGGTACTGCAGTTTCCGGCCTGGACCGCGCAGACGGTCGGTGTCTGGGTTACACGGTGCACGACCCGGCTCGCGACCGACGTGCGACGCGAGAATGACAAGGTTGAGGACTCGGTCGTCGTCGCTCCGCCCCAGGCGGTGATGGAAGCTCATGCTCCGAAAGTCACGCGGCTGGAGTCGGTGAGTCCGAATCCGGTCCGCGACCGTGCGACCGTTACGTTCCGGCTTGGGACCCGGGCTTCGGTGTCATTGCGCCTGCATGATGTGGCAGGCAACCTGGCCGCAAAGATGGTGGACGGTGCGACCGCGGCCGGGCGCTACCGTGTCGAGATGTCGGTTCGTCGGCTTGCCGCGGGCGTGTACTGGCTGGAGTTCGAAGCGGGCAGTACGCGCGAGGCGTGCAAGGTCGTGGTTGCCGAGCCGTAGGCTGGCCGGCTCGAAACCCGACATTGCGCCACGAAGAGCACGAAAGGCACGAAGGAATGGGTGAGCTTCGGGCCTCTGACCCTCAGCTCCGACCTCGTGTACTTCGTGGCAGTCAGCTTCGGGATTGGGGGCCGGCGTCTTACCTGACTTCGGCGAACCTGGGGCGGGCGAAGACGACGCGGCCGACGTCGGTATCGAGCGCACCGCTGATCACGACTTCAATCTCGCTGCCGAGCGCACTGGCGCCGTGCTCGACCACGACCTTGATGCCACCTTCAAGATAGCCGATACCTTCGTTCTTCTCCTTGCCTTTCTTGGCGATGCGCACCTTGAGTTCGGTGCCGGGCAGATAGGTCGGCTTGAACAACTGGTAGATGTCGAGCGTCAGGACGGCCGGCAGGGGCGAGGCGGCCGCCTTCAGGTCTGCACTCGCGGTGATGAGTGTGGCCTTGTTCTTGCGTAAGGCCGCCAGCAGGCCTTCCCGGGTTACGAGCTTCCGGTCGAGCTTGACGGTGATGCCCTTGATTGCTTTGAGCCGGTCCACGGTCTCCTGCGCCCGACGGCTTCGGTGGTCGTTATCGGCGTCGGTCAAGGGCGGTGGCTCGGGCAGCAGGAACTGCCCCAGCACCAGACCAAGGGAGAGGAACTCGGCAATCCTCGGGTCGCTCATCGTATCAAGGTCCATCACGTAGGTTTTCTTCGCACCAAAGAGCATCAATCCTCCGCTTGCGGGCTGGTCAGTGCTCCCGAGCACTCGTCCGGGCCGAAGCCGATGGTCTTCCTGCTGTTCTGCCCCTCCTTCCGGAAACGCTCGGCTCCGCGCGAAATGACGGGCTCTGACAACCCGACTGCTGCTGATTTCTGATTCCTCGGACCAGCCGGCCCCAGCACGTCAACTGCGCTGTCGAGCCGTCTGGTCACAGCTTGTCCTTTGTGTCCGGTGGTTCCCACGCTGGTGGTCACCGCACACGTCTGATTGTTCCAACGCCTGCCGCACGGTTTCGACACCGACGGTATGGGGCCCGAGCCGGCGCGTGCGCGGACCCAGGCTGCGACGCGGCACGATGACTCGGTTGAAACCAAGCCGGACCGCCTCGGCCACCCGTGCCTCGGTACGCGCGACCGACCTTACCTCCCCCCCCAGCCCTACTTCGCCGACGTAGACGACGTCCTGCGGCAGGGTCTGGTTGCGCAGGGCCGAGGCGAGTGCGGCCAGGACGCCCAGGTCTCCGGCCGGCTCGGTGAGTTTGAGGCCGCCGGCAACGTTCAGGAAGATGTCCTGGCCCCCGGCCCCGATGCCGGCCCGCCGTTCGAGCACACAGAGGAGCATGTTCAGGCGGCGGCCATCGAATCCGGTGGTGACGCGCTGCGGCAGGGCATAGGGTGTGGACGCGGCCAGAGCCTGGATTTCGACCAGAAGCGGCCGCGACCCCTCGACCGTCGCGGTCACGGCCGAGCCGGCGACATCGGCCCGGCGGCCGGAGAGGAAGAACTCCGACGGGTTCGCCACCTCGGTCAGCCCGGCCTCAGTCATCTCGAATACGCCGATTTCGTTGGTCGAGCCAAACCGGTTCTTGGCCGCGCGCACGATGCGGTACTGCTGGAAACCTTCCCCTTCGAAGTAGAGCACGGTGTCCACCATGTGCTCCAGGGTCTTGGGTCCGGCAATCGCGCCGTACTTGGTCACATGGCCGACCACGAACGTGGTGACGGTTCGAGACTTGGCCAGACGGAGCAGCTCTGCGGTGCACTCGCGGACCTGCCCGACACTGCCCGGCGCACTGGCCAGGCTGGAGCGGAAAACGGTCTGAATCGAATCCACCACCAGCAGTCCCGGCTCCACCTCCTCGACCGCACCGAGGAGTTCGTCGAGGTCCACGGCACAGAGAATGTCAATGCCCTGGGTCAGGACACCAAGCCGCTCGGCCCGCAGCCGCACCTGCTCGGCCGACTCCTCACCGGTGACGTAGAGCACCTTTGAGCCGTTCCTGGCCAGTCGGTCACAGACCTGCAAAGTGAGCGTGGACTTGCCGATGCCCGGCTCGCCGCCCACGAGGAGCATGGAGCCGGGCACGAGCCCGCCGCCAAGAACCCGGTCGAGCTCGGCAATGCCGGTCGGGGTGCGCGGCGTCGGCCGCGTGGGCACCTGGGACAGCTTGACCGGCCGGGCGCCTGAAGTCATGACCGTCACCCGCTCACCGGCTTTGCCCTTCCTCGCGGTCCGTTGCTCCTCCACAAGGGTGTTCCACTGCCCGCAGTTGGGGCAGCGGCCAAGCCAGCGCGGGGTCTCGAAGCCGCACTCCTGGCAGACGAAGACCGAACGCTTCATGCGAGGAGGAGTCCTTTCCCGTGTCTCATTCCGGCAGCATCTCCTCGGGTTCTGCGCCGCTGGGCGGCTCGGGGACTTCGCGCAGGAATGGGTTCTCAAACCTCATGCAGGGCCCGAGGAATGCCAGGTCGAGCGTGCCGAGCGGGCCGTTTCGCTGCTTGGCAATGATCAGCTCGGCCTGGCCGCGGACGCTCTCGTCGTCCGGCCGGTAGAACTCGGCCCGGTACAGCATCAGCACCAGGTCCGCATCCTGCTCGATGGCGCCGGACTCGCGCAGGTCGGAAAGCTGGGGCCGTTTGTCGCCGCCCCGGGTCTCCGGTGCACGGGAGAGTTGAGAGATGGCGATGACCGGTACGTTCAGTTCCTTGGCCATGGCCTTGAGTGCCCGGGTGGTGTCGGCGACCTCCTGCTGTCGGTTGCGGTCGCGCCGTCCGTCCCCGGGCGCTTCCATGAGCTGAAGATAGTCAATGACCACGAGCTGTACATCGACCTCGGACTTGAGCCGCCGGGCGCGCGCCCGGATGTCGAGAGCGCTCAGACCGGGCGAGTCGTCGATGAAGACCTGGGCTTCGGCCAGCGGCCCCATCGCGGCCACGAGCTTGGCCCGCTCCGGCGGAGTGAGCCGGCCTCGACGCAGGTTGCTCATCGAGATGCCGGCTTCCGAGCACATCAGGCGCTGAACCAGCGACTCGATTGACATTTCGAGACTGAAGACCGCGACCGGGACCTTCCGCCGCGTGCTGGCGTTGATGGCGACGTTCAGCGCAAAGGCGGTCTTGCCCATGCTCGGGCGGCCCGCCACGATGATCAGGTCTCCGGCCTGCAGCCCCGAGGTCTTCTCATCAAGTTCGTGGAATCCGGTTTCGACGCCGGTGACGAACTTCCGCTCGGTCAGGGCCTGTTCGACCCGCTCCATCTCGGTCATCAGGAGGTCCTTGACGCGGACGAACCCCTTGCGGTAGCCGGCTTCGCGGATTTCGAATATCCTCTGCTCGGCTGCCTCGAGCAGCTCGTGGGCGGGCCGAGAGTCATCGTATCCGGCCTGCACTATTTCGGTCGCGGTCTGAATGAGCTGGCGCTGCACCGATTTCTCGAGCACGAGCTTGGCGTGGTCCTCACAATGGGCCGTGGTCAGAACGGCATCGAGCAGAGAGGAAAGGAACGGCGGCCCGCCGACCGCGTCGAGTTCCTTCATCCTTTTCAACTCCGCGGTCACGGTGACAATATCGGTCGGCGATGTCCGCTCGAACAGGTTCAGTATCGCCTGGTAGACCTTGCGGTGGCTGAGCAGGTAGAAGTGGTCCGGCCGGAGATAGTTCATCACGACCGGCACGGTGTTCGGTTCGAGCAGCATCGCGCCCAGGACCGCGGCTTCGGCTTCCAGCGCCTGGGGCGGCCGGCGGCCGGCGGGCTCGGTTCGTGTGGTATCGGCGGTCATCGACCCGCCTCTGCTTTTCGCGCGTGCCATCGCCGCGCACGGCCAATTTCGGCCACGAGCCGGCGGGCGAACTCGGACTTGGTCATCGCGGGCAGGACGCGCGTTCGGCCCCGGCGATAGAGCAGTCTGGGCCGAATGACCTGGGCCCCGGGCGTCGTAAGCGGATTCGCGACGACCATGTCGAGGCGCTTGGCGTGCAGCTTCTCCCGGGCCCGAACCAGCGAGTCGTCGAGGGAGAAGCCGACGACCAGGGCATGATGTCTGGCGTTACTCACTGCCGCCAGTATATCGGGCGTGCGCACGAGTTCAACCGTCAGTCTCTCGTCCGACCGTTTGGTCCGGAAGGTCTGCGCCGGCCGGAAGTCGGCGACCGCAGCACACATCACGAGAATGTCGACGCGAGGCAATTCCGCCATCACCGCGTCGAGCATTTCCGTCGTTGTCCGCACGTGCGTCAGCTCTACACCCGAGGGCAGCGGGGTGGATACCTGACCCACGACCAGCCTGACCGTTGCGCCGGCGGCCGCCAGGCTGGCGGCAATCTCTGCGCCCATCAGCCCGCTCGACCGGTTGGTGATGACGCGCACCGGGTCGATATCTTCCTCGGTCCGGCCGGTCGTGACCAGCGCGCTGAGCCCGGTCAGCCCGGCTCCGCGCGACAGCGCGGCCCGACACCGTTCGAGAATCAGGCCCGGCTCGGCCAGCCGACCGGTTCCGGTCGTGCCGCAGGCGAGTTTACCCGCGGCCGGTTCCACGAACCGATACCCGAAGCCGGCCAGCTTGCGCACGTTCGTCTGAACCGAGGGATGATGCCACATGTTGACGTTCATCGCCGGGGCGAGGATAACCCGGCCCGAGCGCAGCGTTGCCGCGGGAACCGCGAGCAACAAGGTCGAGACCAGGTCGTCGGCCACGCCGGAGGCGAGTTTGCCCAGGATGTTGGCCGTGGCCGGAGCGACGACGACGAGGTCGGCCGAGGCGGCAAGGTCCACGTGCTCAACGCCGGGCCGCCGGCTCCTCGATGCGGCAGAAGAGGCGGGACGTGCCCGGGGGAACAGCTCCACGGCCACCGGGTTGCCGCTCAGGGCACGGAACGACTCCGGACCGACGAACCGGCGCGCTGACCTGGTCATCGTCACGACGACGTCCCAGCCGGCCCGACGCATCAGCCGGACGAGTTCGAGCGCCTTGTACACAGCGATGCCGCCGGTCACGGCCAGGAGCACGCGCGGCACGCGGCGACCGGCAGAGGCGGCCTCGGTGCGGGCGCTGACGCCCGTCATTTCAGGCCTGAGCCCCAATCCCGAAGTTGACTGCCACGAAGGCCACGAA
>CAZQFS010000129.1:0-8143 GCA_964592755.1 uncultured bacterium | reverse complement strand
CAGCATCTACGACTACTACCTTGTCGGCAACGTCAACCCCGAGAGCCCGTCGATAAACCTGCACGCGCAGACCGAAGTACTGCGGCCGAGCTACCTCCGGGCCGAGGACGCCTACAAGCTCCTGCCCGACCAGTACCGGCAGTACCTCAAGGTCAGTGCCGAAACCAACACCCTGGTTGCCGCGGCTCCCCGTGGCCTGGTTGACAAAATCAAACAGGACCTCGCCCGCATTGACAAGCCCAAGCGGCAGGTGATGATTGAAGCGCTGGTCACCGAAATCTCAACCTCGGCGGCCCGCAGCCTGGGCATTGACTGGAGCGGCGTGCTGTTCCGCGGCACGGACACGATTCTAAGGTCCAACGCCGACCTGTCCGCCATCTCCGACACCAGTCTCGGCCTGGTACTCAAGCGTGTCACCGGCCGGCTCGGCGACTGGGGCTACGGTCTCACCCCTTCGATTCAGGCCCTGGTCCGCGACGGCAAGGCGAAGATAAAGGCCAGCCCGAAAGTCGTCACCCTTGACGGTCTCCCTGCGGAAATCGTCGTCGGCAAGGAGCAGTATTACCAACTGGCAACCGGCGGTGAGCCCTACTACTACCTGCGGCTGGAGAAAATCGAGGTCGGCGTCTCAATGACCATCACGCCCTACGTAGCCGACAACGGCGACATCACCGTGATGGCCGAGCCGGTGGTGAGCGACGTGGTCGGCTCGAGTCTGGGCCAGTTGCCGATTGTCAGCAAGCGCAAGGCCAAGACCAGGATTGTCGTCCGCGACGGCGAGAACGTGGTCATCGGCGGACTCACCATGCGCAACGAGCAGACCATCCAGTCGCGCATCCCTCTGCTCGGCAGCATCCCGATAATCGGGTTCCTGTTCAGCCACACCCGCAAGGTCGCCGAGGACAACGAGGTCGTGATCATCATCACACCCCACCTGCTGTGAACCACGTGGCCCGACGCCGGATGCGCCCCGGAACCAGGTGATTGCAATGCGCTTCCTGCCGTTCCTGCTCGCGGCAAGCCTGCTGCTGCCCGAAGCTCATGCCCAGTCGAACACACTGGTGGAGCGGCTCGGCGTCCAGACCATGACCTACTTCCGGCTCGGCACGTTCAGTCCGTGCGGCAAAGTGCTGAAGGACAATTTCGGCACCCGCGTGCCGGTCGGCATCGAGGCGCGGGCGGGTACGAAGTACGGTTTCGGCGCCGGGCTCTCGGTCGGAGTCTGGTGGGCGAGCACGGACAATGACATTTCGACGTTTGTGCCGGTCGCGCTCACGGGGTTCTACTCCCGGCCGTTCCTTGACGGAGCGGTCGCGCCGTTCGGCGGGCTGTTCTTGGCCTACAACTCGGCCCAGCTCTACTTCACGACCGGGGATACGACTGCCCGGGCCCGAGGCTCAGGCACGACCGGCGGCCTGCTGTTCGGAGTCGAGGTGCCGTTCGTGGACAAGTTCAATATCATGGCCGACTGCCGGTTCGGGTTTGGTCGGGGCACGATGGACTTCGACCGGCCGGTAGGAAGTATGACCGCGGGCAAGCATCCCGTCACCTTCTCCAACACCAGCCTAAACCTGGGTATCAGCCTCGGTTTCTCCGACATCTGCCTCTGGTGAACCCCGGAGCCAGAGGCTGCGCCACCCCAAGACCACCGTCGGTTTCCTCGGTTCGGACCGGGCCGCGACGACATCTGATAGCCGGGTGCTCTCCGGCAAGACCGCATCAACCGTCACTGACGCAGGATAGCAGGCTCGACTGAGCGGCCCGTCGCCCCGGACAACCGTCGTGTGTTGCTACCCGGCTTCCGGCTCGACCTTTGCCAGATAGGTAGTTGCTGCCAGTCGGGCAAGACGGCGCACGCGCGCGATGTAGTTCTGCCGCTCGGAGACGCTGATTGCACCCCGCGCCTCAAGCAGGTTGAAGTAGTGCGAGCACTTGATGACCTGGTCGTAGCCCGGATAGACCAGCCCCATCCGCAGCAGCCGACCCGCCTCAGCTTCGGCCCGGTCGAAGAGCAGGCGGTGCAGCTCAACATCCGCAACCTCGAAGTTGAAACGGGAGAACTCCTCCTCGCTCTGCCGGTATACGTCGCCCCAGGTGAGCGCCTGATTCCACTCTACGTCGAATATCGAGTCTTTATTCTGGATGAACATGGCCACGCGCTCAAGGCCGTAGGTCAGTTCCACCGGGATGACCTTCAAGTCGATGCTGCCGCATTGCTGGAAATAGGTGAACTGGGTTATCTCGATGCCGTTCAGCTCCACCTGCCAGCCCAGGCCCCAGGCACCAAGGGTCGGCGACTCCCAGTCGTCTTCTGTGAATCGGACATCGTTGGCCCGGCGGTCAATGCCGACCGCATCAAGACTCTCCAGGTACTGGTCCTGGACATCGTCCGGTGCCGGCTTCAGAATCACCTGCATCTGCCAGAACTGCTGAACCCGGAGCGGGTTCTGAGCATAGCGGCCATCGCGGGGTCGCTTTGAGGGCTCACAGTAGACCACGTTCCACGGTTTTGAGTCAAGCACCCTGATGAAAGTCGCGGGGTTGAACGTCCCGGCCCCGACTTCCGAGTTATACGGCGCAAGCACGGCGCAGCCCCGCTCGGCCCAGTAGCGCTGAAGGCGTAGGATGATATCCTGAAAGTAGTAGACCCGCTCTGCCACTAAAGCCCCAGCTCTGCGGCGACGCCCTGCATTGCTGCCAGACACACGCCCATGAACTCCTCAAGGCTCAGGCCCAGGCTGGTGCAGGTCTGAATCTGCTCGCGGTTGGCGCCTGCCGCGAACTTCTTCTCCTTGAAGCGACGCATGATGAACTCAGTGTCCACGCTGGCCAGTTTCCTGGTCGGGTGCATCAGAGCCGCGGCAACAATCAACCCGGTGACCGGGTCGGCTGCCAGCAGCGCCTGGTCGAGCATCGTCTCGGCCGGGACCTCCTGCACGTGCGCCAGCACGGCATGAACAATCTCCTCGTCCACGCCCTTCTGCCGCAGGATTTCGGCCCCGACCAGCCCGTGCCGGGCGGTGTTGTCTTTGGTCTGGTCATAGTCTACGTCATGCAGCAGACCGGCCAGACCCCACTGCTCCTCATCGGCACCGAGCCGGCGGGCGAGCCCGCGCAGACAGGCCTCGGTCGCGAGCATGTGCTTGAGCAGATTCCGGTTGGTGACCATGGTGCGGACCAGGTCCCAGGCTTCGGTGCGGTTCAAACGGGCACTCCTTTCATAGGCAGGGGATTATAGGAGCACCGCTGCCGCTGTCAACGGTGCACGCTCCGGCCGCGGTTGCCCCGAAACTCAGTTTCGATACTATTAGACGCCATGGCTGATATACCCGAGCAGACCCTGAGCTGGACCGTTCATCGAGCCAGAGAATCGCCGCGGCGGACCGTTGTCGTCCTCCTTGTCATTCTCGGCTTCCTCTGCCTGACGGTCTGGGCCTTTGGCGTGCTGCTTGCGCTGCTGGCCATGGTTGTGCTGTTCGTCGCGCTCAACACCTACTTCCTGCCCGTCACCTATTCCTTCACCGCTACCGGTATCGAAGTAGACAAGCGGTTGTTCCGCACCAGCTACCAATGGCAGCAGTTCCGGAGCTGGTTCCGGACGACCGGCGGCGTTGTCCTAAGCCCGTTCGGGCAGCGGAGTGCGCTCGACAACTTCCGCGGCGTGCACCTGCTCCTGCCGCAGGAACCGGAACAGGTCTTCGCCTATCTGGCTCGGCGTTTCGCTCCCCGACCCGACGACCGACTCTCACTGGAAGAACCCGGGCCTTCGGCAGGCGGTCCGGGTCAGACTGACGCGCCTATTTGACAGGCCGGCCGTGCCTCGTAGAATTGCGCCATGAAAGTGAAACTGCCGGAAGTCGGCAAGATATCCCAGCAGGTGTTCGACGAACTCATCTATCCGCGTCTCGGCGCCCCGAGCCGAAACGTCCTGGTCGGCCCGATGCACGGCGTCGACACCGGTATCATCCGGGTCGGCAACCGGGCCCTGGCCCTGACAACCGACCCTGTTTTCATCGTGCCCGAATACGGCTGGAAGCGGGCCGCCTGGTTCGCGATTCACATCCTGCTCTCCGACGCGGTAACGAGCGGACTCAAGCCAAAGTACCTGACCATAGACCTGAACCTCCCGATGCAGATTACCGAGGCCCAGCTCGAGGTCGTCTGGAAGACCATCCACCACGAGTGCCGCCGCTACGGCGTGTCGGTCGTCACCGGCCACACTGCCCGGTACGGTAACTGCGGCTTTCCGATGGTCGGCGGCGCGACCGTGCTCGCTGAAGGCGGGCTTTCCGAGTACGTCTCGCCCAGGTTCGTCCGGCCTGGCGACGCGGTCATCGTCACCAAAGGCCCGGCAGTGGAAGCAGCAGGCATCTTCGCCGCGATGTTCCCTGACCGACTGGCCGCAAAGTACGGCTCCGCATTCGCCCGCCGCGCCGAGCGTCTCTTCTGGCAGATGACCGTGGTCGAAGACGCGCTCGCGGCTACCAGCGTCGGTGTACGGCAGAAAGGCGTGACCGCGATGCACGACGCGACCGAATGCGGCCTGGAAGGCGGCCTCTTCGAGATGGCCCAGGCCGGCGGGTTCGGCCTGCGCGTGACAAAGGAAGCCGTGCCCGTGCTGCCCTGCGTCATGGAAATCTGCGACCTCTACGGAATCGACCCCTACAAGTCAATCAGCGAAGGCACGCTGATTATCATGTGCCGGCCCGGCAAGGCAGACGCGGTTCTGGCCGCGTTGAAGAAGAAGAGAATCCGGGCCGCAGTCATCGGCGAGGTCACCCGTCAAGGCATGACCATGGTCGAGAACGGCCGTGAGCGGCCCCTGGTTCATCCGGTCACCGACCCGTTCTGGGCCGCCTACTTCAAAGCCATCGGCGCTTGAGCCAGCTCATCGGACAACTCGAACGTGCCGTGCGCGTTCTTGAGGCCTGCCCGGAGTTTGTCCTGTTCGTACCCGAGGTCAGGGTCAATATCGTCCATGCGCCCGAGCATGTCGCCGACCCGGGCCAGGTGGCCGGCATTGACGGCCGCATCACCGTGGTCGGCGGGATGCCGAAAGCCGCGGGCCCGGTGCGGCTCGGCGTCTCAGACCACATGGCGCGGCTCGTCATCGAGGCCCAGAGATTCGACCCGACCATCAGGGCCGGACTCAACTTCCGCTGGAACGAAAGCATCCACGACTTTGTCCAGGAGCACTGCGCCGCGCACGGCCTGACGCTCGGCTGCATTGACCGTGCAGTCGAGCCGCCGGAGCATACGGGCCGCGACCGAAGCTCAATTCCGTGGAAGGTGAGGCATCTGGTGGAACGGTACGGCAAGGTGCCGCGGGTATGCTATGAGACTCGTGGCTGGGGCAAAGAGCCGCTCTTCTTTCTCCTCGGGCCTGACCCGGCCGGAGTCGCCGAACTGGCCACCGAGCTGGCACGCGGCTACACCCGTCGTCAGGCTTGCCCGGACTGAGACACGGCCGCCAGATACGCCGGTAAACACACCCGGCCTTGACCGCATGTCCGGCAGCAGCTACGCTGGGTAATGACCGGCTCGGCAATTGTGATTCGGCGTGCCCGCGCCAGGGACCTGCGGTTCGTTCATCGCGACAAGGAAATCACGGCTCAGACCATGCGCCGGATGATACGCGAAGGCGACGTGTTCGTGGCCGAGCTTGGTGGCAGATGTGTCGGGATGGCCCGGCTTGAGTATCTCTGGGGCAAGACACCATTCCTCACCTCGCTCTGGGTCGAGCCGGAACAGCGGCGACAGGGCGTGGCCATTGCCCTGCTCGAGCACATCTGCCGGAACCTCGCCCGCCGCAGGCAGACGTTCCTTATACAGCTCCACCATCCCTGAGAACAAACTGGCCTTGTCTGGCACAAAGCTCTGGGCTTCGAGCGCATCGGGTACATCGACAAGATAGACCCTGACGGCGGCGGCGAAGTCTTCTATCGCATCAAACTGCCGCGCGACCATTGAACCGGCCTGCCGGTTCCCGCCCTCAAGACAACTTCCGAACCGGCGCTCGCGACCGCTCGCCGGAGAGCTTCAGCAACCGCTCTTGCATCTGCAGCTCAAAGTCGAGGCCGAGCCGCCTTCAAGGCTGCTCCGAGACACGCCGTTGCGGCTGCAAGGCAGACCGGTTTGACCCGTATGCTGCGGCCCGGAAACTCGACTGACGCCTGTTTCGCCGTCGCGCCTGTTTCCAGTTCTGGCCACCGGCCTGGAGGGGGGAGTGACTCCCGGAGTCGCTCCCCAGAGCAGGCCCGGAACCAGTCGCGCGGGCGGGAATCACAGCCCAAGCCTCGCAGACAAGCGACTTAGGATGTGTTGCCCCGACCTGACCGGCGCCGTCGTCTGCTATCTTGTGACGACTGCTCTCCTGACCGCTTGGGGCTTGCAGCCTGACGCTTGAGGCTCAACTCGCACGAAGTAGACGCCGGGCGCGAGATGTGAAATATCATTCGCGCCGGGCCCAAGGTCGAGGACCTTCCGGCCCGCAATGTCCAGCAGCGCCGGCCCTGGGACACGACCCGAATTGCCGGGCAATTCGGTCATGTCCCGCGGCAGCCAGAACACACCGCGGACGACAGTAGCGGCAGAACCTGGACGTGGCCCGTACGCAGACCCGGATTCCTCAATGCCAAGCGAACCACGCAGGACCGACACCGTGCCGCCGAACAGGTCCGCAGTGTAGACCCGGTTCGCAACCGGGTTGTAACAAAGCGCCCACGGGCCGGCGCCGACCTGGACCACGCCGATGATGCTCTCCGCCGCACAGCTAATGACCGCCACCTGACCGGCATTGGGCATCGCGCAGTAGACGTAGTTGTTCGGCCCGGAATAGCACAGCCGGTCCGGCGTGTACGGTGTCTCCACTGATGCGACGACCGCATTGCTCGCGCCGTCAATGACCGAGATGCTGTTGCTGGCGTAGTTGCTGACGTAGACGCGACTGGCCGCAGAGTCATAGCACAGCCCCACTGGATACCTGCCGACTCGGACGGTCGCGCAGACCGTATTGGTGGCACAGTCGATTACCGTCACCCTGGTGTCGGTGCCGTCGGCCGTATCCGTGTAAAACTTGTTCTAGCGGCTGTTCCAGACGATCCGGTTAGGAATCGGCCCGACCGGGATGGTCGCCATCACGGTATTGCTCGCGCCGTCGATGACCGTTACCGAGTTGTCGGTACGGTTGGCTGTGTAGATGCGGTTGGCGACCGGGTTGCAACATAGGCCGTAGGGACCGTTGCCCGGGTTGATGACGGTGTCGAGCGCAAAGGTAGAGCCGTCCAGCACGCAGACCGACGAGAATGCGTCGACGACATACACCTTGTCCGTGGTCGGATTGTAGCAGCAGTCCCACGGAAAGCACGGCAGTGCGGTCGTAGCCACGACCGTGTTGGCCGCGCCGTCGATGATGCTGACCGACCTTCCGTTCTCGTTCGCGCAGAAGACCTTGTTGTTTGTCGGGTTGTAGCAGAGTGCGCGTGGCTGGGCGTCGACGCGGATCATCGCGAGCACTGTGTTCGTCGCGCCGTCGATGGACGCCACGCTGCTGTCGTCGAAGCAGGCGCAGTAGACGCGGTTGTCCTGCGGATTGAAGCACAGCGCAATTGGACTCGCTCCGACCGGAATGATGGTATCCAGCCACTGGGCGGTCAGGATGGAAGACAGCAGACAGGAAACAGAATACAGTAGGAACTTCGACTTCATGGTCTCCTTCTATCTTGTTACGATTACTCTCCGCACACCCGACTTCTCGAACCCTTGACCACTTGAAACCTCGCGTCTGACGAAGTAAACGCCTGGCGCAAGGCGGGATACGTCGTTCGCGCCGGGTCGCAGGTCGAGCACCTTCCGGCCCGAGATGTCGAGCAAGCTCTGCTCCCTCACCCCTCGCCCCTCTCCCATTGGGAGAGGGAAGGGTGAGGGCCGCAGGTGCAATACGCCGCGGATGATGGTCGAGCCGAGCGGAGCATCCGGGTGTGAATGACCACCGGGCTCGGCGACCGATGCAACCGAGTACTCAACGTCCAGCCAGGGCGAATCGGCGCGCGGATTGTTGTTCCAGCCAGCAATCCATGCCCTCTCGGTCAGGACGTGCGACCAGTTGTAGCCCCAGAGTCCGAACACGACCCAGTTGCGGCCA
>CAZQFS010000128.1:0-8362 GCA_964592755.1 uncultured bacterium | reverse complement strand
CAGGCCGAACAGAGGCGGTACAACAGGTAGTGGCGACCTCTGCCCGTACCACAAGACCGGTTGCCCTGACTCTGGAAGGCTGAACCTGGCTCTGTTCGGTCCTCGTCGCGCGATTCACCGTTACTATGCAACCCAGGTCTTGCCCATATCAGGAGTCTGGCGGACTTCGTCAATTGGAAACGCCGGCTCCATTCCGACCCAGACCGAATCCACCGCCCGCATCCGCCCGTACACCCGGCAGGCCAGGTCCAGCGAGTTGCGGTCCTGCCCGCCGCCCGGCTCACCCTGTCAGTCAATGACATTCCCGCGGTGGTTAGACAGGGCCGCGTTGGCCCTGAATCCAGCGTCGGTTTCGGCCGAGCTGCCTCTGCGCGAATGCTGGACCAAGAAGCGGAGGGGCGACAAGTCGCCCCTCGGTGCCGGAAGGAAGTTCAGCGGGGCTCTCCCGCGCGGGAACGGGAGAGCCCCACAAGGAGGAAGCTACCGGGACTTTGTTACTTTGACAACGCGGTGAGCGTCGTCGGTGTTGACCCGGCACAGGTAGGTCCCGGCGGCTACGCTGTGCCCGGCATTGTCTTTGCCGTCCCAGGAGACTTGGAGTGTCCCCGGGTTCACAATCTGGTTGCGGAGGAGAGTACGGACAAGCTCACCTTCTGCGGAATAGATGGCCAGGGTGACACCCGAGCGCCTCGGCAGGCTGAGCTGAATGTCTGCACCGTTTCTGCCACACGGGTTCGGGTACACCAGCGGCATCGCGTCTGCCACAGAGTTTGTGCGACCGGATTGGATTCCATCCTGGTTCGGGCTGGCCGGTTTTTCGACCTCGAAGTACCAGCGTGGTTCAAACCAGTCACTCCATTCAGCCCACGTTCTGGTCCGACAGCTCCAACTGTAGATGGCGGGGGGCAATGCAGATGCGGGTACTGTGACGGTCCAGCTAGGCTCAGTGGTGAATCCCTCGGCGACAACCTCATTTCCATCTTCACGAAAGACGCGGAAGTGATAATCCATGGCCCGCGTGCTGCCATCCACTTCCAATGTTGGCATGAGATTCAGCCCTTTTGTCCCTGGAGGAGGGCTGACCGGCACGGGCGGGTAGTCGAAGCTCGCGTTATTCGGTTTCTCCACCTCGAACAGCCACTCCGGGCTGAACCATGGGCTCCACGTGCTGTTGCTGTACTGACGACACGTCCAGCGGTGGACCCCCAGAGGTAGTTCTCCTCTTGGCACCACGACGTTCCAGCCGGCGCTGGCCGAGTAGCCTTCCGCTACTATTGCGTTCCCGTCTCCCGCGAACACGCGGAAGTGATAGATGGTATTCCCACTGCGCATGCCGCTCCGGACTTGAAGCCGCAGCGGCCCGGGCAGGAGCTTCTGGCCCTGCTCGGGCGCGACCGGAGCAGGTGGCTCAGGGACATAGACGGCGTTGGCTGCGGCGAGCGTTACCAGCAGTGCAGTCAGGAGAAGTGCCGAAGCACTGTGAGTGTGACGGAACATGACCTTTCCCTCCACAGGTTTTGCAGGGTGTTCAAGGGCACACCCCATTGCCCATGTGATTGCCAGAGGCAGCACGCATACCCAACAGGTCCTGCGTAACTTCTCTCAGGCCACTCGTATTGACACGAATGTTCTTTTCACCCTCAACACCGGGTGAGGAACACGTCCTATTCTGCACCTGTCGTGCCAGCCCGGCCGCGGGCAGACACTGGTGCACAACTCACGGAGAATGCAGGAGTTCTACTGCTCCTTTCACGGGACGCCATGAAGGGCGATTCGGCCACCTCTGGGAAAGAGCGGCCCGCTTGGAGGCTATCTGGTTGAAAACAGGCCGATTGGCAGTGCGACAGACACCTGCTTACAAAGGGAAGACCGCCCCGGGAGGCGGTCTTTGTCGTGAGAAGGCAGGTGTAGAGTTGTCTAGGATGAAGGTCGACGCAACGACGCTAAAGCGCAGTCAGGATAGCGGGCCGAGGGGGTGTACATGGCTTCGGTCCGGTGTTGAGGGGTGACTGCATGGGGTGGAGAAGACCTGTGGCTGCGCCGACCTTCATCCTGGATAATGCAAACTGACCGGCAGGTCGTGTCAGATGGACCTTCTGCTGGTACTGACGCGTGGGGTGTTGCCTGCCTGGCCACTGAGATTCCGGTACATGTGACTCCGGTTCTGTGGGAAGAACCGGCAGGGGGGTGGAACCGGGTGAATCTCATTCTCATATCGTCGTCCCTAATCAGCAGGTCATGTGCCATCGGGGCAGAACCCGTGACTCATTTCTAAGAACCGTAGTAACAATTACTTACCGAGCCGGTATTCTACGCCAATCCATCGGGTTCTGCGCGACATATCCGTATGTCATATCCAATTCGATGGTTACATGGTGCGACACGGACTCGGTCGCACACCACTAAGGACTGTGCCCGTCTCGGTTCCGTACTACTTCTTGCCAGCATGGATTTAACATGCCGAAAAACAAACACTTGTATTACAGCATGGGCGACGCGGTCCATGCCTTTGCAGTTGCAGAACAGCGCAAGCTGCTCTGAGCAGAGCCGTGCTAAGGCCTGGTCGGCACGAGAGCGGCTGGCGGCAGCAGCTCCATTACCACGTTGCCGCTTGATGAAACATAGCGAACCATGCGCCGGTAGCCGGTCTTCTCGACCCAAATCGCAATGACACGGGGACCAAGGTTGAAAATGAGACGCGTGCAGTCAAATGTGCCTGCCGGGACCGAGGTTCTTTCTGACGTGCTGACCCCAAGGCGTCCTCCGATAGCACCACCTCCTGCTGGCGGGCCCATCGGGCTGATTACTGTTATCTCTACCGGTTTGCCGGTGTTTGGCACCATGAGTGCACGGGCCAGGAAGGTGAGCTGGTCAGAGTCATAAGTGAAGGGCCCGAATGGAAGGACGCGCTGTCTGTCTCCCTGCGGGTCGTAGGAGGCTATCGCCACCAATTCGGACGTGTAGTTGGCTGCCGTCGTGGTCAGGATGTCCTCTGTCCGATTGAAGTGGAAGGAGCTCACCGGAACCATGCTGTCTCGGGTGACGTAGACGATTGAGGAGTCAACGGTCATGCCACTGGCGACGGCTGTCCTGAGCACGAGGTCGAGTCGGAAGACCGGCAACCCCCGGAACTCAGCTCGGCGGACGGTCATCGTGTAGGAACCGACCTCTTCCCCGTCAACGAGCACGCGGTATAGGCAGGTCTCGCCGTCTGGGAAAGGAGGCACATTCACCATCGGGTACTTGGCGAGATTCGCCGTCCCGCACCAACACAGCAGCAGGAGCAGGAAACCAGAGCGCAGCAGGGTGTTTGGCATCGTTGAGGCTAGCATGGTGCAGGCACAGACTTTGTCAGAATTGTGTCGCCGGCGGTGTGTCCTGGTTTACCATCGTTCCCGGTGCACCCGCTCCGGGTCGTACTGGGTGCGTGCCGGTGGTTCGTGAATAGGTCGGCCAACAGCAACCAGACACAGCAAGCCAAGGCTCTCGGGTATGTGCAGGAACTCCCTGATGACGGTCTCACGTTCGGCACGAGGGTGTACTCCCAGCCAGACCGCGCCCAAGCCGAGCATAGTCGCAGCCAAGAGGATGTTCTCGGTTGCCGCCGAGCAGTCTTGAACCCAGAAGTCCGGGCTGGTCTTCCTGTCACCGCAGACGGCAATCGCCAGACCGGCGTGGCCGAGCATCTTGCCATACGGGTGAATCTCGGCCAGGCGTCCGAGTCGGTCGGCTTCGGTTACGACGACGAAGTGCCACGGACGTGCGTTGTTTGCCGATGGTGCCGCCATCCCTGCCTCAAGCAGGGCAGAGGCGTCGTCGGGGGTGACCGGAGCGCCGGCAAAGCTCCTCACGCTGCGTCGGCGGAAGATAGGCATGATTCGTTGGTCCATCGGTAATGGCAGTTCCAGCATAGCGTGGAAAACCGAGGGTTCAAGTCCGGACGCTCGCCTACTTGCCAGCATCATCGCTTCGGAGTATATTCTCGCTGTGAAAGTCCTCGTGACCGGCGGAGCCGGCTATATCGGCAGTGTCACGACCCGACTACTGCTCAAGGCCGGCCACGACGTGGTAGTTCTCGACAACCTCTCCCACGGCCATCGGGCCGCGGTTCCGCCTCCGGCCCGGCTCGTTGTCGGAGATGTCGGGGATGCATCCCTGCTCGACCGGCTGCTCGCGACTGGTGGGTTTGACTGTGTGATGCACTTCGCCGGTCTCATCCGTGTGCCGGAGTCGGTCGAGAAGCCGGACGTGTACTTCGAGAACAACGTGGGCCACGGCCTGGTTCTGCTCGGCGCAGTCTGGAAGCACAACATCCGTCGGGTCGTCTTCTCGTCCAGCGCCGCGGTCTACGGCTCGCCGGAGCGCGTGCCGGTGACCGAGGACGCACCGCTGGTGCCCACCAGCCCCTACGGCGACACCAAGCGCATCTTCGAGGAGTTACTCGCTTCGTATGAGCGTGCCTGCTGCCTGCGCTACGCGGCCTTGCGTTACTTCAACGTCGCCGGTGCCTACGACGGCCTGGGCGAAGACCACCGGCCCGAAACCCACCTGATTCCGTTGATACTCAAGGCTGCGATGCGGCCGGGCTGCGAGTTTCAGATTTACGGTGATGACTACCCGACGCGCGACGGCACCTGCGTACGCGACTACATTCACGTTCACGACCTGGCCCGCGCCCACCTGCTTGCCATGGACGCACTCAAGGACCGCTCGGTCGTCTACAACCTCGGCAGCCAGCACGGCTACACGAACAAAGAGGTCTTTGCCGCGGCCGAGAAGGTCACCGGGACCAGGATTTGCGTGGAAGTCGTGGGACGCCGGGCCGGCGACCCATCCGAACTCGTGGCGTCATCCGAACGCATCAGGAAAGAGCTCGGCTGGCAGCCGCAGCATGACCTCGAGCAGATGATTGCCGACGCGTGGCAGTGGCATCGGGCGCATCCGCACGGCTATGCAGACTGACCGTAGGAGATAGGAACATGAATCGAATCGGTATTGCCGGCGCGACCGGACTTGTGGGCGAGACGCTGCTCAGAGTGCTCGAGTCCGGCCCGCACAAGGTTGACGACCTCCGGCTCTTTGCCTCGACCAGGAGTGTTGGGGTGAAGCTTGCGTTCCGCGACCGCGAGTACACGGTACGAGAAGTCGACCCGTCTGGTTTCAAAGACCTTGACGTCGCGTTCTTCTGTATTGAAGCCGACCTTGCCCGTCGGTTCGTGCCCGAGGTGGCGAGGTACTGCCCGGTCATCGACAAGTCGAGCGAGTTCCGGCTAAGATCTGATGTACCGCTGGTCGTTCCCGAGGTGAACCCGGACGCGCTCAAAGGCCATAAGAACATCATCGCCAATCCCAACTGCACGACGATTCCGCTGGTCGTCGCGGTCTACCCCCTGCATCGGCAGTTCGGGCTGGAGCGCATCTGGCTGGCTTCGTACCAATCGACCTCAGGCGCAGGTCGCACCGCGATGGAGCAGCTCCATTACGAAACTGAGTTCGTCGCCCTGCGCCGCTCGCCCGACACGCATGACAGCCCGCTGCCTGCTCAAATCGCCGATAACGTGATACCGCAGATTGACGCCTTCGACGCACGCGGCAACACGAGCGAAGAAACCAAGACCATCAAGGAAACGGCGAAGATTCTCGGGCTGCCCGGCTTGAAGGTGAACTCGACCTGCGTGCGGGTGCCGGTCTCGGTCGGCCATTCGCTCGCGGTCACGTGCCGCTTCTCGCAGACTGTGAAAGTGAAAGATGCTTTGCCCGTGCTCAGGAACGCTGCCGGCGTCGTGCTCTACGACCGGGACCGGTACGTCACGCCGGTGCTCTGCCGGGGCAACGACTCGGTGTATGTCTGCCGCGTACGGCAGGGCGCGGACCCTGAGGAACTGAGCATGTGGATTGTCACCGACAATCTGCGCAAAGGCGCCGCGACCAATGCAGTCCAGATTGCCGAACTACTGCCGAGACATGACCAAATGTCTGACATTCCTGGTCGTGTCCCGGACCGAGAGGAGTGACCGATGAACAGGTTGACCATTCTGTTTCTTCTGACCGGAACTGCATTCGCCGGCACGGCGACGATTGATGAGATTCTCGGCGAGCGGCCGTGGATGGGCGACCGGCCGATGGCTGCTTCCTGCCGGGGCCGGTACGCCGGCGCGACCGATGTCGAGTCGCTCCATTCCTACAACGTCCGTCACTACCGGCTCGACATCAGACTGCCGATGACAGACCGGGGCTACACCGCCCACGAGGCGCTGTGCATCAGGAGCGACGTCCCGTCGCTCGAAAGCCTGTCGCTCCACTTCTGCAATCTGGTCTGCGACTCGGTGAAACGCGCCGGAGTGCCGCTTCAGTTCACGACACCAACGGGGCTGCTGTCCATCATGCTCGACGCGCCGCTGGCCCAAGGTGATTCCACGGTCATCGAAGTATTCTTCCGTCGTCTCAGCTCTGCACCCGAGCGAGGCTACTACTTCGCCACGCGGCCCGCAATCGCCTATGCCTATGGCATGACCTGCACCCCGCCGCGTGACGCCCGCTACTGGATGCCGTGCTTTGACGAGCCGCTGGACAAGGCCGAACGCGGCGTGGACCTGAACCTAACGGTGCCCGACACCTTCCAGACCTGTGCCAATGGCCTGCTTGATTCGGTGACGACCGGCGCGGGGACAAAGACCTACTGGTGGCACCATCCTCACAGCATTGCGACCTACCTCATCAACTTCACCGCCTCCCGCTTCGCCACATGGCGGCACGACTTCACGCAGCCGGACTGCGAGACGATTCCTTCCATCTACTATGTATGGCCTCAGGATTCGGCAATCTCAAGAACCACCTTCGGCCGACTGCCGAGCATCTTTGCCTTCTATTCTGACACGAGCATGTTCGGTCCTTATCCTTTCGAGAAGTACGGCCAGGTTCCGGGGTACTACGGCTTTCCCTGGGGCGCAATGGAGAACCAGACTCTGACCATGATTCACACCCAGTGGCTTCGCTCTGGCGACGACATCGGCATGGCGCACGAGATGTCGCACATGTGGTACGGCGACATGGTCACCTGTGTTGACTTTCGTAACATATGGCTCAACGAAGGCTTTGCCACCTACTTCGAGTGTCTTTATGCCGGACACGCCAACGGTCGGAGCTATTTCCGGCAGTACATCGCCGGCAAGGCTTATGCGGCGATGCTCCAGGACCGGTCGCGCCGGTTCCCGATGTTCAACCCGCCCGAGGCCGAAATCTACAACTACGGAACCATCTACTGCAAAGGAGCCTGGGTTGAGCACATGCTGAGATGGGTCCTCGAGGACACGGCGTGGGAAAGCCCGGGCCTGTTCTTTGCCGCGCTACGCGTCTATGGTGACAGCTTCCGCTATGGCACTGCTTCGACCGAGGACTACCGCCGTATCAACGAGCAGGTCTCAGGCCAGGAGCTGTCCTGGTTCTTTGATGAATGGGTCTACCAGGCCGGCTATCCAAAGTACCACCTCAACTGGTCGAGCGAACCACTGGGCGACAGCTTTCGGGTGATTACCAGCTTAAGCCAGACGAACGGAGCGGGCGCGCCCGAGTTCTTCCGCACCCCGCTGCCGGTACGGCTCAGCTGCACTGGCTCATCGCCGACCGTGGTGATCCGGGCCTGTGCCAATCCCCAGATTGATACGTTCACTGTTGCTGACGCTCCAACCAGCCTGACGGTTGACCCGGACAACTGGATTCTGGACAGCGCCTACGTGACTCAGACCGGTGTGGATGAACATGCAATGCCGTGTGCACCGCCTGTCGTATCAGGCGCGACCATCGTGCGCGACATTCTTCTGTTCATGCCTGTCTCGACGCTCAAACATCAGACCCCAAACTGGCTTGCGGATGCGGCGGGACGGAAAGTGATGGAGCTTGAAGTCGGGGCAAACGAAGTACGGCATCTTGCACCCGGGGTGTACTTCATTTGTCAGGCGTCAGGCATTGAGCGCCAAGCCCTGGCGGTCACCAGAGTCGTGCTGACCCACTGAGCTCCAATCCAGCAGGCCCGATAAGTTCCGCAAGAACCTGGTAGCTACAGGTCGCCTGCTGCGGCCAGAGTGAAGCCGAAGCGGCTGCCTTGGCCGGGTTCGCTTTCGACCCAGGCTGAGCCGTTCAGCTTCTCCATGATGCGCCGAACGATGGAGAGCCCGAGGCCCTGGCCCGTGGCGCGAACCTGGTGCAGCCGGGTAAAAGGGGTGAAGAGCTTGTCTTTTTGTTCGGCGGTCAGTCCGGGACCGTTGTCCTGAACCCAGAAACGCACCCGGCCGTCAGCGGTAAGGTCGGCACCGAGCTCAAGGCGGGGCGGCCGGCCGCCGTACTTGAGGGCGTTACTCAGGTA
>CAZQFS010000127.1:0-8414 GCA_964592755.1 uncultured bacterium | reverse complement strand
GTGCTCAAGACCGGCCTCGCCCTGCTGGGCATCGAAGTCTCTGACCGCATGTAGCCTCCTAGGAGACGAAGGGCGCGGAAGTCCGACTGCCGGACCCCGGCCGAGGCGAAGCAGTAGGCAGAGCGAGCGCCGACCTCGGCGGATTGACAGGGCGGGGGAAGTGGATACACTGATTCTGTCGGGGCAATCCAGATGCCGGTCAGAAGAACCGCTGTGGCGACGCTGCTCTGCCTCGCGGCGAGCGCGGGTGTGAGCTGGGCGCAGTACTGGGAGGCTTCGATTCCGACCGGGCAGGAGCCAATCGAGGTAATCTGGAATCCGACGGCCAACAAAGTCTACACCGCGAATCTCGTCGGGGGCACGGTGACGGTGATTGACGGTGCGACGAATCAGGTGCGCGCGACCTTGCCCGTGGGCCCGTACCCCGGTGGGCTAAGCTGCAATCCGAAGACAAACAAGGTGTACGTCTGCTGCTTCGGTGACGAACCCAGCGACTACATCGTCGCGGTGATAGACGGGAGCGGCGATAGCGTACTGAAGCGGCTCCAACTCGAGTTCTCCCCATCCTTGTCGGTGGTCAACGACAGCATGAACAAGGTGTACGTCAGGTGCGACGAGCCGCATCAGAACATCGTGGTGCTGGACGGCGCCGCCGACACCGTCTTACGATACATCCCGGCTCGCTTCTCGGGCGACATGCTCGTCCACCCGGCGAGCAACAGGCTGTTCTTCTTTGCCGACTTGGACTTCGCCGATACGATCAAGGCGCTCGACTGCCGGACCGACGAGGTCGTCTTGCGGCTACCGATAACAACCGGCCGCCCGAACTTCAGCACGTGGAGCCGCAACCCCGTGACCGACCTTGTGTACTTAGGCGGGCGGGGGGGCACGGGCCGCACCTATGTGTTGACTCCCGAAGGCGATTCAGTTGTGGCATCCACATCGGGTGCGTCTGAGATCTTCTGCGCCGTGCCCTTCCCGAACAAGATGTACACTAGGCCAGACTGGGACTGGCTTTGGGTGGTTGATGGCAGCACACACGTGGTCACTGATACAGTTGCCATTCAGGGCGGGCCGATGGTGTGCGACACGGTGCGGGGCAAGGTGTACACCTGCCAGTACAGCCCCGAGATGGTCTCAGTGGTTGACGCACGCGCCGACACGCTCCTCATGTCCCTGTCTCTTCCCGGCTGGGGTTCGATAGACCTCTGCTGGAACCAGGCCAATTCTCGGGTGTACGTTGTCCAAGAGATGGCGAACCTAGTACAGGTGATTCGCGACACTTCGTCAGCGATAGCCGAGCCCGCGACAGTCCATGAGGCGCTCGGCTCCAGGGCGGCCACGCTAGCAGGGGCTTCGTATCTTTGGCCCGGACGAGAAACCGGGCAGGTGATTGACGCATGTGGGAAGGGAGTGCGCGAGGTCTGGCCGGGAGCGAACGACCTCAGCCTTCTGCCTGCAGGCGTCTATGTCGTGGTCGGGGCCGTAACCGGCGCGACCACGAAGTTCGTCAAGCTGAGATAGGCGCGCAGCAGCGCGCCTGAGACCGCAGTAAGGGAGGTTGGTATGAAGACAGCATCCCTGCTGTCGCTGGTCCTGCTGCTTGGCACTACAGCCATCGGGCAGTCGGACTTTGGTGTCCTGGCCATCTGGTCTCCGCCGGACGAGGCTCGTGCTTGATTTCCGCCTGGGGCCGCCGATAATGATGGTTGTGGAGACGTTATGATGCGCTGCTTGCGATTCTGGCTGCTACTGCTCGCAGCCGGTTTGATGCCGGGCGAGAGTTCGGCGCAGTACTTGGAGGCGACGATTCCGACGGGGCTGGCGCCGCGTGCAGTCATGTGGAACCCGACTGCCAACAAGGTCTACACGGCGGACGACGACGGGGGGACCGTGACGATAATCGACGGCGCGAGTAACGAGGTTCGCGCCACGGTACCCGTGGGCGTGTATCCCGGGGGCCTGAGCTGCAACCCGCACACCAACAAGGTGTACGTCTGCCGCGCTGGGGAGGAACCCGGCGACTACGTTCTGGCGGTGATAGACGGAGCAGGCGACAGCGTCCTAACCCGACTGCAGCTTCAGAACCGGCCGTGCTGGTCCGTGGTCAACGAGAACCTGAACAAGGTGTACGTGTACTGCAACGAACCACTTGAGAGAATCACGGTTCTGGACGGCACGGCGGACACGGTCTTGCGGGAGTTGCGCACGCGGTTCTCGAGCTACATGCTTGTGCACCCGGCTAGCAACCGGCTGTTCTTCTATACGGATGGAGACTTCGATACGGTGAAGGTCCTGGATTGCAGCACTGACAGCGTGGTTGTGCGTATGCCCATGCAGACGGACCGCCGCAGCATGGGAGGATGGTGTTACAACCCGGCCAACGATTTCGCCTACCTGTCCACGGGACGCGGGACGTATGCATTCCCGGCCACGGGCGACTCGGTCGTGGCACTCGTATCGGGTGGTGCAGCGGAGCTCTGCGCGGTACCTTTCCCGAACAAGCTCTACCTGAAGACTGATTGGGACTGGCTGTGGGTGGTTGACGGGAATACAAACAGCGTCACCGATACCCTTGCCATCCAAGGCGGCCCGATACTGTGCGACACCGTGCACGGCAAAGTCTATACCAGTCGGGCCAGCACGCATCTGGTTTCAGTCGTAGATGCTCGGTCCGACACGCTTCTCAAGACAATTCCCCTGCCGGGCACGATGCCGTATGAGATGTGCTGGAACCGGAGCAACTCACGGGTCTACATTGCAGACCCGCAGGCCAATGCTGTGCAGGTCGTTCGCGACACCACGACCGGGGTATCAGAGAGTCATC
Organism: uncultured bacterium; assembly: GCA_964592755.1. Classification (GTDB taxonomy): domain Bacteria; phylum Hydrothermota; class Tepidihabitantia; order Tepidihabitantales; family Tepidihabitantaceae; genus CAZQFS01. The sequence goes on along the minus strand of CAZQFS010000127.1, from coordinate 5,587 downwards.
CCTACCGCGTAGCGTCTGGGGCGAGGGCTGGTTCGCTCGTATCCGGCGCGTTCAAGTGGCCCGGTCGTGAAGCCGGGCGGGTCATTGATGCCAGTGGGAAGGGAGTAGCCGAGGTCAACCACGGCAGCAACGACCTCGGGCATCTTCCTGCCGGCGTCTATGTCGTGGTCGGGGCCGGAACCGACGCGACCACGAAGTTCGTCAAGCTGAGATAGGCGCGCAGCAGCGCGCCTGAGACCGCGGTAAGGGAGGTAGGTATGAAGACAGCATCCCTGCTGTCGCTGGTCCTGCTGCTTGGTTCCACAGCCATCGGGCAGTCGGATTTCGGTGTCCTGGCCATCTGGTCTCCGCCGGACACCGTCCGCTTCAACAGCGAGACCATCCCGCAGGTCCGTATCTATGCAGACGAGGACAACACCGAGGAAGAGGTTTCGATTCTCGTCCGCATCGGGACCGAGTACGAGGAAACCATCGAGGACACAACGGTCGAGGCGGGTGATACGATCACGCTTAGCTTCCTACCGTGGGACGCCGACACGACGGGGAGCTTCGTCGTCCTCTGCTCTCTCTATGCGGGAGACGACGTTCTGTTCGACAACGATACGCTGACCGCTGAGGTCCACGTGCTTCCGCCGTGGCTCGACTTCTCAGTGGATGCGCTCTTGGGCCTGCCCGACACGACTCCCTACGGCGAGGACCTGGAACTGAGGGCTGTCGTTTCTGCGTCTGACAGCAACGACCTGGAACCGGACACTCTGCTCGTTCGCCTGCGGGTGGACACGACCTTCTACGACACCCAGGAGGTCCTGGTCGCGCCCGGCGAAGAGGATACCGTTGAGTTCGAGGACTGGCACGCGCGGCCTCTGGGAAGCAGGACCGTGGTCTGCGAACTGCTCGTGGAGGACAGCGTCTCAGGCAACAACGCGCTGGTCGCGACTACGTTCGTCTATCTGCCCGCCGGCTGGACCGAGCTCGAGGAGATGGAGGAAACCGAGGGCGTGCACTCGACAAAGAAAGTGAAGCAGGACGGGTGGCTCTGCTGGGACCCTGTTGACGAGCAGGTGTTCGGCACCAAGGGCAACCGAACTTCGGAGTTCTACTCCTACGATGTAGAAGGCGACGTTTGGGACGACTTCTCAGAGATACCGCTGGGGACTGAGAATAAGCTGCCCAAGGGCGGCGCCGCGGGCACTTGCAGCCCAAGCGACGAATGCCTGTACGTCACGAAGGGCAGCAACACTCGAGGTTTCTGGCGCTACGACATAGCCGGGGACACCTGGGAGCAGATGGAGAACGTGCCCTTGGGAGGCAACTACGGCAAAGTCGCCTACGGCAGCGATGTGGCCCATGCGGTACGAAACGACACTGGCTTTGTCTACCTGCTCAAGGGGAAGACCTTTGAGTTTCACTGCTTCAACGCAACCACGAATGCGTGGCGACCCAGACGTCCGGACGCCCCAGCCGGTCCGAGCGGTGAGGAATACAAGCCCGGGTCGTTTCTCGTGTATGACGGCAATCACACCATTTACTGCCACAAGTCGAAGGTGAACGAGCTATTTGCATACGACGTCAATGGCGATACCTGGTGGAGCCAGCACTTGGACGGCATGCCGTTCTACAACTCCGTTACCGGCAAGTACAAGAAGTCGAGTGAGGGCGGCTGCGGAACGTGGTACGACGGTCACCTGTACGCGCTCAAGGGCAACAATACCGGTGAGTTGTGGCGCTATTCGCCGCCCACCGAGACCACGCCCGCGGGAACGTGGACGGCGCTCGACACGATTCCCCGAGTCGGCTCGACCGGGAAGAAGAAGTGGATCAAGGGTGGCGCTGACATCGTGTCAAACGGTGACGGCGTGTTCTACGCGCTCAAGGGCAACAACTGCCTGGAGTTCTGGTGCTACGTACCGACGGCTGAGACTCCTGGATTCGGGTCCTATGCCCGGAACAGCCCGTGGCGAGGCACCGATGGCGCGGAGACCGGGTTGGCTGAGGGTATGTCCGCTCTCACGCCGAGGTGGAATGGCGACGGTTCGGCCGTGGTCTATGTGCGCGAGGCCGATGACGGCGTCGGGGCAGGCTTTGACCAGGTCTACATGGTCCGGGCATCAGAGCCGGGCACCGAGGTCAGGTTGGTTGACTGTGCCCTGGAGTGTTCTGAACCGGTGTTCGACCCTCAGGGCTGCCATGTCTGTCTGGTCGTCGACGACACGCTGACCGAGCGCCTGCAACTGGCGGTCGTCGAAGTCCCGGGCGCGGATGTGCCCCACTGGGGTGTGACCAGGAACATCCCCGCCCAGCCGCGTCAGTCCGACAGGGCCACTGCCCAATCTGCGGCCGGCTTCGGCAGTCTCGTCTGCCTGCCAGCAGCAGCCCCCACCGGCAACGCGGTCAGCTCTGCCGAGCAACTGCAATCACCCGCCTCAGCCCCGGTGACCATGCCCGCGGTCCTATCACCGTTCGGGCTCAGCCTGGCAGGCAGCACGCTGGACGGCAACGGCAGCCCGCCCGTACCGCTGAATCTGGACTTCCTCACGAACGACGAGTGGGACCATTTCTCACCGGACTACAGCCCGTCCGGTAACTACATCTGCTACGCCAAGGACGACTCCACGTCGCGTACCCAGGTGTACATCATCTCCTCACAGGGTGGCGCAGAGCAGGCCCTGACCGACTACGACGACGCGGACTGCGAATCCCCGCGCTTCCTCGAAGACGCATACATCTCCTTCCTCTTCAGCCCTGACACCGGGTACGACCAGGTCGCCAAACTCGAAGTGAACTCACAGGACCTGGCCGTCCTCTCCCACTCCGGGCGCGATGCGGAAACGCCTGACCCTGCCTGCGACGGGCACAGCGTGTGCTTCGCTGCCCAGGGGGACGACGACATCTACCAGGTCGGCGTGGTTGAGGCGAACGGCGACAACGAGCGGCTGGTCACCAACTCCAGCCGCGACCTGGAGGAGCCGGACTGGTCGGCAGATGGCAAGTCCATCGCCGCGGTCCGGTGGTTTGGCCTGACGAGCCAGATAGGCATGGTAGACACCGCTTCGGGCGACTTCACCAGCCTGACCGACTCAGGCTGCATCCGGGACAAGCCGGACGTGTACTACGTGCCGACCACCGGTACGAACAACGTGGTCTACGAGCGCGAGGACCCGAACGGCAGCGACGGCAACAAACCCAAGCCCAAGCCCCGGCCCGGCACGGGCATCTTTCTGGTCCGGCACAAGAAGCACCAGGACGGCGTGATGGGCTCAGGCCTCGCAACTGACCTGCGTCGGGCGTCGCCGAATCCGGCATCTGGGCCGGTCACGGTGTACTGGCAGGTGGCGCAAGCCGGGGCCCACGCCACGGTCAAGGCCTACGACGCCGCAGGAAGGCAGGTGAACGTCCTGTTCTCGGGCAAGGTCAAGGCAGGCCTGAACGAGGCAGTCTGGACCTGCCGGGACAGCAAAGGCAGGTCCGTGCCGACCGGCGTGTACTTCTGCACGCTGGAAACAGCCGATGACCGCATCAGCAGGAAGGTGATTCTGACAGAGAACGACTAGGATCCGCAGGCTCGGTCAGGAAGCGGCTTGCCAGCGGGCAGGCCGCTTCGCTATGTGGCGCACAGCCGACGGTTGAGTCGCAGGGACAGATTGGGGCGTTGTGCTTGGGGGCTGCGGGGGCCCAATAGTGTTGGTGCCGCAGACCTGTTACACGGGCAGGACCCCGGGTTGGGCCGCGTGTCGGGCGCAGGGCTGAGCGCTGGGCGTCCTGTCAAATGTTGTGCAGAAGGAACTGAGCGGTGTCTGAGTGGTCACGTGGACTTGACCTCGATTCGGTCAGCACACCTGATTCCGGCAATCGCCGCTGCCGCCAGTGCGCTTTCGGGAAATCGAAGAAGGTCAGAAGGTCGTTCTGGTCCTCCAAGAGGCAGCGGACCGCCGACGGATGGGCCCGATAGCGCTCGCTGAAGTACACGACCCGGCTTATCGCCTCTGCTTTCGTCGCCGCATAGTAGATACGATGCAGGTCGGCGCGAGCCTGCTGCTGCTGCGTCTGCGGCAGCTTGTCCAGGATGTTCGCCATCATGTGCACCCAGCACCGCTGCCGGCGCGTATCGGGAAACACCTCGCCTGAGGCGCTCCAGAATCCGGGAGTCCCGTCCGCCACTGCCAGCCCGACCCAGCTCACGCCGCGCCGGCGCCGTCGTGGCCGACCGCGAGCTGACCGAGGAAGACAAGGCCGCCATCAGCCGCATCGTCGGCATCGGCGCCATCAAGTACGCCGACCTGTCCCAGACGAGAATCAAAGAAGTCGTGTTCGACTGGGACCGGATGCTCGCGCTGGACGGCGACTCCGCGCCCTACCTCCAGTACGCGTACACCCGGACCCGCTCCATCCTGCGCCGGGCCGGCGTCAAGGATTCGCCTGTGCCGACAGCCGACTTCTCGCTGCTCACTACTCCGGAAGAACAGATGGTCCTGCGGCAGATTGCGCGGTTTCCGGATTCGGTGGCCGCCGCGGCGGATACGTACGAACCGCATCGCATCGCCAACCGCGTCTGGCGTCTCGCCCGCGAGTTCTCCGCCTTCTACGACAGAGTGCCGGTACTCAAGGCCGAAACACCCGCACTCCTGGCCGCGCGGCTCGGCCTTGTCGCGATGGTCGGCGAAGTGCTCAAGACCGGCCTCGCCCTGCTGGGCATCGAAGTCTCTGACCGCATGTAGCACCCGGCATCAAGCTGCGAGTCCTGCCGGGAGTCGCCTGCCTTTTCAGGCCACAAACTCCAATCTGCGGCTGTTTGCTGTTACCATGTGTCTCGGCGCATGGTGGCAAGACCGGTCCCGGGAACCACTCCGGGAACCGTTCCCCCCACCAGATGGCTGACTTGACCTAACGCCAGACCTGACAGCACCTTACGGCACAGATTGGTGGCCGGGCCGCATAGCGGGACACAGGTGAGTCTGCGACCCGCGCTGCCCGGCGGTTCCGGTTGCGGGTCTGATACCGAGCCCAGAAACTATGGCGACAGCAAACGGGCTGCCTGTCGCGTCAGCAGGTCTGATACGCGGCGCATGTGCAGTCATGCTGCTGGCGGCACTGCCGTTCCCATGTTGCCCCGTGGCTTCGATTGCACGGCTCGCCACCGGGAATGGTATCATGAGCAGTTCGTCTCATTGACAAGCGTTGGGCGGAAACTATGATGTACGGTGACCGCTGGCGGCACGCGTCGGCTGCCTCGGCGCCTGCTTCTGAATCGAAGACGGAGTTGTGCGTGGAGAGGGGCAAGCGAACCGGCAGCGGTTGTCACGATAGAGCAACAACCCGTGACCAAGGAGGTCAGGATGCGAAACTGCTGTTACGCTCTCGCGATTCTGTGCGTGGCTGCTCTGCCAGCGGCAGCCGGTGCAAATGAGTCGCACTCAGTGCCGTTGACCCTGCCAGCAATTGACAACAGCGCACGGCTTTCAGCCGGCACGGCAGCCACGATGGCGGACGCGGTGACAATTCCACGGATGCTGTCCTATCAGGGCAGGCTGACCGACACCCTGGGCATACCGGTGGCAGATACGCTCTACGCCGTACGCTTCAGGCTGTA
>CAZQFS010000126.1:0-8472 GCA_964592755.1 uncultured bacterium | reverse complement strand
GGCAGAGAAGGCCAGCAGGCTGCCTGGTCGGCTGATGCCGATAACCGTGATGAGCAGCATGTGGGTGAGCCGGTCGCCGAACTGAGACATGCTGGCCGCAGAAGTGAGCAGGGCGAAGTTGCGGATTCTGAGGACCGGGGACAACCTGCGGAACACGGACCATCGTAGCCTGAACTCGCGAAAGGTCAAACCAAGAGGTCTGCCCGGGCGCGGATGTACTCGGGTCTGCCGTCCTGCCCGTTCGCGTGTCGGGTCAGGTCAGCTACTTCTTGGGGGCGGCCAGTACTTCCTCCAGCTTGGCCACGAGCTGGTCCTTGGTCACCGGCTTGGTTACATACGCATCAGCGCCTTCCTCGATGCAGGCGTCAACACTTGCCCAGTCGGTCTGGCCGGTGAGTACGATGATCGGCGCCTTGAATCCGGATTCGGCCTTGAGTTGCTTCAAGACTTCGTGTCCGCTGCAGCCAGGCATCTTCAGGTCAAGCAGGACCACGTCCGGTGGCTCGGACGCAGCCAGAGCAAGGGCACTCTCGGCGTCCTTGGCCTCGGAGACGCGATGGCCGTCCGGTTCGAAGAAGCGTCGCAACATCAGCCGCATTGCCGGCTGGTCGTCTACTACGAGAATGTGCTTCTTCTCCATGAACAGAGTCTAGGCCTGAACCGGCAGCAGTCAAGAAGGTGTGGCTTCCCCAATCCCGAAGTTGACTGCCACGAAGGCCACGAAGTCCGAGCAGAGGGTCGTAAGCCCGAAGTTCACCCATTCCTTCGAGCCTTTCGTGCTCTTCGAGGCTCAATGTCGGATTCCGGGGGCTTGTCTTTGCAGCCCGGCCGGTGGCGGGCGCCGGAGTCTAGTTCCCGCAGACCGGGCACGGTCCCCGGGGGACCACCCCTGCCTCATTTGGCCAGACTCCGCAGTCAATCGGCCCAAGGTTGTCTGCCACTCGCCGCGGGCATCGGCCGTACATACGGTGAAAACCCTCATATGTCTGGCATCCGTCCGAGGTTCGTCCGCACTCCTCGCAGACAAACAAAGGCGAGACCGCGAAATCGAATCGCCGGTGATAGCCGGCAAAGCGCACCGTGCCGCCACATCCGATACACGTGCTGCCGTCGAAGCGAGAGTAGTTGATGCGCTCCACCATGCGGGGGCTGGTCGGTGCGCCTTCGTCTTCGAACCGAGCCGGACTTGAACCGAGCATGGGCAGGTCGAGGTTGAGGCGGTCGGCCGCGTGGTAGAACCACGGGGTCACGACCAGAAACCGGCGTCCCAGTTGCGAGCGGGCAATGACCCGCCCGATTTCCGGGGTGCGGCTCACCACCGGCACAAAGGCCGCACAGATAGCCAGCCCGAGCCCGACCCCGAGCAGACCAGCGCCGACCCTGGCCAGAGCAGTCTTGCCCCATGCCGGGTCGAGGGCCGCATAGCGGATGGCAGCGGGGAACAGCAGGATGACAACCAGAGCAACCAGCGCCAGTGCGGAAAGGCTGACCTGATAGTTGTGCGCGAGGAGGTGAACAAGGCCATAGGTGGCGAGTCCCAGCACCAGTGCCGCGGCAACCCGCACGAAATCGGCAAGGGCGAGAAACAGGCCTCGGTCGGCCTCTGCATAGGCCGCCAGGATAACGACCACCAGCACAAGTCCGTCAACGACGGTAGCCAAGTCTTCTACTTCTTGCGGGGTCTTGGGTGCCGGCTGGCACGGCCATGTCCGCCGCCGTCATCGGACCTGGCCGAGGCTTGCTTCACGGCAGGCAGAATGAACCCGAACTTGCTACCCTGGCCGGGCGTGCTTTCAAGCCAGACCTCGCCACCCAGCTTGTCCATGATGCGCCGAACAATGGACAGGCCAAGCCCGTGGCCTGTGCTCGCGTCTTCGTGAATACGGGTGAACGGCAGAAACAGCTTCTGTTGTTCTTCGGGCCTCAAGCCAGGCCCGTTGTCTTTCACCCAGTAGAGCACGAACGGTGCCTCAAGCGCGCGGCCGCCGACCTCAAGCAGAGGGGGGCGGCCGCCGTACTTCATCGCGTTGCTGAAGTAGTTGGCCCAGACCTCCTCGAGCCACGGCGCATGGCCGAGTGCCTCGGGCCAGACATCCGGGAGCACAACCTTCGGTTTGTGTTCCTTGATCATGAATACGAGCCGCCCGAGCGCGGCCTGCACAACCCGGCTCATGTCCACCGGTCGCGCCACCACGTTCGTCTTGCGCACGCTTGCCAGTAACAGCAGCTCTTCGATGATGTTCCTTATCCGGTTGCCACTGGCCTCGATATGAGTGATATTCTCGGCCGCATCCGCGTCCGCCATCACCCGCTCGTTCTGTTTCAGCAGCTCGGCGAAGCCGATTACCGCCGACAGAGGGCCGTTGAGGTCATGCGCAACGGTATGGGCGTAGGCATCGAGCTCCCGGATGAGCCGCTCCTGCTCCTCCTCGGCCTGCTTCCTCTCGGTGATGTCGTAGCCGGAGCTGAGCATTCCTGTCGGGCGGCCCTGCCGGTCGCGGATGACCGTATCGTGCCAGGCGATGATCCGCTTGATGCCGTCTCGCGTGACGATGGCATTCTCCTCATGCACCTGTTTCGGCGCCGCACCGGACGCCTTTTCGGCCATCAAATGGTTGAAAACGGCGCGGCGCGCGGCTCTGGTCGGCTCGGGAACGAAGCTGTCGTACCAGTCCCGGCCGATGACCTCATCAGGCGTCAGACCGAGGATTGCCGCGCCGGCACGGTTGATGAGCGTGACCACGCCGCGCGCGTCGAGAGCAATGATGATGCCGCCCGCGATATCGAGATAGGACTGGGCGCGGTCCCGTTCCTCCCGCAGAGCATACTCAGCCTGCTTCCGCTCGGTGATGTCACGCAGGATATGCATCACCGCGGGCTGTCCCTGCCAGGTCGTGAACGCAGTCGAGACTTCGAGATGAACCGCTGAACCATCCTTGCGGGTCAGCAGGAGCTCGGTCGGCGGCGACGAACGGCTCTCCTGCAGCTCTTCGGCAACCCGGCCCAAGCGGGCAGCATCAATCGGGTCCTGGATGAGCCGGCAGAAGTCAACGGTGAGAAGCTCTTCGGCCGCGTAGCCGGTGATGACTCCGGCTTTGGGATTCACATAGAGCAGACGACCGGCCGGAGCGGAGATGATTATTCCATCGCTGGCGTTGGCGGCGAGCTGGCGGAAGTTCTCTTCGCGTTCCTGCAGCGCTGTTTCGGCTCTGACGAGCTGGGTGATGTCAACGGCGACGCCCACCGTACCGATCACCTTACCGTGGTCGTCGTAGAGCGGCTCAACGTCGCTGTCATAGGCATTGCCCTGCCACTCCATGACGTAGGTTACTGACTGCCCGGCCAGTGCCCGCCGATGGGCCGCGATAGGAAGGGCCTCTGGGTCGTCGGTCCTGAAGAAGTCGTTCAGACTCATGCCGACGACCTGACCCGGCATCAGGTTGAGCCGGGCCAGCCCCGCACCGACCGATGAGGTGAACTTGAGCTCGCGGTCCGTGGTCCAGAAAATGGCCGGCACCTGATTGACAAGACGGCGGAGCGCGGATTCTCGGTCGGCCAGTGCCGCCTCGGCCTCACGACGCTGGGTCATGTCGTGGACCACGACGAAGTCCGCCGGCCGTCCCTCGAAGCTGATGACCCCTGCGTTGACTTCGACATAGGCGCTGCTGCCATCCGGGCGCCGAAACACGGTTTCGTATGAGGTGTCAGCACTCTCGCCGCGCATGCGGCGCTGGTAGAGGCTGATGACTCGGTGGCGTTCGTCCGGTCGGACAAACTCAACGAACGGCCGTCCGAGAATCTCGGCCTGTGACCGGCCCGACAGTTCGACCAGCTTCGGGTTGGCGTACTTAACCAGACCATCCTGGATGATGGCGATGCCGGCGTTGGAGCGTTCCACCAGAGTACGGTGCTTCTCCTCGCTGTCCCGGAGCGCCTGCTCGGCCCGGGCTCGCTCCGATATGTCGCGCACGACGCGCAGTACCCCGGGCCGACCGCGCCAGACCGTCGTGGCGACCGTGATTTCGACCGGGACGAGCGTGCCGTCAGGCCGGAGGATGCTCGTCTGGTACATACTCGACGCCGGGTCCGGCGGAATCCGGACGTGATTCTCTTTCAGTCGCTGCTGCTCGGAAACCGGGGCCAGCTCCCACAGGTTCAGAGCCAGCAACTGCTCGCGCGTCCGGCCGGTCATCTCTTCAATGCGGCGATTGGCATAGACGTGACCGGTCTGGTCCACGGCGATGAGGATTCCGTCACTGGCGTTCTCCGCCAGGGCGTGGAAGTTCCTCTCGTTCTCGCGCAGCATCTCCTCCGCCCGGCGCCGGTCGCTCACGTCCTCGGCTACCGCAACGAAGTTGGTGATGTCGCCGGCCGGACTGCGCAGCGGCGAAATCGACATGGCCGCCCAGAACAGCGTGCCGTCTCGTTTCCGGTTCTGCAGCTCGCCACGCCAGACTCTGCCGGACAGGATCACAGCCCACATCCGGCGGTAGAACTCAGGCGGATGAACGCCGGACTTCAGGATGCGAGGTGTCTTGCCGATGGCCTCGTCGCTGCCGTATCCGGTGAGCAGGGTGAAGCAAGGGTTGACGTATTCGATGCGGCCGTCGCGGTCGGTTACGATTACCGCGACCGGGCTTTCTTCCAAGGCCTTGGTCAGCTTGCGGACCTGCGCCTCAGCACGCACGCGGGCCAGTGCATGTTCAACCGTGGCCGGCAGGACCTTGAGGTAGTTGCGCTCCGGGTCTTTGATAAGGTAGTCTGAGGCGCCGACGTGCATCGCGCGGACCGCTACTTCTTCGCTGCCTGAGCCGGTAACGAAGACCACCGGCGTGGCCCGGATGTGCTCTATCAGGTCAAAAGCGGTCCCGTCCCCAAGCCGATAGTCGGCGATGACGATGTCGAACTCCTGGCCGGCCAGCGCCTGACGCGCTTCGGCAACCGACCCGGAAATCGTCGCGTCGTAGGCCAGCTCAAGCTCCGCGACCAGGCGCTTGAACGCAAGCTGGTCTACCTTGTCGTCGTCAACAAAAAGGACCCGACACGGCTTGTTCTCCATAATCCTCTCACGTCGTTCGCTGCTCCCTCACGTCATCGCTCCGTCTCCGTACCTTCCGGCTACCACCTGTCCCCCTCAAGCTAGCACGCAACCCTACGTCTGTCAAGCAAATCCGGCCTGAGCCGGCTAGAAGCTGAACTGGACCCGGCCGACGACCGCGGCGACTACTCGGCCGCTCATGGTTCGACCCAGGAAGGGCGTGTTCCGTGACCGCGAATGAAGACTGCCTGCCGCACAGACCCAGTGTGCATTCAGGTCCAGCACAACGAGTTCGGCCGGGCGGCCCGGTTCAACTGGACCTGCGGGCAGTCTCAGGATGTGCGCCGGGGCGACCGTGAGCCGACCGAGGTAGTCCACGAGACTCATCGTTCCGCTCTGAACGAGCAACTCGTACCCAAGGCTGAACGCGGTTTCAAGGCCGACGATTCCCGGAGGTGCGTTATCCCATTCGGTCTCCTTCTCGGCACTGGTGTGTGGTGCGTGGTCGGTAGCGATGACGTCTATCGTGCCGTCGGCCAACCCCCGAATCACCGCCTGGCGGTCGCGTTCGGACCGGAGGGGCGGATTGACCCGATAGTTGGTGTCGAAGCTCGCCAGTGCTTCGTCGTTAAGGACGAAGTAGTGCGGACATGTCTCGGCTGTGACCATGGTCCCCCGGGCCTTGGCCCAGCGGATGATGTCTATCGTGACCGCCGCCGAGACGTGGGCGACGTGCAGCCGACCTCCTGTCAGCTCGGCGAGCAGGACATCGCGGGCCGCCTGCACTGCTTCGGCAACATCCGGCGCTGCCGCAAGCCCGAGCCGTGTGGCCATCGTTCCCTCGTGTGCCATTCCTTCGACCAGCTCCGCCACCTCGCAGTGCGAAATCACGGGCACGTCAAACGCCTTGCAGTACTCGAGCACTCGACGCATCACCATGGGGTCACCGATGCTTGCGCCGTCGTCCGAGAACGCCACCGCGCCGGCCGCAACCATCGCACCGATTTCAGCCAGCTCCTTGCCCTGCCGCGACTTGGTGCACGCGCCGATCGGGTGGATGTGGGCATGGCCGGCCTCGGCCGCGCGCTCCAGTTGGAAGCGCACCTGGGCCTCAGAGTCGGTCGCCGGCTCGGTGTTCGGCATCGGACATACCCGGGTGAATCCACCGGCAAGCGCAGCGAGCGTCCCGGTGGCAATCGTCTCCTCGTCGTTCCGACCCGGCTCGCGCAGATGGCAGTGCATGTCAATGAACCCAGGGACGAGATGGCAGCCGGTGCAGTTGATGGTCTCGGCTCCGCGGACGCGGAGCCTGGGGCCGACGCCGACGACACGGCCTGCCTCGATGAACACATCGGCGCGCCGAACCCTCTTGCCCCATGGGTCAACCACTGTGCCTCCGGCCAGCACCAGCCGGTCGACTTCGCGCCGCTCGGCGGTCACTTCTTCGCTCCTGACTTCATTCGGTACGTTCTGCTCCGGCAAGCAGGAAAAGGACTGCCATCCGGACCGCGACGCCGTTCGTCACCTGCTCAAGCACAACCGCGGTCGGGTGCTGGGATACGGCATGGTCCATCTCGACGCCCCAGTTCACGGGACCGGGGTGCGTGATGACGACCTCGGGCCTGAGACGCGATAGCCGCTCGTCGGTCAGCCCGTACAGCACGCGGTACTCACGGACCGTGGGGAAGCTGGAGGCGCCGATGCGCTCGAGCTGAACCCGGAGCATGTTGACCACATCAACCTCGTACAGAATGCTGTCCAGCCGATAGAAGACATCACAGCCGAGCTCCTCACAATACGCTGGGATGAGTGGTGGCGGACCGCAGACCGCGACGCGGGCCCCGAGCTTCGTGAAGGCCAGGATGTTGGAGCGGGCGACGCGGGAGTGCGCGATGTCCCCGACAATCAGGATACGCCGGCCGGCCAGGTCACCGAGCCTCTCACACAGGGTGAAGGCATCGAGCAGGGCCTGGGTCGGGTGCTCGTGCGCCCCGTCTCCCGCATTGACGATGAATGCCTTCGTGTGCCGGGCAAGGAAGTGAGGCGCACCGGGCATGGAATGGCGGATGACGATGCCGTCAACGCGCATCGCCTCGATGTTGCGGGCCGTATCGAGCAGGGTTTCGCCCTTGGTGACCGACGAAGTGGCGCGGGAGAAGTTGACGCACTGTGCACTCAGCCGGCTGGCCGCGAGCTGGAACGAGGTGAGTGTTCGAGTCGAGGGCTCGTAGAATAGATTCACCACGGTCTGTCCCCGCAGCGCCGGTACGACAGGAATCGACCGACGCAGAACTTCCCGGAAGCTCCGGGCCTGGTCGAGGATGGCGAGAATGTCGGCGCGGTCCAGTTCTTCGATACCGAGCAGGTGGTTCAGTCGGGACTTCACCTTCGTGTGACGTACACCCCGTCGCGTCCGTCAGTCTCCTTCAGGAAGATATCAACCAGGTCGCGGGGTCCGGTACTCAGTACGCGACCAACGAAGTCGGGATGGAGGGGAAGCTCCCGATGACCCCGGTCAATGAGTACGGCAAGTCTGACCGAACGCGGCCGGCCGAAGTCGAGGAGCTCGGTGAGCGCGGCCCGAATCGTCCGGCCGGTGAAGATGACGTCGTCAACAAGAATGATGGTGCGTCCGTTGACGTCGAAGCCGAGTTCTGAACCCCGGACAATGGGAGTCTCGGCAACCAGCTTGAGGTCGTCTCGGTACAAGGTGATGTCAATCGCGCCCACCGGAACCGGTTTCCGCCGACCACGGTTCAGCCGGGCGGCAATCCTGCGGGCCAGCGGCACGCCTCGGCGCTTGATGCCGACCAGCGAAAGCTCGCGAGCGCCCCTGTGGGCGCGCTCAACTGCAGACGCGAGACGGTTCACCAACCGTGCAACCCCTTGTTCGTCCGCGACACGCCGGGTCATTTCACCAACAGCGACACCGGGATGAGTACGCAGTAACCCAGCACGAGCAGAATCGGAGCGAGGGTAATCGAGCCGGTCGAGAGCGTGATGAACCCGGCAATGACCGTGGCTATCCCAACTCCCATGATGGCGTAGTTCTTCCGGCCCAAGGCAATCATCGGCCGGGCCGACTTGCCGGGCGGCCTCGACTTTGAAGGCTGTGGTTGTGGTCTTGCAGGCTTACGGTCTGGCTTCATTCTGTGGAAACTCCTTGGTGTCGATGTTATCGGTTCCGAGTGCCAAAGTCAAGGGTCGCGTTGGCCCTGTCATAGCACAGCCACAGTGTCACAGGGTAATGGCGCAGGGAATCGGCCCCTGAGGCATCATCCGCGGCAACCACAGAGTAACCACCGCTGCCGTGCCAGGCACCTTGCCCGCTGCGCCGCGCCCGCAGCCGCAACCGCACTCAAGTCTGCTGCTGCGAATTGAACCCGACCCGCTGTCTGAACTGACAACCTGCGCGCAGACCGCAGCGCGGACCG
>CAZQFS010000125.1:0-8552 GCA_964592755.1 uncultured bacterium | reverse complement strand
GCCCTGACCGTGTTTGTTCCGACCTTGCTGCCAGCCCAGCCTCTGGCTGACACCATCGGCCGCACCACTCGCGACCGTCAGGTCTACGGCCCGTCCCTCCGCTATCTGGTCAATGACACCCTGAGCGGCATTCACGCTGTCTGGAAAGACGACCTGGGTCTCATCCGTTACAACTTCCGACCAAGGCGGGGTGCCTGGCGCTGGCCCGAAGGAGTCGTCATCAATGCCTACCCCCGCAACCTCGGTTGCCTCGACGTGGACATCTCGAACGGTCGGGCCATGGTCTCCTGCGACTACGTGTCCCAGGGCGCTCCGGCCATCAGCTTCTTCAAAGACGAGTCGGCCGGACTCGGCCGGTTTGGCGAGTTCGTCATCGCCGCCGGGTATCGCGAGTGTCTCGTCGCCACCACGACCTATGGCTGGTACAAGTTCGCCGCAACCCGCAATGACTCGTTTTACTTCCGGGCCATCCTCGGTCGCCAGGCGGTCGGCCGCATCGGCCCGTTCCCGAGCGGCAACCTGGCCGTGTCCAAACAGGTCGGCCGTTACGCCTGCATCTGGGCCGGAACCGATGCCCCTGACCGCGGGAAGCTCTTCCTGAAACAGACTCCGAACAACGGACAGACCTGGTATGCAACCGTGTGCCTTTCCGACTCGGTCCCTGCGCCGCTGTCGCAGTCACTGCTCGGCGCTTGCGCCACCTACGACAGCATCCAGGTCCATCTCGTCGCCGACCTATACGATGGCACGAACGTCAACCGCAGCCAGCTCTGGCACTACTGCCCTTACCTGGCGCCGGCCTGGAGCCTGGTGCACGAGTACGCCAATCCGGACTCGACACGGCTTGGCGACCTGGCCCTTGCTGCCTGTCGTCCCAGTATCGGCATGGACCGACGAAAAGGACGCCTCTACGTGGTCTGGGAGCAGTTCGACCCGACAAACACCGACCCATTGACCGGACTGGCGCGGGCCGACATCTGGGCCAACTGCTCGCCCGACCGCGGCGTAACCTGGAGCACACCCGTCCGCCTGACCGAGCCGGACAACACGAGCAAACGCTTCCCCTCACTGGCCGAAGTCGTTGATGACACGCTGCACATCCTCTACTTCGCCGACCGGGTGGCAGGTTCCTGGGAACAAAGTCAGGGCCCGCAGACCGTCAACGCCGTTGTCTACCTTCGTGCCCCCTGCGTCGGGCCGGCAGCAACGTTGGAGCCGGGCCGACTCGGTCCTGAACGGGTCGGTCCCCGGTCTTCGGTCGTACCCTGCTCGGTGCTGTCCGAGCCTGGAACCGTGGTCTACGACCCTGCCGGCCGCCGGGTCAGCGGTCCGTTCGCGCCCGGAGTCTACTTCATCCGGAGCCGGACCGGTAACAGCACTCCGACCCGGCGCATCATCGCCGCGCGTTGACCCGGACAGGGGTCGGTTTCGCTCCCATCATTGACAGCCCGAAGATTGCCGCTATCCTCTGGCTGCAATCCAAGCAAAGGAGACAAATTGGCAAAACACTGCGAGATTTGCGGCAAAGTCGGTTCCATCGGTTCGAGCATCAGCCACGCGCACAACGTGACCAAACGCACCTGGGAGCCAAACCTGCAGCGCGTGCGGGTGAAGCAGGTTTCAACCACGCGCCGGGTCTGGGTCTGCACCCGTTGTCTGCGTTCCGGCAAAGTCGCCAAGGCCTAGGCAAGGCCTTCGTTCATCCCCTGGAGGCTAAGTGAAGTGTCTCATCACCGGCATAACCGGCTTCGCCGGCAGCCACCTGGCCGAATACCTTCTGAGCCGCGGCGACTGCGAGGTCCACGGCACCATGCGCTGGCGTGCCCGCACCGAGAACATCGATGCCATCCGGACCCGGGTCCACCTGCACCAGTGTGACATCCGGGACGCGACGGCAATGTACCAGCTCATCCGAGACCTGCGGCCCGAGCGCATCTACCATCTGGCCGCCCAGAGCTTCGTGCCCATGTCCTGGGTCGCACCGGCCGAAACCCTGACGACCAACATCATCGGCCAGACCAACCTGTTCGAGGCGGTGCGGGCCGTGGACTACGAATGCCGCATCCAACTGGCCGGCTCGAGCGAGGAGTACGGCATGGTCCGGCCCGAAGAAGCCCCCATCAAGGAAACCAACCCGCTCCGTCCCTTGAGTCCATACGGCGTGAGCAAGGTCGCGCAGGACCTGATGGGCTACCAGTACCACCAGAGCTACGGCACGTTCATCGTCCGCACGCGCGGATTCAACCACACCGGCCCGCGGCGCGGCGAGGTGTTCGTCACCTCGAACTTCGCCCGCCAGATTGCCGAAATCGAGGCTCGCAAACGGCCCCCGGTTATCTGCGTCGGCAACCTCGAGGCGCAGCGCGACTTCACCGACGTGCGTGATACCGTGGTCGCATACTACCTGGCGCTGGAAAAGGGCGAGCCGGGCGAGGTCTACAACGTTGCCACCGGCAAGGGCTGGAAGATACGCGAGATGCTCGATATCCTCCTCAGCCTGGCCAAAGTCAGCGTCAAGGTCGAGCAGGACCCCAAACGGATGCGGCCGAGCGATGTCGAGCTTCTGCTCGGCGACCCGACCCGACTGAAGAAACAGACCGGGTGGGAGCCGAAGTACAAGTTCGAGCAGACGATGAAGGACCTGCTCGATTACTGGCGCGCCCGGGTCTAGAGCCGTTGCCCCTGACCCGCCCGCACGGTTCAGCATGAATCGCATTCTCGTCACCGGCATCGAAGGCTTTGTCGGTGCGCACCTTGCCCGTCAGCTTGACCGCGACGGATACCGTGTGCTCGGGCTGCACTGGGCCGAGCCAGGAGAGCAACTGCCCGCCGAGCTCCACCAAGGCGACATCCGTGACTTCGCGGCCACCAAGACCCTGCTCGACCAGACCCGGCCCGAGGGCATCATCCACCTTGCCGGGCTCAGCTCGGTCGCCGCGTCCGAAACCCATACTCTTGCCACCTATGACGTGAACGCGCTTGGGACCCTCAAACTGCTCGAAGCCGCCCGTCAGCTCAACCTCACAAGTCGCATCGTGCTCATCTCCTCGGCCGACGTCTACGGCCGCGCTAACGTCGGCCGTCCTCTTACCGAGGATGACCCGCCCCTGCCCCTGAGTCCTTATGCCCTGAGCAAACTAATGACCGGTGAAGCGGGTCGGTTCTTCCACCGCACCTATGGCATGGACGTGGTTATCCTGCGCCCTTTCAGCCACACCGGCCCGGGCCAGGCACCGAACTTCATCTTCCCCAAAGTGGCCAGCGGCATCGCCGACATCGAACGCGGCCGGCGCGAACCGGTCATCGAGATGGGCAACCTCGATGTGCGGCGCGACTACACCGACGTTCGTGACGTGGTCCGCGCCTACTCCCTCGCGCTCAAACACTGCCGGGCCGGCGAGTCGTACAACGTCACCTCGGGCAGACCCATCGTACTCCGACAGGGCGTGGACATCCTTGCCCGCCTCGCCCGCGTGCCGGTCGTGATCAGGAGTTCTCCGGCAGAGTTCCGGCCACACGACATCCCGGTCTTGACCGGCGACCCTGGCCGGTTCAAGAAGGCCACTGGCTGGCAGCCCCAAATCCCCTTTGAACAAACCCTCGCCGACCTGCTCGACTACTACCGGGCCCTGCCTTAGGACCGCGGCCTTGGCCATCAGGCCTTAACGATGAAACTGTCGGTCGTCGTCGTCACCTGGAACAGCTCCGCCGACATCGAGACCTGCCTTGACTCAATCAACTTCGGCCACCAGTTCGAGCTCATCGTCGTGGACAACGCCTCGGCCGACGACACGCTCGACAAGCTCGCCCGCTATCCCCATCTGAGGCTCATAAGAAACACCACCAACTGGGGCTACGCCCGAGCCAACAACCAGGGCGCGAGCGTCGCGACCGGTGACTACCTTCTGTTGCTCAACCCGGACACCCGCGTCGAACTCGGTGCGCTCGACCTCCTCTCCGCCTTCCTCGACGCCCGCCCTGACATTGCCGCGGTCGCCCCGCGCCTGGTCAATCCCGACGGCTCGACCCAGGACTCAATCCGCTCGCTGCCGACCGCAGCCACGGTACTCTGGGAGCTCCTCGGTCTCGCACGACTTCTCCCTGCCAGCCGCATCTTCGGCCGCTGGCGCATGCGCTGCTTCGACTATGAGACTCCGGCCCTGGTCGAGCAGCCCATGGCCTCCTGCCTCCTGTTCCGGCGCGACGTGTTCAAGGCCCTGGGCGGGTTTGACGAACGGTTCCCCATCTTCTATAACGACGTTGACCTGTCCCGGCGGATGGCCGATGCCGGATTCAGGACCGCCTACCTGCCGGAAGCGCGTGTCGTCCACAAACGCGGCGCCAGCACATCACGGGTCAGGGCAAAGATGGTCTGGCAGACCCACCGCTCGCTCTTTCGCTACCTGGCAAAGCACGACCATTCAGGGCTGTTCTTCCTCAAGGCCGTTGTCCTTCTCCCCCTGCTCGAACTCGCTGCCCTGGTGCGTGTCCTTTCGCTAAGGCTCAGAACCTCTTCCCGACCGCCGACCTCTGCTGCCGAGTGTCCGCGGACCCGGCGCTAGCACGAAAGCACTGCGGCCCATCAGCGGGCCGCAGAGTCGCCGCCTGGAGGCAAAAGACGGCTAATCGAGGCTTCTTTCGCGTCGGAACTGCAGTCGGGGCACAGGACGGTCGTCGGGAAGGCCATCGGCACTTGTCGAGAACAGGTCCAGATGCACCACCCTGGGGCCGTGGACAAGAGCCGAGCCCGACACTCGGGCCCCGTGGATGCGGAAAGACGTACCGGCGCCGGCCGTGGGTCGCATCGCGAACGCCGCCTGGGCAGCAGCCCTGAGGAACCCTGCCGCCTGCTCCACGTGCAGTCGCCCGGCCGGGCGCTGCGACACGGCGTCAATCACGTAGGAACGGAGCAGCTTGGGCCACATCTTGCGGAACAGGGCCGGCGAGCCGAAGGCGTCCACACATACCACCCGCGACCCAACCGCGACCAGCACTCCGCGCGCGCCCAGACAGAGTTCCGGGACTCGCGCCAGATGCTGCTCGTAGGCCTGGACCTTGCGCTGGACTCTCGGCTCGTCATAGACCCGGGCAAGCGCCTGAGTCGGAGTCTTCACATCAAGCGCCGCCCGCGCCGCATCAACCTCGGCCCATACCTCGGCCTGACTGCCGCTCCTGGCTGCACGCTCTCGCACCCGGCCCGCGGCAATGTGGCGTTTGGTGCCGAACTCCTGAGTTCCTTCCCAGCGACCGTGCTCAGTGCAGTAGACCGGCACGTCAATCCAGCCTGAACCCGGCGGCAGCAATACGTCATCCTGCAGCATTCGGTCCTGGCGCGCACCAGAAACAATCTCGCCCGCGATACCGAAGACAAAGCCCTTTCCGTCGTTGCGCATCTGCACCGTGTTCACGATGCCGCCGTTCTTCTCCCGCACCTTGACCGAGCCTGCGTCTATCGCCTCGTCCAGCAGGACGTACTCAGCGCCGCCCGCGCCCGCACCGGAAAGGGCAAAGACAGTAAGGTTCTCGTATCGAAACGGCGACTCGACCTTGAGTCCGCTGAGCAGCTCCACCGCCGGCCGCGCCGACCCGGACCCGGCCAGGAGCATTGCCGGCAGCGCCATCGCCATCAGGTATCGTATCATCGTCTCCTCCGTTCACTGAAGCCGGAAACTGAACGTCATCGTCACCCAGACCGGCACCGGCCGGTCCCGCTGGTATGCGGGCTGAAACCGGCACTCCCTGGCCCCGGCCAGGGCAGCCGCATCGAGCAGGCTGCTGCCCGAGCCGGCATACAACTGCACCTGAGCCACCTGGCCCAGAGTGTCAACCAGCATCGAAACCGCAACGCGGCCCTCGATGCCCGCCTGCCGGGCCAGTCCCGGATACTCAGGTTGCACCAGCTTGATGGCGACCGGTTTGCGTTCGACCTTGTAGAACGGCACCGAATCCGGTACGAACTCGGCCGGCGGTCTGAAAGCGTTATCACCGGTGGTCCGGGCAATGGTGTTGTCGGCCGATTCGCCCGGAGGAACCGGAATCGGAATCGCGACCCGGGCCGGCCGCTCGGTCGGCTTCGGCAGCTCGACCGGCGCCTCGAGCAGCGGCAGCGAAACCAGCTCGACCGGCCGCCGAAACTGGTAGGGCCTCGCCTCAGGCGGTTTGAGGAACAGAAAAGATGCCGCCATCCCGGCCAGCGTCAGACAAAGGGCGATTCTTACGTCACGACCGTACACGCGGTCGCGGTCAACGGCAGTGATTATTGGGTTCATCGTGTACTCCTGCACCCCGATGTACCCGAGCCCGGACCGAACTATTCCCGCACGTAATGGGTCAGCGCGAAGGCCGGGCTACTTTTCTTCCCGGGCCCGTTTCGCCTCTTCGATAACCTTGTTGGCCAGCTCGCGCGGGACCTCTTCGTAGTGGGAAAACTCCATCTGGAAGAAGCCCCGGCCCTGGGTCATCGAACGGAGGCTGTTTGAGTACTTGTACATCTCCGACTGCGGCACCTGGGCCTTGATGACCTGAAGCGTACCCTGCACCTCCATGCCCATGATTCGGCCCCGGCGGGCGTTCAGGTCGCCCATCACGTCGCCGGTGTGACGGTCGGGCACGGTCACCTCGATGTTCATGATCGGCTCAAGCAGGATGAGCCCGGCCTTGTCGCAGCAGTTCTTGAAGGCAAGCGCGCCGGCCAGTTTGAACGCGATGTCCGAAGAATCGACCTCGTGATAGGAACCGTCGAACACCGTAGCCTTGATGTCCATCATGTGGTAGCCGGCCAGCACGCCTTTCTCCATGCTCTCGGCCACGCCCTTCTCGACCGACGGCACGAACTTCGACGGAATCGCGCCGCCGAAAATCTCGTCCTCGAACACAAACCCTGACCCGCGCGGCAGCGGCTCCACTCGGAGCCAGACATCGCCGAACTGGCCGCGTCCGCCGGTCTGCTTCTTGTGCCGGCCCTGAGCCTCGGCCTTGCGGGTCACGGTCTCCCGGTAGGGAATGCGCGGCTTGACCAGGTCAACGTGCACGTCGAACCTTCGCTTCAGCCGGGCGACGATAACGTCCAGATGCAGCTCGCCCATCCCGTTGATGAGCTGCTGTCCGATTTCAGCGTTGTAGTCGTAGGAGAACGTCGGGTCCTCCTGGTGCAGCCGGGCTAGCCCGTTGGAAACGCGCTCCTCGTCACCCTTGCTCCTGGGCACGATGGCGACCGAAATCGACGGTCGGGGAAAGACAATCGGCGACAGCGCCGCTGGCTGACGCTTGTCGCACAGCGTGTCACCGGTGCGGGTCTCCTTCAGCTTGACCAAAGCGCCGATCATCCCGGTCGAGAGTCGGCTCACCTCGGACCGCTCCCTGCCCTTGACCACGTAAATCTGATTGAGCTTCTCGTCGCGCTCGGTCCGTGCGTTCAGCAGCACCGTGCCCGGCTCCAGCTTGCCGCGAAACACCCGCACGTAACTCATGTCGCCGACGTGCGCCTCGGAAACGGTCTTGAAGACCAGCGCCGCAACCGGCCCGGCCGGTTCCGGCCCGACTTCGAGCGGCTCGCTTGCGCCCGGCCTGGTACCCAACCGGGCAGGCATGTCCAGCGGCCCGGGCAGCACGTCCACGGCCAGGTCCAGAAGCAGGTCAACCCCGACCTGGGCCAGCGCATCGCCACAGACCACCGGATAGACCGTGCCCGCCTTGATGCCCCGGCGCACCGCGGCCCGCATCTCCTCCGGCGCAATCTCGGCACCCTCAAGGAACTTCTCCATCAGCGTTTCCTCGACCTCGGCCGCGGCTTCGACCAGACGCTCCTTGCCCTGCGCCACCGCGTCCTTCATCTCAACCGGCACCGGCACCTCCCGGCGCTCGCCGCCGTCGTACTGGTATGCCTTATCGTTCAACAGGTCGACCACACCCGAGAAACCGACCTCCCGGCCAATCGGCAGATAGAGCGGCGTAACGCGCGCGCCGAACGCCTTGCGCACCTCCTCAACCGTGCGCCCGTACTCGGTGTGCTCCTTCCTCAGCTTGTTGACAAACACGACCCTGGGGAGCTTCAACTCGTCAACCTTGCGCCAGGCCATCTCGGCCCCGACCTCGACGCCCGACGAGGCGTCAATCACAAGCACCGCGACGTCAACCGCCCTTACCGCGGACACCACGTCGCCGAAGAAATCGGCGTACCCGGGTGTGTCCACCAGATTGACGAGCGTGCCGCGGTACTCGCCGTAACCCAGACCGAGGTTGACGGTAATCTTGCGGCTGACCTCATCCTCGTCGTAGTCCAGAAGCGAAGTACCGTCGCTCACCGAACCGAGCCTTGTGTTCTGCTTCATTGTGAAGAGCAGCGACTCGCAGACCGAGGTCTTGCCCGAACTGCCGTGACCAAAGAAGCCGAGATTGCGGATCTGTTCAGGGCCGTATTCTTTCAAAGATTCCTCCAGGGAATTGAATGGTTAGCAGCGGCTATGATAGTCGAACACCGCGCCAAGTCAAGCCCCGGGGGTCGGTGGGCCAGGACATCGTTACCAGGGTCAGGCCGGCAAACTGCTGACTGG
>CAZQFS010000124.1:0-8576 GCA_964592755.1 uncultured bacterium | reverse complement strand
CCGAATCCACCGGCCGCGTGAATCGAAACTCGAGTTGCTTGCCCTTCACGATGAGGTCGGGGCAGGTCAGAACCGACAGGTAATAGGTGCTAGCGGCATCCGGCCCTGCCCGGCTCACTCTGTCAGCCGATGACATATTCGCGGTGGTTCGACAGTCCTTCTTGGTCCACCGAGCCGGTCGCTGGCCGAACGGCTACCGGACGACGACTTTGTTCGTCCGGCCACCGTGTTCGACACGGTAGAAGTAGACGCCCGGGGCAATTGCGCCACCCGCGGACGTTAGTTTCCTGCCCAAGACATCGAACACGATGGTCCTGCCGGCGGCAACAGAGGTCTTCGCGCCCGCAAAGATGGCCTGCTCGCTTGTTCTTTCGGTTTCCCGGCCGCTCGTTACCTCGACCAGTCGAGGCCCGGCACGCGCGGTCCTGAGACCGCTTGCATCATAGCACCAGAACTCGCTGCTGCCGCCGCCTTTCAACGCGTACACCCGAGTGCCGAGACAGGCAAGCGAGCCGCCGTCGTGGACTTTTTTTCTGCTGTTGCTCGCCGGGATGTCCTCAAGCTGTCGCCAGGTATCGCGGGCGATGTCGTAGCACCAGGACTCACTGGTCCGGCCGCCTTTGAACGCGTAGACTGCGCCGGCCCCATCCGCGGCCAGCGCCGCTCCCCGGCGGGGGCGGGTGAGCCGTCCGCCGCTGCCCGACATGGGCAGCGAACGGCGTGGCTGCCAGGAATCACCGTTGATAGAGTACTCGTAGAACTCGTCGGTGCCCCCTTTGAGGCAGAACATCTTCGCGCCCGAAGAGACGAAGCCGGTGCCGTGCCGGGCATTGCGTGCCCATGGACCAGAAGGCAGGGACCGCCGCGCGTGCCATTGCTGCGAGGCGACCTCGAAGACAAGGAAGTCAAGCGTGCCACTGGCCTTGACCAGGTAGACTCGGTCGGCATGGAACGCCAGGCCACAGCCGTACTTGGCCTTGGGCGTATACTCCGGAAGCGGAGGCAGTTGAGCCCATGAGTCGTCGATAGCGTCCCTGCGCCAGAACTCCCGCGTACTGCCTCCTTTGAGCGCATAGACGAAGCGGTTTCCATCCCAGCACAAGGCCGCGCCTCCGCGTACCCGGCGACCGTCCGGACCGGGTGGAACTCGGGCCAGCTCGGACCACAGCGACTCGGCCGGGCTGTAGCCAAAACACTCTGACGTGTTGCCGCCCTTGAGCGACATGAATCGGTTCCCAACTGAGACAAGACATGCGCCGGCCCGCGGTCGCCTTCGCCACTCACCGGGCGGCATCGGCTCCAGCTCGGCCCACCGCCGACTCGGAAGCGACTCGACGCTCACAAACGAGCTCAAGGTGTCGTTGCGCGGGTTCTGGTCCCCGGCAAAGAACACACTGGCCGTCAGTCGGAAATGGCCGACTCGTGCGTACCACCGGGCGAGCGTTACAGCCGTGCTGCATGTCGGGCCCAGGTTCGAGACTGGGCCCGAGTCCTGATAGACGACCGCGGAGTCCTGGTCCTTGATGGTCACGCGACAAAGAAAGGCGGCTGGCTCATCGCCGAGATTGGCCACCCGCACCTGCGGGCTCACCCAGCCGGTCACAATCACGCTGCTCGGAGAAGTGATTGCCTGCACCGCGGCGTCGGCGCGGGCAACGACGAATGTCGCCTGCATGGTGTCATTCTCGTGCCGCATGTCACCCTCGAGCACGACCCAGCAGCGGTCAGCGTACTCACCGCCGGTCGCCTCCCACGCGCGGAACTCGACCGTCCTGGTCTCTCCCGATTCAAGCCGGACCACCTGAGAGTCAGCGTATACCGTCGAGTCGCGGGTGCGGATGTCAAACCAGACCGCAACATTCCCGACCACGTTGCCGTGGTTGGCCACCTCGGCCGCGGGCTGCACCCAACCCCGACCGATGACCTCAAGCGGAGCGAGAACGCGCACCGTACCGGCGTCAACCACCCGAACAAAGACCGACTCCTGCCGGCAGTCATTCGCCGGATTGCGGTCGCCCGCGACCAGCGTAGAGCAGGAGGTGATGTGACCGCCCCGCACGAGCAGAGAGCAGGAATCGAACGCGACCTCCAGTGTCTCGCCCGGTGTCAGCGAGAAGACATCGACCGTGTCCTGGTAGAGAGTGCCGATTAGAAACCGGACACGGAAGGTCTCCGGGTCACTGCCGAGATTCACGACCGCGGCCTGCGGCCGGCCCGCGTGACCAGAATCCACGACTCCTGCCGGCCAACTGATGCCCGCCACGCCGACGTCGGTCCTGACCACGCGGAAAGGACGGCGTCGTACGTTGTTCTCAGGATGCCGGTCTCCTTCCGCTGCAACCGAACAGCAGTAGCTGAACCGGCCCAGGGTCGTAGCCCATGCAGCGAAACCGAGCAGCGTATCCTGCCCGGCGCGTAGAGCAATGCTCACTGAGTCGGAGTAGACTTGTGCCTCACCGGTGATGGAGAACCACGCCATCATCTGGACCGGACTGTTCCCCCGGTTTCGCACTCGGAACATGGGCTGGACCGAATCGGTCCGTACCACCGAGTCCGGCATCAGCACCGAATCGGCGCTCACGTCCACGAGGCGAACGAATACGCTCCCGGCTCGGATGTCGTTTTCCGCCTGCATGTCCCCGACGGTGAAGACCGAACATCTCACCGTGCTCCACCCGAGTGCCTCTGCCGACCACCCCGCGAACCGGACCAGCGTGTCGGCGCCCGGTGCAATGCTCGCCAGTTGGAGCGAATCGACGTAGCTCGCCACGCGCAGCCAGACGCGCATGTCCGCAGCCCGACTACCCTGGTTGCGGACCATGACCGCGGGAACGACCATGGCCCCGGAGTCCACGGTATCGCGCGGCGCCAGCAGCGACTCAACGCTCGCGTCAACCCAGTATAGCTCAAACCGAGAAGAGGCCGTGTCGTTATCCGGATGCATGTCACCCGGGCAGGCCACGGAACAGCGTGCCGTGTACATGCCGGTATCGCCGAGCCAGGGCGCGAAGGCAGCGACCCCCGCCGACTCAGCCGGCAGTACGACGGAAGCCGAATCGTGGTGAACTCGCATTCCATCGCGCGTGACCAGAAGACGACACCACAGAAGAACCGCCACGTTACCATGGTTGCGCAGTGCGACCGTGGGTCTGATTGTGCCGCGCGGCATAGCCCCAGCGGGCTCTATAACGCTGTCGGCCCCCACATCGCAGACCCGAACGAAGAACGAATCACGCAGCACGTCATTAGAGGCATTGTGGTCCCCGGCTACGTATGCGGAACAGCGGACACCGTTCCATCCGCGTCGCGCCGCCAGTAGCGTGTCAAATTCAACTCGGACGGAATCGCCCGGCGCCAGAGAGTCCGCGACCCGCACACTCACAACACTGTCTACTCTGAACCACGCTGAGACTCGTGATTCGACGTAGTCGCCCCAGTTGCGCAGCCAGGCCGCCGGCCGGAAATGCGAACCGGAATCAACGACGCCGACCGGACACTCGATTCTCAGCACGCCGACATCGTGCACCCGCTCGTAGCGGCGGAGGCGAACCGCCGGCGCCGAGCCATAAGGGTCCTCGGTCCAGACTATCTGCACCCTCCCCGCGCAGGCGGCCAGGGACACGCGCCCCTTGTCCCGGACGCCTGACGACACGACCGTATCCGCTCTCCATGTCCCGGCACGTGTCCGACAGCGGTGATATACCTGGCGCTGGCGCGACTCCGGGTCATCTCCCGACCAGGCTACACCGACATTCCCTTCTTCGTCAGCCGTCACGCTTGGCGACAGCCGCGAAAGGTAGCGCGAAGCCACGCGGGTCGTTTCACCCCAGCCCGCCTCGGTCGACTCGCGATGCACGACCCACTGCCCGGTTGCGGGCGAGCCGCCCACCCAGACCACATGAACGGAGCCGTTCGGACCCCACGCGACGCAAGGGCTGCTCCCTTCGGCGCGGTTGTACAGCGTGTCGGTACGCTGCCAGACTCCGAGGCGCCGGGCCTTTGCCACGATGCACGCCGGTGCCGTCGACTGGCGCCACGCAACCATCACGTCGCCGTCCGGGCCAGCGGCGACGGCAGGCTGTGTCAGGTTGATATCGGTCTGAGCGAACGACGTGTCGGCAAGCCACCTTGCGCCGTCGTGCTGAACGTAGCGTATCTGGTAGCGAGTCTGTGGTCGGTACTGCCAGACAAAATGCACCTTGCCCAGCCGGTCAGCCGACATCGAGAGCAGGCTCTCGCTGACGCCGCAGACCAGGCTGTCAACCTCCAGCCACTGACCAGATGAGCCGACCCGGCGAAAGAGCTTCAGCATGCGTATAGCCCGCAGGAACCTTGCCACCAGCAGGTCGCCGGCTGAGTCCAGCGCCAGGACCGGGTCCATGGTGCCGCGTGGGTCAGGGAACAACACCGTGTCATCCGACCACTGCCCGGACGCCGCGTCAAAGCGCGAGTACCACAACTGCGCCGTGCTGCCGACGCTGCCGCGCCAGACGACGTGGACGTTGCCGGCCGAGTCCGAGACGACTGCGCGGGCGTTGTTCTCGCAGGTCAGGTCGTGCTCTCCTGACCGGTTGGTAATCGTGTCGATGGGCAGCCACCCGGCCAGGACCTGCCCGGCCGTTATGAGGACCGAGACCAGCATGACGATGCGTCGCACGGGTTTCTCTCGTGCAGACTATGCCACATTCTGGCCGGGTGGTCAATACCTGCGGCCCTCCCCCAATGGGAAATGGCAGGTGGACGGAACGAAGCGTGCTTCCGCATTGCCGCACCTGGAGTCCACCCCATACCCGAAGCCAACAGCAGGCACGGCCGGTCAGACCTTTGCTTGTATCCAATAAAGGATACAAACGGTCGGGCCTGTCTCTCAGCATATCTTCTTGTGATGCAAGACGTTAGGCGCAGGGTACGGAATCTCGAACCCCGCCGGGGTAACAGTTCCCCAAACCCTGACCGGAATCGCTTTCCTGGATGTCTGACAGACTCTTATCATCGTGGCGTGGTCTGGTGTGTGGCCTCTGGTCTTGCCGGGCCTTTGCGCTGGTGCTCTTCGTCTTGCTTGTCACAGAGCAAGTCCTGCGGTTCGCTTCCGGGTTCGTCACAGAGTCAGCCGGAGTGCGCGAGCAGTTGCTGACCACGTCGCTTCCCGCCGTGTCCGACCAGCTCCTGTTTCTAGGGCCTTGACAATTCTTCCTCCAAGATGCCTGACTGCCGCTGACTTCCGGAGCGCCCGACCTGCTCTTGCGGTCTTCTGAGGACCGGTTCTCAAGGCGTGAACACGCGCTCGTGACCCGACCCCACCAGATTCGCACCTGAATGAGTCGGGACCAGAGCAGTAGCACGCGGTTGACTTGCGGGCGAATGCGGCTAGACTTGGGTGTTAGTGGCAGTCTCTCTGTCCTCAGTTACAGGGCAGCGCGACACCATTGGGTCGCGCTTTGTACCCGCAAAAGCTACCAGGAGACGCATAAGTGGCTGAAAAGATGAGCCTTGATTCCCTTGTGGGCGGTCGCGAGTTCCTGAACGACCTCCAGGAGGGTGTCTGGGTCGCAGACGGTAACGGCCGGATTGTCTTCGCCAACCGGTCGCTCGCGAAAATCGCCGGATTCGAGAATGCCGACATGCTCGTCGGCAAGAGCTGGCGTGAGCTCTTCCCGGCGGGTGAAGTTGCTCGGCTGACCCGCACGAAGCTTGATGCCGAGATGCGCGGTCTGGGCGATTCATTCGTCGTGGGACGGAACAACGAACACATCCCCGTCAGCGTTGCCATGACCCGCCGCAAGGCCGGTGAATCTTCCTGGTTCATCGGCACGGCGACGCGTGCGGTCGTTTCCCGCAACGGCGCAAGCGTGGCCGACGCCACGAGCCGCGAGGTCATGGAGAACTCGGTGGACGGCATCTGCATCATCGAGAAGGGCCACATTTCCTACGTCAATCGTCGCTTTGAGGAATTGGCCGGGTATACCTCGTCCCAGGTTGCGCGACTGGGTCTGGACCGGCTCATCTCGGCCAAGGACAGGAAGAACATTGCCCAGATTGTCGCGGAGCCGGGTAACGTGCTGATGCCGGTGCACCACGAGGTTCGCCTTGTTAATCGCACCGGCCACGAAATCGAGTGCGAGCTGCGGATTGTGCCGACAAAGTCCGACGGCAAGCCGATTCTGCTTTGCTTCCTCCGCGACGTGTCGGCACTGAAGCAGGCGGAACGCGCCCGAACCGACTTCATCGCCATGCTCTCGCACGACCTGCGCACGCCGCTCGCGGCCATCAAAGAGGCGATGTCGCTGCTCTCCGAGACCGCGGCAATGCGGCTTGAGGAACGCCAGCGACGCTACCTGACAATCGCCCGCGAGGAGATAGACCGGCTCAACCGGATGATTGACAACCTGATTGAGGTCTCGCGCATGGAGGCGGGCAAGACCGTGCTCCGGCTCGACGGCGTGGACCTGGCCGAGCTGCTTTCGACTGCAATCGAGAGCATGTCGCTGCTGGTCAACAAGCGCAACCTGAGTATCGAACGTACGATTCCGCCCCGCATCCCGCCGATTCTCGGAGACCGTGACCGCCTGCTGCGTGTCTTCAACAACCTGCTCGACAACGCG
Organism: uncultured bacterium; assembly: GCA_964592755.1. Taxonomy (GTDB): domain Bacteria; phylum Hydrothermota; class Tepidihabitantia; order Tepidihabitantales; family Tepidihabitantaceae; genus CAZQFS01. Next base: position 1,974 of record CAZQFS010000124.1, on the reverse strand, counting down.
GTGAAGTACTCGCCGGTCGGAGGCACGATTCGCGTGGACATCAGTTTCGTTGACCCCAGCTCGCCCCTGCTCGCGCACAGCGGTACGCTCACCAACACCGGCTACGTCCAGGTCACGATATCCGATTCCGGGCCGGGCATTCCGGCCGAGTTTCTCGACCGCATCTTCGGCAAGTTCGAACGGGTTGACCCGCACGGCCCGGGCATCGGGCTCGGGCTGGCAATCGTCCGTTCGATTGTTGAGCTTCACCACGGCCGGGTCTGGGCGCACAGCAAGCTCGGCGAAGGCGCGAGCTTCAGCTTCATCATGCCGATAAAGGAGACCCCGTAGGCACGATGGCTCGGATTCTTCTGGTTGAGGACGAAGCCAATCTCCGCGAGCTCGTTTCTGGCCGGCTCGAGCAATGGGGACATCACGTCGAGACCGCCGCCGACGGTTTCGCGGCCGTGGCCAAGGCCCGGGCGTTCCATCCCGAACTGATCGTCCTTGACCTGATGATTCCGAAGATGGACGGGTATACGGTATGTCGGCTGCTGAAGTCGAGCGGCATGGCCGAGACCCCGATAATCATCTTCAGTGCCCGCTCGGCGCCCGACGACGTGCGCCGGGGCGCGGACATGGGCGCGGATGCGTACGTTACGAAACCGTTCGAGCCGGAAGTACTCCGGGCCAAGATTGACGAGCTGCTGCAGCCCAAGCAGCCGGCGCCGGCCGCGCCTGCGGCCCAGCCTGCCACCCCGGAAGTCAAACCTGCCTGACCCGAGCCGGCAGTTGCGCATCCGGCGTCGTCTCCGCGCTGTCGTACCCGAGGACAAGCACATCCGCACACTGGTCCGGCAGGCACTGGCCGAGGACCTGGGCTCGGGCGACGTCACGTCGCGACTTGTGGTTCCGCCTCATCAGACCGCAATGGCGCGGGTCGTGGCGCGAGGCCCGGGAGTGCTCTCAGGAATTGATGTCTGCCGCCAGGTCTTCGCCACGGTTGACCGGACGGTCCGCTTCCAGAGCAGGCTCGGCGACGGTGCCGCATTCAGGCGGGGCGCGGTCCTGGCCGAAGTCAGCGGTCGGGCCCGCTCGCTCCTTGCGGCTGAGCGTACCGCTCTCAACTTCCTGCAACGACTGTCAGGCATTGCCACCCTCACCCGGCGTTACGTCGAGGCGGTGCGCGGAACCGGCGCGGTCATCCTTGATACCCGGAAGACGACGCCGGGCTGGCGCGTGCTCGAGAAGTACGCCGTCCGCTGCGGTGGCGGTGCCAACCACCGGATGGGGCTCTACGACATGGTGCTCATCAAAGACAACCACATCGCTGCCGTCGGTTCAATTACGGAAGCGCTCAGGTGCAGCCTTGGTCGGACCAGGCTCGAGATTGAGGTCGAAGTGCAGAATCTGGCCCAGGTCAGAACCGCACTGAGCTCGGGCGTCAAGAGAATACTGCTCGACAACATGACCCTGGCGCAACTTGCGGCTGCGGTCCGCCTGTGCCAGGGCAGGGCGCTCACCGAGGCCTCAGGCGGCGTGACCCTGGAGCGGGTCAGAAGCATCGCCCGGACCGGAGTTGACTTCATCTCGGTCGGTGCGCTCACACATTCGGCTCCCGCGGCAGACATCGCGTTCGACTTCCTGCCTGTTATCAGACCGGGCGTCCGACGTCAGGACAAGCGCTGAACGTCGCGGTTTGACTTCCGCGTCGCGTCCGAATAGAATCCTGACTTGAGCTACCCGGCTGGACGATGGTCGGTCTGGAAGTCGGCCTGGATGCCAGCACGCGTGGAGCTGATATGGAGGACTGTGTGAGAAGAGCAATGCTCATGGTGTTGCTCGTGGCAGCCGCGGTGAGCTACGCGGCAATCACGCCCGAGCTTGAACAGCGCCTGGCAACCGCGCAGACTGACCAGCGCCTACCGGTGCACATCGTATTGAGGGAGCAGTTTGATGCCGGGCTGCTCAATCGTCTCGTTGATGGCATGCCTC
>CAZQFS010000123.1:0-8648 GCA_964592755.1 uncultured bacterium | reverse complement strand
CAGTGCCGACGTTGCCGTCGAGGAGGGTGGTAACGATCTCTTGGCCCCATACACTTTGTCCGAAGTCTGTCGAGGTCACACATCCGTCCTGCCGGCGGGCGGTCGGGTGCGAGCCCGGCCCATTCGTCTGTGGGCGACGTTGCGGCGCGCCCCTGAGGGCACACGCAGGCGGTTGCTGTGCTATGAGTTGGTGGCGCTGATTCTTTGACAGTCGGAGCGATGCTCCTATAATTGCCCATCATGGTCGAGCAGCTTCACGACGATTTCCCCTCACGCTACGACCCCAAGCCGGTTGAGGCGAGGTGGTATCAGTTCTGGGAGAAAAGCGGCTTCTTCACCGCCGACCCCGAATCGAAGAAGCCGAAGTTCTCCATCGTCATCCCGCCACCCAACATCACCGGCTCGCTGCACGTCGGCCATGCCCTGAACAACAGCCTGCAGGATGCGCAGATACGGTTCAAGAAGCTGCAGGGGTACGAGACCCTGTGGCTGCCCGGCACCGACCACGCCAGCATCGGAACCCACACTCACATTGACCGGGCCCTCGCCGCTGAGGGTACCGACCGGTTCAAGCTCGGCCGCGAGGAGTTCTTGAAGCGGGCTTGGGCGTGGAAAGAGAAGTACGGCACGCGCATCATCGAGCAGCTCAAACTCCTGGGCTGCGCCTGCGACTGGACCCGGACGCGCTTCACGATGGACGAGATGCTGTCGCGCGCGGTGCGCGAGGCGTTCGTGCGCTACTACGAAGACGGACTCGTCTACCGCGGGACGCGCATCGTCAACTGGTGCCCACGCTGCCACACCGCGGTCTCCGACCTCGAGGTCAAGCATCAGGAACAGCACAGCCATTGGTGGCATATCCGCTATCCGATAGCGGGCGGGCTTGGGATGTCCCCGCCCTTCGTCGTGGTGGCGACGACCCGGCCGGAGACGATGCTCGGGGATACGGCGGTCGCGGTCAACCCGGCCGACGAGCGGTACAAGGCCTTGGTCGGAAAGAGACTTGTACTGCCCCTGGTCGGCCGGGAGATACCGGTCATCGCGGACGAACTCGTGCTCTCCGACTTCGGCACCGGCGCAGTGAAAGTGACGCCGGCACACGACGCCGCCGACTTCGAGATGGGCCGCAAGCACAAACTCGATTTCATCACCGTCATCAACGAGGATGCGCGGATGACCGACAAGGTGCCGAAGCAGTACCAGGGCCTGTCGCGCGAGGAATGTCGCAAGCGGGTGGTCGCCGACCTCGAGAATCAAGGCCTGCTGGACAAAGTCGAGCCGTACAAACTGAGCGCGAGTATCTGCGAGCGCTGTGGCACCGCGGTCGAGCCGCTGGTATCTGAGCAGTGGTTTGTCCGGATGCAGGAGCTGGCCAAGCCGGCGGTCGAGGTTGTCGAGTCGGGTCGGGTGCAGTTCATCCCCGAGCGCTGGACCAAGGTCTATCTCGACTGGATGTACAACATCAAGGACTGGTGCATCTCGCGTCAGCTCTGGTGGGGACACCGGATACCGGTTTTCTACTGCGACGAGTGCGGCGAGGTGATGGTCGAGCGGAATGACCCGACCGAATGTCGCAAGTGCCAGAGTCGAAAGATTCGCCAGGACGAGGATATCCTCGACACCTGGTTCTCCTCCGCGCTCTGGCCGTTCTCAACCATGGGCTGGCCGGAGAAAACCGCTGACCTGGCACGGTTCTATCCGACCGACTTCCTCTCGACCGCGCCCGACATCATCTTCCTCTGGGTGGCGCGGATGATCTTCTCCGGGCTCAAGTTCATGGGCGACATCCCGTTCTCCCGGGTCTATTTCCACTCGTTCATCTTGGTCGAGACCGGCGAGCGGATGAGCCGGTCAAAGGGCGTTGGTATCGACCCGGTCGACATGTTCCAGAAGTACGGCACCGACGCCGTGCGGTTCACCCTCGCCTATCTGGAGAGCCAGTCGCAGAGCTACCGACTGAGTGAGAAGCGGTTTGAGTTCGGCCGCAACTTCACCAACAAGGTTTGGAACGCCTGCCGACTGGTCGCGCCCTACATCAGAGAGCTTCAAGCCTCAGGCGTCAATCCTCAAGCCGAATTGCCACCGGTGGATGCGTGGATTGTCAGCCGGTACAACCAGACAGTCGACGCCGTGACCCGCGGCCTGGAGTCATGCGCCTATTCCGCGGTAGCGGCCCGGCTGTACGAGTTCTTCTGGCACGAGCTGTGCGACTGGTACCTGGAGTTCGCCAAGCAGCGACTGAAGGCCGAGGACCCGGCCTGCCGCTGGACCCTGCACCACGTGCTGCGCGGCACGTTGCAGTTGCTGCATCCGTTCATGCCTTTCATCACTGAAGAGCTGTGGGACAGACTTGGCTTCGGGAGGATTCAAGGAACCGAGGGATCAAGAAACCAAGGGGTAGACCCTCGACCCCTCAACCCCTCGACCCCTCAAGCCCTTTTCTCTTCCATCATGCTCTCGACCTGGCCGGAGAAGCTCGCGCTGGACTTTGCCGAGGTCGAGCACGTCGAGACCCTGCGTGAGCTCATCGTCGCCATCAGGAACATCCGGGCCGAGATGGAAGTACCGGCCAGGGCGGTGGTGGACTGCACCGTGAACACACGCGACGAGGAGCTGGTTCGTTTCCTTCGGGCGAGCGAGGAACTGGCAAAGGACCTGGCCTCGATTACCGGGTTCAGGTTCGCGGCCCGACGGCCGGCCCAGTCATCAGTGGCGGTGCTGCCCGGGCTCGAGGCATACGTGCACCTGGCGGGCGTTGTGGACGTGGCAAAGGAACTGGGACGAATCCGTGAGGAGCTCGCCCGGCTGGACCGGCTGGTCGCCGGAATCGATGCCAAGTTCGCCAATCCGGATTTCGTCGCTCGGGCCAGACCCGAAGTCGTGGAAAGCGAACGCCAGCGCCGGGCGGAGTTCGCTGACAAGCGTGACCGGCTGCGGCAGCAGCTTGAGGGCTGGAAGTGACACGCGGCCAAGGGACGACCGCTCATCACGGGGTTGTCTTCGCTGCATGAGGAACCTGCTGTCGAGTGCCTGCTGGATTCTGCTGCTCGCGGTGGCGGCTCTGTTCCTGCTGTTCTATAACTTCGGATACGTGCCCAAGCTCGACCGCGTGAACCGGCAGCAGCAGGAAATCAACATGTGGACCAGCCAGGTTCAGGAGTTGTCTGACAGCCTGAGAAGAGTGCTGTCCCGGGGCGATACGTTGCTTCACTCATCCATGACCTTCGATGAACTCTACGGCGGTGCCGATAACTTCCAGCTCATGCCCCGTGCCGAGTCCGCGCTCAAGGCGCTCGTGCCGTCGCTTCAGAGCACGACCGGCCCGGTAGTGGTCGTCGGCCACACCGACAACGCGCCGGTGCCGCAGAAGCTGCGCGACCAGTGCCCGACGAACTGGGAGCACGGCGCGGCCCGGGCCGCGGCAGTAGCACGGGCTCTGCTCTCCTGGGGCGTTTCCTCAACCCGTGTTTCCGTGGTCAGTTTCGGCGACACACGGCCGGTCGGGTCCAATGCGACCGCAAGCGGGCGGGCCTCAAACCGGCGAGTAGAGGTCGTGGTACTGAGCAAATGAACCCCGGACATGCGCTCGGCTGGAGCTTCTGTCTGGTGCTGGCGGGTACCGTCGGTCTGGCCCAGCCGTCTCCCCAGGAGGTTACCACGGCTCGGCCTCAAGCACTCCAAGCTCCTTCTGACTCGGTCAGGCAATACCCGACCAAGTCGCCGGGCAAGGCCGTACTGCTGTCGTTGCTCGTACCAGGTGGCGGCCAGCTCTACACCCATCGCTGGTGGCAGGCGGCCCTGATTGTCCCGACCGAGATGACGCTTGGCAGCCTCACGATACGCGAGCACATCCGCGCGCGGGACGCACTCGCGGCCGGCAACAGCGAGGACTACATCCGGTTCCGTGACCGGCGCACTGTGCTGCTCTGGTGGACCGGTGCGGTGGTTGTCTTCTCGATGGCTCACGCCTATGTCTCGGCGCAGATGTACGGATTCGACCGACAGATGGAGTTTACGTTCGCCCCGCTGCGCGCCGGCGTGCAGGTCGGGCTCTAGCCATGTTCTTTGCCGCGGCCGGAAGGTTTCGGGTCAGCCATCTGCTGGACGCGGTTCTGGCACTGCGCGACACCGGCACGGAGTGGGGTGCCTGGGGAGCCGCCTATTGCTATGGCAACCGGCTTGAGCTTACGCGCTCGGCCGTGCCCTGCTACGACGACCCGGACTTCCGCCAGCTTGCCGAGCGGCGTACGGACATGATGTTGCTTGTGCCGGACAACCGGGTCGGAGTCCAGGCCCGTGAGATTCAGCCTTTCTCACGCCGCGAGGCGAGGCAGACTTGGGCGTTCTGCCACGATGGCGAGGTAACCCGGCCCGGTGAACTGGATACCAAAACGAGGCTGCCCGATTCTGGCAGCTCCAGCGAGAAACTATTCCTGCACCTGTTCGCCCGAATCGACCCCCAGGAACCGGTCTTGTCTACGACTGCGGCACTGCGCGAGTTGCACGCGGACAAGGGTCTTTCCTGCTGTTTGGTCGGTAGTGAGATGATGGTGGCTGCGTCGTGGTTCGATTCGGAATCCGAGTACCGAGGTCTGTGGCATGGACGCGGCGAGCTGGTCCGGTACATCTCAAGCCAGCCGCTGCGCTCGTTACCTGACATAGAATGGGAGCCTGTCGGTACTCACAGTGTGCTGGTCGTGAACCGGACAAGGCGCGAAATCCTGTAGCCTGGTTGCCTACGCAGCCGGGTCTGCAAACAAGGAACCCTCAGGTCGCCGGGGGAGTCAAACCTGAGGGTTCCGTCCACCCCCTGCCTTCATGCAGCGTACGAAAGGGTACGCGCCCCTCAATGCCAGAAAAGCTCTGGTCGCGAGCCGCGAGTCCAGAGGGACCTAGCCTGCACACGGCAAGGGATGCACATCAATTCTTGCTCGTGAAGCTGCACCGTCCGTGCCGCAGCAAAGCCGGCTGCTGCCACGGCACAACTCATTGACTCTGCTCGCCTTACAGGCCCGGTGCTCGAAGGCGGAGAAACCCCTGTCGATGCGACGCGACCGGGCCGCCGTCGTTACGCGCGGCTAACCTATTGTGTCAGGCAGAGAAACAGAAGCTCGCGGGTGTGACCGACTAGCGCTTGAGGGTTGCCCGGGAGCCAAACTCGACCAGCTCACGGAATCCCTTCGGGTCAAAGGCTGAGGCGATAGCGGTTTCGTAGGTTACTTTGCCGGCGCGGTACAGCTCGGCAAGGTAGGCGTCAAACGAGATGCTGCCCTCGGCCGTGCCGGTCTGGATGGCGGAAGGCAGGTGCTCTATCTTCCGCTCGCGGATGAGATTGCGTACGGCGGGTGTCGCCACCATGATTTCGTAGCAGCCGACCCGACCCTTGCCCCCGGCCCTGATGAGCAGCCGCTGGGCAATCACGCACAGCAGGGAGATGGAGAACTGGATTCTTATCTGGTCGCGAATCTCCGGCGGGAAAATGTCGATGAACCGGGTAATGGTCTCCGGTGCGTTCGTCGTGTGGAGCGTGCCGATGACCAGGTGGCCTGATTCCGCGGCCCAGATGGTTGCCTCGGCTGTTGCCAGGTCACGGATTTCGGCCACGAGGATGACGTTCGGGTTTGACCGCAGGCCTTTCATGATGGCCTCACGGAACGACGAGACGTCGATGCCGACCTCGCGCTGGGTTACCAGTCCGTTCTTGTGGTCGTGGACGAACTCAATCGGGTCCTCGATTGTCAGCACATGGCGCGGGCTCTCGAGGATGTAGTCAACAAACGTCGCCTGAGTCGTGGTCTTTCCCTGGCCGGTCGGACCGGTGACGAGGATGAGGCCGTGGGGTCGGTCCAGCAGTGCCTTCATCCGGGGCGCGAAGTGCTGGGAGACGAAGAGCTCGTCGAAGTTCAGAATCCGTCGCGGGATAAGCCGCAGTGCCATCCCGAAATGGCCCTTCTGCTTGTACACCGCGACCCGGAACCGGGCCATGCCCTTGAAGCTCAAGGCGAAGTCACCGCCACCGCCATTGTCAATCTGTGCCCGCAGATGGCGCAGGTCCTTGGTGGAGATGTTCTTGAAGCTCTCGGTCATTTCCGGCGTCAGAACCGGACAACCTTCGACCGGATGAAGGAAGCCGTCAATCCGGAGCGTTGGCGGGCGGCCAACTGTGAGATGCAGGTCGGATGCGTTCCTCTTGATGCACTCCGCCATGAGTGTCTCGAAGAACTCTTCGTCGGTCATGCGACGATATTATAGACCCCAGAGCCGGGGTGTCAAGGTGCACCATCCGGCCCGGAATCCGACATTGAGCCACAAGGGGAGTGAGCAAGTGAAGTAAGGATGGAGGAGTGAGGAGCCCGGCAGTTCGTGGCAGTCAACTTCGGGATTGGGGAACCGGCCCTGACTCCGACACTGCACCACAAGACCGACTGACTCGGGCTCAACGCCGGTCGTATTGCAGGCCTGCAACAGAAGCAGGGGACCGAAACGCGGCCTCGTCTTCGGTGTCCGGTCCCCAAGGGTCGCCTGGCGACTTGCGCCATGCCGTGTCCCGGGCCAGGGCCAGCCCACGACTCGGCAAGCGCCGCCCGGCTGTCTGGCTCGGGCCGAACCAGGCTCAGACGGCCCGGGGTCTCTGCTTCGTACCGGCTGCTAGCGCGTCACCACCATCTTCTGCTCAAACACGCCGGCCGCCGTCTGTGCACGCAGAACGTAGGTCCCGGCCGCGAGTCCGGAGAGCCTGACCTCGCCCGCCAGCTCACCGCGCCATACGGTCTGGCCGAGGACATCGAACAGCTCGAGCTTGCCCTGGTCGTTGCCGGGCAGGTGTACACGGCAGGTCCCGCGATTCGGGCTTGGGGTGACCACGAGCGAAGCGAGCGTCCGGTACCGGTGTTCGGCAATGCCGACCGGGCTCAGGTAGTACTCGCTGATGCGGAGGCAGTTGGTGTCTGAGTCCTGGCGACCGCCAAAGACCCAGATGCCGGGTACGCCGGTACCACCTGCCTCAGCCGGGATGTAGACTCCGGCGTGATTGCGGCGGCGCTGGTTCAGCCGTGGGAACTGGGCCCACGAGTCGCGCGCCACATCATAGATGTAGCAGTGGGCCGATTCGCTCGACCAGGTCCCACGACCGGCAATGATGACCTTGCCCGCGAACTCGCCCGGGTAGTCGCTGTCGAACCCGAACCCGCGCGCCTCGCCGTTTGCGCCGGGCATGCTGGCAACCGCTGTCCAGCCTGCGGTCGTGTCCGCAAGGTTCAGGCGGAAGCACTGGGCCTTGGCCGTGAGTGCATTGGCCGAGTAGGTGTCACCGCCGCACGAGAACAGAAACGAATCAACGATGGCAAGGATGGGATAGGCTCGGGCCAGAGGCATATCGGCCAGACGCGACCAGCGTGAGCCGGCGGCGGCCAGCGGGTCAAAACTCCAAACCTCCCTGGTCGTGACGCTTGAAACCTGACTGAACCCGCCCATGGTGAACATCAGGTTGCCGTAAACAATCGAGGACGGGGCCACGGTGATCTGACCGCCTGACCGCCCGGGAAAGGCGTCAGTCGGCAGGGTAATGGCGGTGTTGCTTATCGGATAGTAGACCTGCAGCGAATCGGTGTAGTTGGGCGAGACATCGTATCGGCCGCCAACGATGTAGAGCCCGAACGTGTCACCCGCGGGCAGGTCATGGTCGTCGCGAAGCAGACAGACGTCGTAGTTCGACACAGCCCGCGCCATGTTGACGCCGACGTCAGCATAAGTGCCGGTCGCGGGCGTATAGCTGTAGATGTCGCCGAGGGTCGTGGAGTTGCCGATGCGGCCGCCGAGGAAGTAGACCTTGCCGGTTGACGGAAAGTACTCGCCGTCAAAGCGAGTGTAGCCGAACGGCGACTGGGGGCCGGTAACCCAAGCCTGCCCGGTCGCGATGCTGGCCAGCAGCATGAGGCTGGCCAAGGCGAACACAGTGCTGCGCATATCATCCTCCTTGAAGTTGCTCTTGCCCGCACCGGGCGAACCGTGGGCCGGCGCTGGTCGGCGGAAGATTCCGGCCCCGGGACGGCCGGGGCGCTGCATTTAGTTCTACTTGGCGCAGGCCGGCTTGTCAAGTTTCTTTGTCGTTCCAACTCCGGTACCGCAACTTTCGTTCCAACTTCAGAACCGCAACTTTTCGCGCAGACTTTCTCCAGCATCCGCTGGAGGAGTATATGGCTCTCCTCGACCGACACGTCAAAGCTGAGGCTGCGGCCGGTCGGTACTGCCAGCAGAACCGGGACCGACGGGACCTGGGGCCTGCCTTCGTCAAGCGCCGCGGCAACGCTGCCCAGAGCGTGGAGGACGACGTACTCCTCATCGCCAACGGCGACTGAGGTCGTCTCGATGGCCGGAACGTGCAGGTCGAAGATGGTCTGGTTCGCGTTCTGCGTGACTATCTCCACCCGCACCTGCTTCCCGGCGCTATCCGGCGGCAGCCAGCCGCCGCTGGCGGTGCCGACGACCAGCACCATCACTACAACCGCATGGAACCTTGTCACTCAAGCCTCCTTCGGCTTGTTGCCTCTTCTCGCCGCCCGGCCAGATGGAAGAGGCCTAACCGCCATACCGGTTGCTGATTACTTCAGCTTAATGACTGTAGCGTGGTCGCCAGTTACCGGCGAACT
>CAZQFS010000122.1:0-8713 GCA_964592755.1 uncultured bacterium | reverse complement strand
CGGGCCGAGAGCGAGGAGCCGGGTAGAGCCACATCGGGCCTGGATGAAACCTTTGCCCGGTTCGTCGTCAACCGGCACCAGGAAGGCAGAGAACTGAACCTGCACGACCTTCTGGTCCTCACGTTTCTCAAACGCAACCGTGAACTCGACCTGGCTGATGCCGAACGCATCCTGCAACGGGGCGCAGACGAAGCACGCGAGGCGCTCAGCTCGATGGTCCTGCGCGGGCTGCTGGAGCCGTTCGGCCAGAAAAAGGGCCGGGTCTACCGGCTTTCCAAGGCGACCTACAACCAGCTCAGGAAGAGCATCACCTATGCCCTGTTCCGCCGGGCCGAAGCTGCGTTTGCCGAGGCCGCGATTCTCGGGTACTTCGACGAGCTGACCGGGTCGCCGGAGCAGAGGTTCATCACCAACGAGATCGTGCGCACGCTCCTGCGCTGCAGCCCGTCGCAATCAAGCTACCTGCTGGCCGGGCTCGTGCGCAAGGGAAGGCTTGTGCTCCAGGGACGGGGCCGGGCGGCGAAGTACTACAAGTCCGCCCAGCTTTCGGCGTTCTGAAATGACCGCTATCTGATACGTCTGACATGTGCCATCGGTCCGACGAACCAGGGAAAGGAGCCAACATGGCCCTGCCGCGCGGTGCAGCCCTCGTCGCACTCGTCGCCGGCCTGTTGCTGGCCGGGCTCGGCTGCGAACGCAACGCCCCTCCATCCAGACCCGAGACGCCAGATGGCCCGCCCTGCTGGCGCACCGACACGCTTGCCCGCTTCACCTCCCGGGCTGACGACCAGAACGGCGATTCGGTCGCCATCAGGTTCTCCTGGGGCAACGGCGATACCTCAGATTGGAGCACGCTGGTCGCGAGCGGCGAATCAGTGACGCTCGGATATGGATGGTCTACCCCTGACACGTATCTCGTTCGGGCCCAGGCCAAAGACAGCCGCAACGCGCTTTCCGAGTGGTCCTACACCAGTGAGATTATCGTCGGGTTGCAGAGCCCGCCCGGGGTTCCTGTCTGGCTCGAGGGCCCGTCCCAGGGTGCTCCTTGCCGCCTCCACGCATTCACCGTGGAGGCAAGTGACCCGGAACGCGACAGCATCAGATACGAGTTTGACTGGGGCGACGGCGACACTTCGGTGACTCCCTGGACCCGGTCCGGCGCCAGCGCGGTCGCTGCCCATGCCTGGGCCCAGAACGAAACCTGCCAGCTCAGGGTCCGGACTCAGGACATCTGGGGTGCCTATTCAGCCTGGTCTGAACCCTATCCCTTTGTCGTCGTCTCTGAGCCAGGCGACCTGGTCTGGCGGTACGCGGTGGGCACAGACGCGGAGATGTGCTCGCCGGCCATCGGCTCAGACGGCATAATCTACATCGCCGCGGTTGACGAAGAGCCGGCCGGCGCGTTCCTCTATGCGCTGAATCCGGACAGCACCCTGCGCTGGCAGGTGCTGGTCGGCGACTGGGTCGAGGCTGCCCCGGCAATCGGACCCGATGGCACAATCTACGTGGCAGCCGATACGCTCGAGAACAGCCACATTGTCGCGGTGCGGCCGGACGGCACGAGGAAATGGATTTTTCCCCTCGGTTACAGCTACTACTCCTCGCCCGCGGTCGGCCCGGACGGAACCGTCTATGTCGGAGCCGACTCAGGCTTCGTCCATGCCATCAACCCGGATGGAACCCTCAAGTGGCGCGCCTCGGCCGGCACCTGGGGCTGGTTCTCCTCACCGGCAATCGGCCTTGACGGTACGGTCTACATCGGCTCTGAAGAAGGCTTCCTGTTCGCCATCAACCCGGATGGCACGCCGAAGTGGGACGTCCAACTCGGCTTCTGCTGCGACATGTCGTCTCCGGCCGTCTCTGGAGACGGAACAATCTACATCGGCGCCGACTCGCTCCTTGATGTCGGCCTGGTCTGTGCGGTCAACCCGGACGGAACCCGGAAGTGGACCTGTCTGACCGAAGGCGAGATGCAATCCTCACCCGCGCTGGGTGAGGACGGCACGGTCTACATCGGCTGCGATGACGGCTGCCTCTATGCCGTCAACCCGGACGGAACCCTGAAATGGAAGTACCAGACCGATGACATGATTGTATCCGGGCCGGCAATCGGCTCAGATGGAACAGTGTACTTCGGCAACGACTACGGCTATGTGGTGGCCCTGGCGCCGGACGGCCGCCTCGTATGGGAGTACAGCACCGGTGATTGCTGGGTCGAATCCTCGCCCGCGATTGGCGCGGAAGCCATGCTCTACATCGCCTGCGAGGAAGACGAGGCCTACCTGCTCGCCATCAAGTGCGCAGGAGCGCTGGCGAACACCGCCTGGCCCAAGTTCCACCACGACAACCGGAACTCAGGCTGGGCCGCGGGCCGATAACCTGAACCGCACCGGCCGGTTCAGCGGTTGAGCACGACCTTGACCGTGCTCTGCGTTGTTCCGGCGTCAAGCCGCAGGAAGTAGACCCCGGACGCGAGCTCGCGTGCGTCCCAGTCCGCGCCATGCCGACCGGCCGGCATGGTCGAAGAGACCAGTTCCAAGACCCTGCGCCCGGCGCGGTCATACACCGCAAGTTCAACCCGGCCAGGGTCCGGCAGGGAGAAGTGAACGCGGGCAATGCCGGACACGGGATTCGTGCTCAGGCTCAGGCGTACAGGGTCTGGCGTCAGGCGCGCGGTCTGTTCAACCATCCCGGTCGGGTCCGTGGTGGTGTACTTGATTGCCCGGCCCGCAACAATCGGCGCTGCGCCGTGCGTCAGCGCTCCGTCGTCCAGGTCCTGAATGCCGATGGTCTGGCTCGGGTCCTGCAGACCGACCGTGGAACTCGCAAATCCGTTGGCAGTCATGTATTGAACGACAATCACGCTGTTGCCGTCCGGCGCGGCCCGGGTTGTATCATAGATGATGAACTGGAACTTGTCCCGAACCGTCCCCGAGTAGTACTTAACGCTGTCGAACTCGACGATGAACCGGTGGTTGGCCGCATCGTGATACCAGTAGACGAATCCGGTGCCGTTGTAGTCCGGATACAGGTCGTCCCAGTTGGCACAGATGACCGCGGGCGGAGCCGAGGAGTTGGGCAGGGTCGTGTTCGAGTAGTTACGCTGGGTGTAGTTACCCGCGGCAAGCCAGCCGTCAGCCGAGACCGACACCTGAGTATAGCGCTGACCGTAGAACACAAACGGGCCAAACCCGGTCGGCAGACTGACGACCGCAACGTCGTCGTTCTGGGCATATGCGATGCGTGTACCCAGGGTGCGAATCTCGACCCAGTCGTAGGTCGGATGCTGGGGAAAACCGGTATCAACGTCATCGTAGGCCCAGTACAGCGGCGGCTGTCGCGGCCCGTCCGGGACCGGGTCGGTGACGAGATACTCGCCGATTCTGAGCGCCAGATGATTCACCCAGGTCGTTTCGGTTGATGTGATTGTGAGGGTGAACTCTGCCAGGTGCTCGCGCGGGGTGTTGGTCGCCGCCTTCATCGTGAAGGGGTTTGACCCGCGTGCGGTATCCTGGCCCGCAACCGTGCCGTAGCCGGCGCTGGTCTCAAACAGCGTGACGTACGGGTCACCAGTGGCGATGCTCGCCTGGACATTGTGCGCAGTCACAAGCCCGAAGTTCTTCAGGGTCAGATAGACCGCGACCGACTCGCCCGCGTCCCAGTGGCCATTGTTGTTGCCCGAGGCATCGTCGAGTTGTGTCCGAAAGAGCCCGACCATCGGCTGAGTTGACGGTATCGGCTCTCCCAGCGTCGCGATGGCCGCAAGCGCAGCCCGCGTCACCTCAGTGCAGAACTCGTTGTTGTTGTACCCGGCTCCGATTGAATCGTGGCTCGTGTGATAGTGCGGGTTGGTGGGCCAGAAGTCCTCGATGCCGGTGAGTGCAACATAGCCGTTGTTCCAGAACGGGCCGTGGTCTGAGTTCTGGTTGTCGCTCATCATCCGCTTGCGACAAGGCAGGGCGGTGTAGGTATCTGCGACCGCGATGAACCAGTCGCAGAACGGCTCGCAGGGCGGGCTGGCAATCTTGGCCATCATATCACAATCCTCAGGAGCGGCGTCGACGTAGCCAATCATGTCGAAGTTGAGCACGCCGAGAATCGTATCCCCGCGGGCCCGCGCCTCGTTGGCATAGGCCTCAGAGCCGTAGAGACCGAACTCCTCACCGGTCCATGCGATGAACCTCAAGTCCTGACTGAACCGGAACCCCTGAGTGACGCGACAGGCTTCCAGGGTGGCTGCCGTGCCCGAGGCATTGTCGTCCGCGCCTGGGGCGTTCGACGCAGCGTATGAGTCAATGTGGCCGCTGATAATCGCGTACTTGTTGCGCCGGCCGGCAGTACCGTAGCGCACGCCGATGACATTGGGCGCATGGCCGGTCCGATGCGGCTGCATGATGACCGTGTCACAGCCGTACGCCAGGAATCGCTGCCTCACCCACTCGCAGGCCGCGCGACAGGAATCACCGGTCGAGTACCGAGAGCGGTAGTTCTGCAGCCGTCGGACATGCGACAGCACTGTGTCCGGGTTCACCCGCGCGACCATTTGCTCAATCATCGGGTTGGCGGTCACCGGCGGCAGGTCAGGCGCAGGCATCGCCGGCTTCCAGCCCGAGAGGCTGACCCGGCCCAGCATCACGCGCAGAGACAGGAGTCGCTCAACATCTGACGGGCTGACCTCGACCAGGTACTGCTCGCCGTCAAAGTCGAGGATACGGGCAAGTTGCGCCAACTCGGCCCGAGCGTCCTGGTCAAAGAGACGCACGGTGTAGTAGGCATGGTCGCGCGGCTCTGCCGCGAGCACGCGGACTTCTGGACCCGGCACGGTGCCGAGCACGAGCATGCCTTTGCCGGTCTGACCGACAACGGTGTAGCGGTCCGAGACCGGGGACACGATGTCGAATCGTGTCCCCACCGACGTCGGGACCAAGCCCAGGAACTCACCGGCCACGAGCACGTTCAGACCGACAAAGAGCACTGACGCAATCAGCTTCTTCAAGATTCCTCCATCAGCATCACTCATTTGTACTGCGGAACCGGGCAAGGTTGCACTGACCGCGGCCCATAACAGCAGCCACAGACTTGCCGCCCAGACATAGATTCTACCGTCGGCCCGAGGCGGGTCAAGAAGGCTGAGCCGCGCCCCCGGCGCGGCCGCTGGTGCAACCAGGAACCACGGGCTGGCCCGCCGGAGTACGGACGGCCAGAGCCGAAGGCAGAACCTCGAGCCGGAACCGGCGCAGGGTTGGGTCAGGCAGGACATCGCCGTCGAGCTGAGTCAGCACCGGTTCGAGGAACTCGAGCTCAAGGTCCGAAGCGCGGCACATGGTCACCTCCTTCAGACTGACGTGCGTGCCGGACACGAAGCGCGGCAGGCGGCGGTAGATGGTGAGCCGGTTAACCGCGTCAATCACGCATATATCCAGCAGACCGTCGTCGAGCTGCGCCTCGGGCGCGATTCTCATGCCGCCGCCGTAGATACGGCCGTTGGCCGCGGCCACCATCAGCACGCGCTGCTCCCAGGACCGGCCCGCGACCGTGATGCGCGCGAGCGGACACTGATACTCGCGCACAGCCCTGAGGACCGCGGCGAGGTAAAGAGGCAGGCCGCGCAGGTGTGCAGACTTGCGTGCCTCGGCCACAACCGCGGCGTCGAACCCGAACCCGGCCGCATTGGCAAAGCAGAGCTCCTGCACACCACCGCTGCCCTGTGCGCTCACGCGCACGACATCGATGCGCCGGTCCCTGCCGTCGCGACACGCGGCACACGCCTGGAGCGGGTCTCTGGGCACGCCGAGGGTCTTGAGCAGGTCATTGCCCGAGCCGACAGGAACGACGCCCATTACCCGGCTCGTACCGGCCAGTGCGCTTGCGACTTCGCGCACCGTGCCGTCACCGCCGACCACTATTACGAAGTCGGCATCTGCATCACGGACCAACTCGGTCGCGTGCCCTGGGTACGCGGTCTCGGCTACCTCAATGCCGGGGAAGAGCTGCCCGAGCTCGGCCACAACGCGCGGCCTGAGTCTTGCGCCGTGGGCCCGGCCCGCGACCGGATTGACAACTACCAGCGCTCTTCGGAACACAGCGACAATCGTGCCGGGTCCGGGCCATAAGTCAAGGTCGGCAGGCAGAGCTGCCGTTCTTTGCGCCCGGGAGCTCTTGTGTTACAATACGACCCGATGCGTCGCTTCTACTTCTGGGCCGTGGCCCTAGCCGTGCTCGTTATCCTGCTCTTCAACGTACAGGGCTGGATTGTGCTCCGGCGCACGAGCATGGTGCTGGAAGACGAACTGGGCGCAAGGCTTGAGTCCATCGCCCTGACCCTGGCGCGTTCGATTGCCGACCGGCCGCTCGACTCAGTTGGGCCGGCGCTGCTGACCGCGGCCGAGCAGGACAACGGCCTGTTCAGTCTGTTCATCGTGGACGACAGTCTGCGCTACGTTGTCAATACAAGGGAACCGGCACTGGTCGGCCTGTCCGACCCGGCGCTGGAGCTGGACGCCCCGGAGATACTCACCGCCCTGGTCGGGATTCCGGCCCGGTCCCGGCTTTACGCCGCCGGCCCATACTATCTGAAGACCGCCTACGCGCCGCTTGAGGACTCGCTGGGCGAGACCCGGGCCGTGCTCGGCGTCGAGGCTGATGCGCGGTTCTTCGCGACTCTGGTTGGATTCCGGCGCTCACTCCTGCTGGTTAACGGCTTGAGCCTGGTGGCGATTCTTGCGGTGGTGCTGGTCTCAGTCAGCCTGGCGCAGCACGCGCTCCGGCTGGAACAGGCAGCCGGACGCGCCGGCACCATGGCCCTGCTCGGCCAGATGTCTGCCGCACTGGCGCACGACATCAAGAATCCGCTGGGCATCATCCGCGCTGCGGCCGAGCGACTGAAGAAGCGGTACGGTTCCGGCACCGACGACCGAACTTTCGACTACATCACAGAAGAGGTAGACCGGCTAAGCGGACTGGTCACCGGCTACCTCGGTCTGGGCCGGATGACGCCGGGAACGCCCGAGCCGCTCGACCTGGCCGCCCTGATTCAAGATGTGCTCAGGACCATGGAGCACGAAGCTGCTCGGCACGGCATCGCAGTCGAAACCAACCTCGGGCAGTTGCCCGAGGTAATCGGCTCCAGGTTGGAGCTGCGCCAGGTGTTCCTGAACCTCGTGCTCAACGCGATTCAGGCCCAGCCTGAGGGCGGCCTGATAAGGGTGGAAGGCAGGGTGGAGCGGAGAAACGTGGTCATTCGGGTAAACGACAAGGGGCCGGGCATCAGACCTGAGCACCAGTCAAGGGTGTTCGAGCCGTTCTTCACCACGAAGGAGAAAGGCTCAGGGCTCGGTCTCTTCTCGGTGAAACGGATTGTCGAAGCACACCGGGGCCGGGTCAGAGTTGACAGTTGCCCCGGTTCTGGTACAACTGTGGAGATTCAACTGCCCCGATGAAACTGCTGGTTGCCGACGACGAAGAGAAGTTCTGCCAGATGGTGGCAGAGCATCTGACCGAGGCCGGACACGACGTCGTCGCAACGCTGAGCGGAACCGAGGCAGCAAGAATGGTCGCCGAGGCCGAGTTCGACGTCGTCATCACCGACCTGAAGATGACGCCGGTTGACGGCATCCAGGTCCTGGCCGCGGCCAAGGCGGCAAACCCGGACACCGATGTCGTGCTGATGACCGCCTATGGCACGGTCGAGACCGCGGTTGCCGCCCTGCGCCACGGAGCATACGACTATCTTTCCAAGCCGTTCAGCCTTGATGAACTGGTCCTGTTGCTCGAACGGGTTCAGGAGAAGCGGGCCCTGAAACGGGAGAACGCAGGCCTGCGTCAGGAGCTGGCCCTGGCCGGCCGCATGGCCGAGATGGTCGGCACAAGTGCCGGACTGGCGCGCGTGCGCGAACTCATCGCCAAGGTAGCCGCCAGTGACGCGACCGTACTCGTTTCCGGCGAGAGCGGGGTCGGCAAGGAGCTTGTTGCCCGCGAAGTCCACCGTCTGAGCAGAAGGTCGGCCCGGCCATTCGTCGTGGTCCACGCCGCAGCCCTGCCCGAGAACCTGCTGGAAAGCGAGCTCTTCGGATACGAAAAGGGGGCTTTCACCGGTGCCCAGGCCCGCAAGCTCGGACGGCTCGAACTGGCTGAAGGCGGGACCCTGTTCCTCGATGAAATCGGTGACATATCGCCGACCCTCCAGGTGAAGCTGCTCCGGTTCCTTCAGGAGCGGACATTTGTCCGGGTGGGCGGCAGTCAGACGGTCAGGGTGGATGCGCGCATCGTCGCCGCCACCAACCGCGACCTTGCCAAGGAAGTCAGACAGGGCAGGTTCCGCGAAGACCTGTACTACCGTCTTGCCGTGTTCCCCATTCACGTGCCGCCCCTGCGTGAGCGCCGCGCCGACATCCTGCCGCTGGCCAGGCACACCCTGGCCCGACTCGGTTACAACCGGGAGCTCGGCCCCTCAATCACCGAGGAGCTTGTCGAGTATGACTGGCCTGGAAACGTGCGGGAACTGGAGAACGTGCTCGAACGTGCCGTGATTCTGGCAGCCGGAACCGAAATCGGACCGCAGCATATCCAGTTGCCCGAACCCGTGCCCGCCCCACGCGAACCTGACAGCAACAGCCATTCGGCAGACACACTCTCCGCTGTCGAACGCCGGATGCTCGTGGACGCATTGCGCCGGGCAGGCGGCAACAAGAGCAAGGCAGCCAAGTTCCTGGGG
>CAZQFS010000121.1:0-8722 GCA_964592755.1 uncultured bacterium | reverse complement strand
AAGGCGGTCTGGCGGTTGAGCAGCGCCTTGCGGGCCAGCAGGCGGCCGGTCTCCTCCGTCGTCAAGGCGTCAAAGGCGGGCAAGGTTATGCCGTTGCCGGTCAGGTCCCGGTCGGCAACGAGTGCCAGGACCCTGTGCTGCTGCAGGGCCGCGGTGATGCGGGCGTGTTCGGGAATGGGGATTGTCTCCATCGCGGTGGCGCTGCGATAGCGGTTGAAGGTACGTTCCCAGCCGCGCGGTACCGGTTCGACGACCGCGGACACCTGGTAGCCGAGTGCGGCGAGGAACGCTCCGGCAAGGTCCCAGTTGCCGAGGTGACCGGTGACGATGATGCAGCCCCGGCCCTGCGCCAGAACTCGGTCGAGTTCGCGGGAATCGAACTGCACGAGGCCGGTCACACGACGCCGGAGCACCGGCACACGCAGCAGGTCAAGGTAGTTTGTCACCAGATGGACGAAGGTGCGCTGAACCACGCGCCGAATCTGCTTACGAGTGGCTGTGGAGCCGAGGATATGGCGGCAATTGGCCTCGAGCCGGGCACGCTGGCGGGCATTCAGTATGTAGGTCAGCCGACCAGCGGCGTGCGCGACCGGGACCATTGCCCAGCGGGGCAGCAGGAACTGAACCAGCGTGCCCAGAGGCATGAGCCAGGTCAGTGGAGTCGGACGCTCAGCTTTCCGGGCCATCTATTCCTGCTCGACTCGCGCGTCCGGACGCGGCGCGAGCCAGACGGTCGGTCTCGCGATTGGCTTCGCGGGGGACGAGTTCCAGGGTAACGTTAAGACGTTCCATGAGCTGCCGGGCCTTGTCGTGCAGCGGTTTGATGCCGGGATGACGTACGCGATAACGTCCGGCCATCTGATGGTAGAGCAGTTCCGAATCGGTGCGGACAACAACCGGGCCTGTCGGCAGAAGCTCGGCCTCCTGCAAGGCGCAGATGAACGCTTCGTACTCGGCCTGGTTGTTGGTGCGGACGCCGAGCGGGCGGCTGATTTCCTTGATGACCACGCCGTCCGGCCCCAGGATGCGCACGCCGATGCCGGCCGGGCCGGGGTTGCTTCGCGACGAACCGTCTATCTGGATCTGATAGCCGGTCAAAGGACGCCTGCCGGTCAACCGGCTAGTCTCGTGCGACGACCAAGATACGGCCGCATGCCTCGCAGATGTAGACCCGGTCCTCCCGGTCGATTTCCACTATCCGCTGGGCCGGGACAGGACTCAGACAGCCGGAACAACGCTCCTTCCGTATCGGGGCGACGGCCATGCCCGCCTTGCTGGCCCTCACGCGTTCATACCTCTTCAGCAGCTCCTCAGGTAGGGACCGGGCAATATCCGCCCGCTGGACCTCACGCTCTTTGACGGCGGCGACAAGCTCGGCCTGCTCGGCTTCCAGCAGCCTGATTCGTTCCTGGTGTTCGGACTCCACCTCGGCGGCGCGGCGTTCGTCCGTGCGTGCCTTCTGGTCCAAAGCCTCAGTCTCTTCCAGCAGCACTATCATCCGGTCCTCGATTCCGCTCTTCAGCTTCTTCTGGGTTTCTATTTCTTTGAGGAATGCCTTGTACTGCTCATTTGTCTTGGCTGAATAGAGCTGCACCGAGTAGCCGGCGACCTTGTCCTCGGCTGCTCTCAGTTCGACCTCGGCCAGCTTGTACTGCTTGCGGCGTTCGACCACTGCCCGCCGGGTTTCCTCAAGTTCCTGCTTCGCGTCGAGGGCCGTCTTCTTCAAGGATTCGATGCGGGCAGGGATTGCCTCCAGCTTGCCGGCCAGGGTCTTCAGCTCGGAATCAAGCTGCTGCAGACTCCACAGCCGGGCAAAGTTCTCCTTCATGACCGCCCAGAACTGAAGAGAGGTGTGGGGAAGCTAATCCTCACACCTCCAGGTATGGGCGATACCTGACTTGAACAGGTGACCTCTTGCATGTCAAGCAAGCGCTCTAACCAAAGCTGAGCTAATCGCCCGGCAGTCGTGGTGCCGAATCACTGCGTGCTCAATATACCGGCTCTCGGTCTGAAGTCAAGCGCGTGCGGTTCTGGCCGGGGCAGCCGAGGCTTATCGCAAGCCTCTGGTCGATGCTTGCGTGCCCGGAACAGCACTCGCAGAGGAAGCGGCTCGTTGAGGTCAGGCGCAGAGAGCAGGAGATGCCCTGGTCTGCCGTCAGGGCAACCTCGGCCAGTGTCTCACGCGGGCCTCCTGCTGTTACGTCCGCAGTTCATCCGCGCCCGGCTGTGTCGTCGCTGATGCCCGCTCGCCTCGCGGAAGAAGTCGTCGGTCAGCAGGCTACAGTGGCGGTGTGGTCTAGTTACCTCTGCGCCCTGCGTGACTGCTCTGGCTGTTGGTGTCTTTCGCTGGTCCGGCGTGACGACCGGCGGGGCGGCTCTTGAGCCGCCCCGCCGCGAACACGGTATCACCGACCGTGCGTCTAGCGCTGGATGACCAGCTTCTCGGTCAGCCTGATGTCGCCGCTTCTGAGCTCAACGAAGTAGACACCTCCGGCCAGAATGCGGCCGTGGGCATCGGTACCATCCCAGCGCGCGCGGTGCCGGCCAGGCAGCCCGGGTGCATCAACCAGGTACCGGACGGTGCGGCCGGTTGCATCATAGACCCGCAGCCGGACGTACGACGCCGCCGTAAGGTTGTACTCCAGGAACAGGCCAGAGCGGGTTGGGTTCGGGAACGCGCGGACAAAGGGACGCGTGAGGTTGAGCCGCGTCGGCTCGGCCATCACGCCTTGCCGGCCGGCCTGGGTCAGCATCATCGGCGGCTGGTAGGAGTCGCCGGCCGGCAGGTACTCCCAGAACTCAAGGCCATACGAGCCCTTGAGGCAGAAGATGGTGGAATCGGCAACCGCCTGGGCTGAGCCGCGTTTTACCTTGACACTGCGGCCAGTCAGGGCCCGCGGGATGTCGGTCATCCGGGTCCAACTGTCGAAGGCCATTTCGTACCGCCAGTACTCCTGGGTGTTGCCGCCCTTGAGCAGGAAGAGGTGGCTGTCGCAGTAGGCGAGCGAAGCACCCGACTTGACTTTGCGCATCGTTGGCCCCAGGAGAGTGACGTCGTCGAGCGTGTCGGTCCAAGCCCCGAGAGTCAGGTCATAGCCGTAGATCTCGAGCGTATTCGAACCCTTGACAACGTAGAGCTTGTCATGGTCCGGGTCGTATCTCAAGTCGGAGCCGAACTTACACTTGGTTCGGCGAAGGGGCAGGGAGGGTACCTCGATGACGTTGCCGGTTCCGTCGTAGAGGAAGTTCCAGGTGTCGCCGGCCGCGTCGTAGCGCAGGAAGTCACTGCTGCCGTTGCCCGGAATGGCGTAGACCTCACCCAGGGCAGAATGGCCTGGCACAAAGGCAATGGCCGCGCCTTTCTTGGGCATGCGTGAGATGCGACCGAGTTGCTGGTTGTTGACGAACATCGCCTTCCGAGGTGCCCAACTGTCTCGCACGATGTCGTAGTAGTAGAAGTCGGTACGACCGCCGCCTTTCAGTGCCCAGATACGGCCGTCGGTTCCGAAGGTGGCGTCGAAAGTCAGGTCGTTGCCGTCGCGGGCCTTGCTGCCCGAGGGCTCGGTCGGCATGAGCGCCAGTGTATCCCAGGTTCGGGTGACCGGGTCGTAGTACCAGAACTCGTTGGAATTGGAGCCTTTCAGCGCGTACAACCGGTTCGTGCTCGACGCGTGGGCGAGAGCTCCATCCTTGACCTTGCGCCGGCGCCATCCTTCCGGGACGCTGGGGCGCTGAGCCCAGTGCGAGATGGTGAAGTACTTGCTTGCCACGTCGTTTGAGCTGTCCACGTCGCCGACCATGCCGGTCGAGCAGACCGCGGTATAGGTGCCGACCGTGGCATACCAGGTCGAGCAGGTGACCACGGTGCTCTCGCCCGGGGCGAGCCCGGTGACGGTCGTATTCCAGGAGTAGGCCGGGCCGATGCGGACGAATACGCGAATCGAGTCCCCAACCGTTCCGTAGTTCTGAATCTTGACTCGGGGCGTGAGCGGCCCGGGAAAGTCGAACACCTCGGGGGAGACGACCTCGAGCGAAGCTGCGTCACGCCGGATGCGGAACAAGCTGATCGCCCGTCCTGGCGCAAGCCGGTTGGCCAGGTCATTGACCGCGGTCGACATCGGAGGCCGGGCATACAGGTAGTTCAGCCCGTCCGTGCCTGTGCCGTCTTCAAGCCCGACGCTTGCCATGCGGCCGTAGTCGAAGGTCGGGTCACCACAGGTGACATCTTTGTACTGGAAAGTGATGATGCCGTTCTCGTTGATGATGACCTGGAACGCAAGTTTGTCGGTCGTGTCCGTACCGATGCGATTGAAGTCCTGGAACGTCAGGACGAAGTAGCGGTTGGGCGCGACGCCGAATGTTTTGTAGAGGAGAGAGCCGCTGCCAAATCCTCGGCCCATGGCAAGGTTGTCCCAGTAAGGGTACAGTGCCAGGTTGGGCGCCGGAGCGTCAGGCAGACGCTTGGGCAGCGAATCGCCGGTTCCGCCCGGGTTGCTCGTTCCCATTGACAGCCAGCCGTTGGCCGAGACGTATACGTAGTTGAAGGTGCTGTCGTAGTACGGGAAGTAGAAGTAGGTCGGGATGTTGATGCGCAATTCGTCGCCGAGGTCCGGGGCGATGTTGAAACCGGTTGCGTCAATCCAGGAGTAGGTCGGTCCTGCGGTTGTGTCCGAGTCAACCCAGGAGTAGTTGAGCGGGCTTGAGCCGGTGTGGGCGGCCTTGATGACATCGGTCGCAAAGCGCTTCTCGTCGTTTGCCGGTTCGTCGTCCGGCGCGGTAGCGTTGTAGACCGAGACGATTATCGAGCACTGCTCGGCCACCGTCAGGGTGCAGGGTGGGAATACAATCAGCGTGTCTCTGCCCGCGAGAATGTCGGCGAAGAACTGCTGGCTGGAGTAGAGCCGGCCGCTCGTGACGCCGAATATCGTGCACGTTACCGGCAAACTGAGACCGATGAGGTCGGTCGTGCCGAAGTTCTGAATACGCGCGGCGACCGACATGGGACGGTCGAAAGGCCGCCGGACGAAGTCGTACTCGGGGAACTCCACGTCCAGCGTACGCAGGTCGTAGTTAGGCGGGGTGATAGCGGTGTTGTCGAGCCAGACTCGGATCATGTAGTCGCCGTTGGTCGAGTCGGGTCGGTAGCTGCCGCCGCGACACTGCCAGTAGGTTACGCCCGGAGTGCGCGCGCTGTCGCGGCCCAGTCGAGGGCACTCGGGTGGCTCGCCCACCTGGAGGTAGAACACGTAGAAGTCGCCCGATTCGATTATCAGGTGCTCTCCAACGTCGGCCATGAACACGGCCTGCCAGCCGGTATCCGACGGGGTCGCATCCAGGACAGGCGTCTTGAGCAGCATCTCACCCGGGTTGCCGACCGAGTCCGGGCGGACCACGGCCAGTTGATACCGACAGTGATTCGGGTTGGCCGGAGCGGCCAGATAGACCATCAGCGACTCGATGAACACCGGGTAAGCGGTCGGTGTGAACTTGACGCCCCAGCCCCAGTGCCCGACCGGCCAGGCCTGGTAGGTCGCGGCGTAGCCGTCGTCGTAGCCGAGCATGCTGACGGTGGAGACCGAGAAGTTCAGGTCGAGCGTGTCGTTGTCGCGCCGCTCGTCGAGGGGCGCTTCGTGCCAGGCCTTGAAGTAGTAATCGCCGATGGGCAGCGGGTATGGGGGATTGAGGAACTTCTCGGTTTCGGCCGAAAGCGGAAGAAGCGTGTCAATCGAGTCATGCCAGGCGAAGAGCGGGTTCATCGCGTTGTCGTAAAGGCTGCACGCCACCGGCACGTTGTACTGGGCACTGTCGCCCCGGTTTCTGAATCTCACCCGTGGTGTCAGGTCGCCGGGGAACATCATCGGCAGCGGTTCGACAATCCTGGTGCAGGCGATGTCGTATTCCGGGGCCGGTTCGCCGATGACCTCGACGTCGTCCAGATACCAGCACTGAATCTGGCCCAGGTCGCCTTCGAATATCCAGGCGAGCGCGACGTTGGGCTGACCGGCAGCCTGACGGAGGCGCAGCGACTCCTGAACCGGGAAGCTGCTGCTGCCGAACTGGTACTGCCGAAGGACGTATTCGTTCGGGAAAGTGATGCCGCCATCGGTCGAGTAACGGATTTCGGCGCGGTAGTCTGCTCCTGGCAGACGCCAGAAATAGGTGCTGCAGACCAGGACGATGTTGCGGTAGCCTGCACAACTGAAGACCGGCGAAATCAGCGAGTCAGGTGTTGCGTCAGGACTGGGGCTCTGGTAGATTCCGGCAAATGGGGTCGGGTGGTTCAGCCAGGGTGTGAAGCCGGCGTTCTTGCGGTGCCAGTCGTCGGTGTTCTGATTTGCCGTGTCGGTGTGGAAAATCCGCCAGCCGGCCGGCGGTGCATTGGTTGACCAGAACGCGTCGAAATCCTCGGCGAAGATGACGTTGCCGGGCGGTGTGACGGTGAAACTCAGGCCCAGGGTGTCGTTGCTCCGGTCGTCGTCAAATGGAGCTTCATGCCAGGCCTTGAAAGAGTAACTGCCGACCGCAAGCATGTAGGCAGGCGTGAATACTTCTTCCAGCTCCGGCGCACCGGCCAGCAGGCTGTCGAGTGTGCCGCTCCAGCCGTTGATGGGCGTCATGGTGCTGTCGTAGAGCGAGCACGCAACCGCAACGCTGTACTGGTTCGTGTCGCCGAGGTTCTGAAACCAGACGCGGGGGATGAGACTGCCCGGCCGCATCGTCGGCAGCGGAGATGTGATTCTCGTGCAGGCGATGTCGGTGCGGGGGGCGACCGTGAAGTTGCGGTCAAGCGTGTCGTTGGTTCGGTCGTCATCGAACGGCGCCTCGTGCCAGGCCTTGAAGTAGTAATCGCCCAAGGCCAGGGTGCAGGGCGTGTTGAAGGCGAACTCCAGCTCCGGCGCACCGGCCAGCAGGCTGTCGAGCGTGCCATTCCAAGAGAACAGCGGGTTCATCGCGTTGTCGTAGAGGCTGCATGCCACGGGGATGCCGTACTGCGTGGTGTCGCCCAAGTTCTGGAACCAGACCCGTGGGAGCAGCTCGCCCGGGCGCATCGTGTCAGGTGGTGTGGTGATTCTCGTGCAGGCGATGTCGGTGCGGGGTATCGGGTCACCCAGCACCTCCACGTCGTCGAAGTACCAGCACTGCATCAAGCCAAGGTCGCCCTCGAAAAACCAGGCGATGACGACGGTCGGCTGTCCTGTGGCGTAGGTCAGATGGAGCGACTCCTGAATCGGCAGGTTCGTGCTATCGTACTGATACTGCTTGAGGATGCAGGAGTCGGGGAAACTCGCGCCACCGTCCAGAGAGTACCGGATTTCAGCCCGGAAGGTGGTGTCGCCAGTGTGCAGGAAATAGGTGCTGCAGACGAGGACGATGTTCTGATATCCGGCGCAGCTTATCACCGGAGAGATAAGCGAGTCAGGCGATGAGTCGGGCGCCGCGCTCTGATAGATGGCCGCGAAAGGCGTCGGGTGACTGTCCCAGGGCGGGAAGTTGGCGTTCTCCTGATGCCAGTCGTCTGAGTCCTGATTGGTCGTATCGTGGTGGAAAATCCGCCAGCCGGCGGGTGGCGAGTTAGGCGTCCACGTTGAGTCGAAACTCTCGCTCAGGAGCGTATCGCCGCTGACAGCAGCAGCAAGCAGTGCCAGTCCGAGAACCAACTTGCGCATTACATCCTCCTTGCAGAATCCTGGTTTTGCCCCCGCCCGGGTTCAGGACCCGTGGCCGGGTAGTCTGTCGACGGCATTCGGCGGATTCGCGTGTTTCGCGATGTCTTCATCATAACGTCGGGACGGCCCAAGCCGGCCGACACAGAATTATAGGTTGTCCTCAGATGCTGTCAACCTGACCGGTTGAGCGGCTGTTTCCTGCGTGTCTTGTCGGCCAGCGTGCTGCCCGCGTTGCCGGGCACGGAGACGGCCCAGGCTGATGTACGGAACGAATGTCCGCAGAGACCCGAGCTCCGGCTTGGCTGTCGGGTACGGGGAGCGAGAGCCGCGAGCCGACGTGCCGAGCTCACACCGGAAGCTCGGGCTAGAACGGGATGTCGTCGAGCTGGTCTTTCGGCGTATCCGGTTCTTCCTCGCCCGGGCCGGAGGGCGTGCCGGGTTCGGCGAATGTGCCGGTCTTGTCGAGAACCTGTGTGCGCGTGGACCATATCTCCACGACCGTCCGCTTCTCGCCTGACTGGGTGTCATAAGTGCGACTGCGGAGCTGGCCTTCGACAAGCACGGCCGAGCCCTTGCGCATCGTCTCGCTCAGGCGCTCCGCAGCCTGACCCCAGATGTTGACGTTGAAGAAAGAGGCGTCGCGCTTCCATTCGTCGGTTGCCTTGTCTTTCCACGCCCGGTCAACCGCGATCCGGAAACTGAGCACCGCCGAACCTTTGGGGGTGTAGCGCAGGTCGGGGTCCATGGTGACGCGGCCGAGCAGGATGACGACGTTCAGGCTGCCCAGGCGAAGCGGGGTACTCGGACCGCGCGGGCCGCGTTCGGCATCAGTCACTGGTCACCTCCGGCGCCGCGGGCGCGTCCTCCGGCACCGGCTCGGAGACAGCGGCCGGTTCGGTTGTATCCTTCACCGGCTCGACGGTGATGGGCTTGGCGATGAACGCCAGGCGCAACAGACCCTCCCGGTGTTTCATCTCTACCCGGAACTTGTCCGGAATCGTGGTCGGGCCGGTGAAGCCGATGAAGATGTAACTGGCCTCGGTGTGCCGTTTGAT
>CAZQFS010000120.1:0-8746 GCA_964592755.1 uncultured bacterium | reverse complement strand
TCCGATTCTACAACCAGAACTTCACCCAGGTTTCAATCTGCGGCAACGGCTGGGTTGCACCCGGCTCAACGACCAACTCTGCGTACAGCAACACGACTCTGCCAACCACGACCCTGCCCGGTGCGCTGTGCATCAACTGGGACGACTTGTATCCGCCGACCGGCGGCGGGGTCTGGTACTACCATGATGCTGCCAACCATCGGTTCATCATCGAATGGGACTCAGTCGCCTACTACTCCAGCCGCACGACCTTCGACAAGAACCAGATTATCCTCTACGACACCAGCATGGCTGCCTTTGACGGCAACTGCGAGTTCGTGTTCCAGTATCTGACCGCGAACCAGACCAGCTCGACCACGGTCGGTGAGCAAGACCCAGCCATGCAGATTGCCATCCAGGCGTTGTACAACACGGCGTATCACCGCGCCGCGCTGCCGGTTGTTCCGGGTCGGGCGGTCAAGTTCACAACCGATACGGTCGTCACCGGCCTGGCCGAGGGTGCGAACGTGCTGAGCAGCCACCGGCTCGGACTAGCGCCTTCACGCAACCCGTTCTCGCGCTCGGTCGTGCTCAACTACTCGCTGCCGAGTGCGGCACGCGTGCGCGTGTCGGTCTGCGACGCGTCGGGCCGGGTAGTCCGCGACCTGGTTGACTCGGGCAGCGAGCTGCTGGCACCGGGCGCGTACAGTGTGGCCTGGAATGGCCGGGACAACTCCGGCCGCGAACTGGCTTCCGGTATATACTTCTGTCGCCTGACCAGCTCGGTCGGGAATCTCTCCCGGAAGGCCGTTCTGACCCGCTAGCTTGGCCGGTCACAAAGAATCCGCTTCGGGGGCTGCTGTTCACCGGCAGCCCCCTTGTCCGTATTCACTAGTCACAGGAGGTTTCCTATCATGAAACGAAACATCGTCCTGCTGGCGCTGTTGTGCGTGGGCGTCTCGACTGGTGCCTGGCTTGGCACTGGACGTGAGGCTCGCCCGAGCACGCGGGTCGTCAGCAACACAAGCGCCGGAACCATACTTGACGTCGAACTGCCTGGCGTCACCGCTGAGCCGATTGTTATCGACGGCGAGAGCTTCGTCGTTGTCAACATTCCCGGCGACGTGATGGCGGCGCTGGAAGTCGGCAAACCCCAAGTGCCGAAACTTTCGTACCTGCTGGGGATTCCGGACGGCGCGCAGGTTCAGGTGTCGGTCGAGGTTCTCGACCGTCGCACCTTCGGCAACATCGTTCTGTACCCGTACCAGACCCCGGCGACCGAGGGCAGCAACCACCCATTCATTATTGACCGGGCGTTCTACGCCAAGGACGGTTCCTATCCGGACTTCGATGCCCAGGTCATGGGGACAGGCGCCTGGCGTGAACTCGCCATCGGCAACATCCAGGTGTTCCCGGTGCACTACAACCCGGCCAGGCAGGAGCTTGAGGTCTACACCCGGTTCCGGGTGAACGTCAAGTACGCCGGCGGCCCGTATGTGACAAGACGTCTGCCTGCCTGGTTTGCCTCGAACTGTGCCCGATACCTGGACAACTTCCGTCACTTGCCGGTCACCATCGACTACGGTGACAACCCGGGCGTGGAGTATCTGGTCGTTGCCCACGACAACTGGTGGAACCACCCTTGGCTCAAGGATTCGCTCATCGCCTGGCGCCAGAAACGTGGCGTTGAGACAAGAATCATCCACAAGCCGAGCTGGACCGCTCAGGAGATCAAGGACTCAATCCGTGCCGAGTACAACCGGCACACTCCGGCTCAGCTACGCTGGGTGTTGCTGGTTGGTGAGTACGGAGAGATTCCGATGCAGCCCTTGGGCGGGGTCGGCATGAGCGACTACTGGTACTCAGACCTGCTTCCGCCTACGCCGGACAACTTCCCGGAGGTCGGTCTGAGCCGGCTGTCTCCGTCATCGGCCCAGGACCTTGAGAACCAGGTGAAGAAGATATTGAAGTTCTTGAAGGATCCGCCCGCGACCGCGAACTGGCTCACCCGGCACGAACTCGTCGCCTGTTCTGAGCAATACCCGGGCAAGTACTCGGGCTGTATCCGCGGTATCTACCAGCATCCGATGGCCTGGTACCGGTACGACTTCGACACCCTGATGTGCCAGTTCATGGGTAACGACTCGATTGCCGCCCGCATCAACCGAGGTCGGGGGGTTGTGACCTACCGTGGCCACGGCGACAATAACCAATGGTACACGATGGCGCTGTCGGGCGGCGCCCCATGGTACATCTCGAACGTACATCAGCTCACCAACGGCGACCTGACGCCGATGGTCTACAACATCGCCTGCAACTGCGGTGCGATTTCCGACACGACCTGCCTGTCCGAAGCGTGGCTGCGCAAGTATCCGGGCGGCGGCGTCGGTTCGTTGGCCGCAACCCAGGCAAGCTCGACCTATCCGAACCCCGGCATCTGCTCGACGCTCGTCCGCTCGATGTGCGACACCTGGACCATCAACATCCCGGGCGTGCGCGATTATGTGCTGCCGACCTGGGACATCGGCTGGATTCAATGCAACATCGACGCCTATGTCGGCAAGTACTGGCCCGGCTCGCCCTATCCAGACAACATCTACATGTATCTGAACCTGGGCGACCCGGCGATGCAGGTCTGGTCCGGCGGCCAGCCGGTTGCACCAACTGTCACCTACCTGCCGCGCGTGCCGGTGGGACCGTATCCGCTCGATGTCGGCGTCACGGTCAACGGTGCACCGGTTTCCGGCGCGCGCGTCTGTGCTTGGAAGCCGGGCGAGTTCTATGTCGTTGGGTTCACGAATAACTCGGGTAGCGTTACGCTCAACGTCAGCCCGACCACTCCGGGCGAGTTCTCGATTACGGCCTCGGACGGCCACGCTGCGTCCACGCCTCATACGCCGATGCTGCCGTTCGAGGGTACTTGCCTCGCCGCGACGTCGGGCACACCTTACGTCGTCTACCTCCGTCATGTCATCAACGATTCGCCTCCGGGTGGCAACGGCGACGGCTCGGTCAATCCGGGTGAAACCATCAAGCTGCCGCTCTGGGTCAAGAATCATGGCGACTCTGCGGCCCGGTCACTCGTCGGCAAGCTCCGAACCGCCGACGTGTTCACCTCGATGCTGGACTCGCTCAAGACCTTCGGCGACGTCGGCGCGCAT
Organism: uncultured bacterium; assembly: GCA_964592755.1. Taxonomy (GTDB): domain Bacteria; phylum Hydrothermota; class Tepidihabitantia; order Tepidihabitantales; family Tepidihabitantaceae; genus CAZQFS01. Next base: position 5,606 of record CAZQFS010000120.1, on the reverse strand, counting down.
GACTCGGCCTTCACCGGGCCGAACGGGTATCGGTTCGCGGTTGCTCCGGCCTGCACCAATGGTCACCTGATTCGGTTTGACCTCGAATGTCGCGACGCGGTCGACTCGGTCTGGAACTCGCGCCTGTATGTCCGGGTCGGCGCTCCGTTCCTGACCTACGTCAGCGTGCTTGCCCTTGACACGGTCCAGGGCGGCAACGGCAACGGCCGGCTCGACCCGAACGAAACTGCGAACCTGGTCGTTACTCTCCGTAACACCGGATTCGGCAACGCCCAGAACGTCATGGCCGTACTCAGGTCCGGGGACAACCGGATGCTTGTCACCGATTCCTTCGGAGCGTTCGGTACCATCCCGGCCGAGAGTACCGGCGCAAACGGGCTTGACCAGTTCACGGTCCGCACTCTGGCGATGGCACCGGAAACGCGTATCCCCTGTACGCTCCTCGTTAGTGCCGGCGGGCTGAACCAGACTCTGCCGTTCAGTATTATGGTCGGCGAGATTCGAGCCACTGACCCGATTCCGGACGGACCTCGCACCCCGGCCTTGTACTGGGCGTACGATAACGTGGATACTTTCTACACCGAGCGCCCGAGCTTCAACTGGGTCGAAATCCGCAACCTTGGCACGCGACTGACCCTTTCCGACGACCAGACCGTAGTCGTGGACCTGCCCAGTTCATTTGGACCTTTCCGATTCTACAACCAGAACTTCACCCAGGTCTCAATCTGCGGCAACGGCTGGGTTGCACCCGGCTACACGACCACATCGACCTACACCAACACCGCCCTGCCCGCGACCACGATTCCCGGAGCACTGTGCGTCAACTGGGACGACCTGTATCCACCGACCGGCGGCGGGGTCTGGTACTACCACGATGCTGCCAACCATCAATTCATCATCGAATGGGACTCAGTCGCCTACTACTCCAGCCGCACGACCTTCGATAAGAATCAGGTGATTCTCTACGACACGACCATGGCCGCGGCTGACGGCAACTGCGAGTTCATGCTTCAGTATCTGACCGCAAACCAGACGAGCTCGGCCACGGTCGGTGAACAGGACCCGTCTGTGCAGATTGCGATTCAGGCACTCTTCGATGGGGCCTACCACCGCGGCGCGGCACCGATTATTGCCGGCCGAGCCATCAAGTTCACCACCGACCCACCTAACGTCGGTGTGGCGGAAAACGAACTTGGCGCGAGTCTTGTTCCGAGCGCCATGAGTCTGGCAGTTGCACCCAATCCGGTACGTCGGTCAGCCGCCATCCGTTGGCAGGTTCCAGCTGCTGGCAGGACAAGGCTGGCGGTCTATGACGTCGGCGGTCGGCTGGTCAGAACGCTGGCCGACAGGGTCATCGAACCCGGCACCTACACGACGGTCTGGAACGGGACAGATGACGAAGGACGGTCGATGGCCAACGGCACCTACCTGTACCGACTCGAGACCGACCTTGGACTCAGAACCACCAAGGCCGTCCTACTGCGATAGTCGTTTCGATGCGACCAGCAAAGGCCCGGAGGCAACTCCGGGCCTTTGCTGCTGTGTCGCTTCCCTGACCGACTGCGATGATGGTTCGACTCTGTTGTGCGACAGCCGGTACGGCCGAGGACAGGACTGTCTCCGATTTCCCGTGCTCTGCCCGGCGGTTCTGCCTCAACTCGAACCGACCGGCAGCGAGAAGCTGAAGACTGAGCCCTTGCCGACTTCGCTCTCGGCCCATATGTGCCCGCCGTGCGCCTCGACAATCCGGCGCGAAATCGCCAGTCCCAGCCCGGTGCTCTTCTCCCCTGCAGTACTGCGCACACTCGTCTTGCCGAATGGCCGGAACAGCTTGGAGAGCTCGTCCGCCGGAATGCCCTGCCCCTGGTCAGCAACCGCGACCACGACCCGACCATTCTCGCGTGCGGCCGAGACCCGAACACCGGTCCCCGACTGCGAGAACTTGAGCGCGTTGGTGACAAGGTTATTGATGACCTGGGACATCTTGTTTCGGTCCAGCGGAATCGGAGGTATAACGCACTCCGCCGCGAATTGCAGGTTGATATTCTTCTGCTCAGCCAGCACGCGATTGATACCAAGGCTGTCGTCAATCAGCTGACACAGGTCAGTCGGCTCGAGCTCCAGCTCCAGTTTGCCCGACTCAATCCGCGCCACGTCGAGCAGGTCGTCAATCAACTTGACCATGAATTCGCTGTTAGCGTGAATCCGGCGCAGGAAGTCGGCCTGCTTCTCTTTGCTCAGCGTCTTGGGTGAATCGCTGACCAGGAAGCTACTCGCGGTGTGGATGACTGCCAGCGGGTTGCGCAGGTCATGGGCCGCCATCCCCAGCATCTGGTTCTTGAATTCGTTCAGTTGGAGCAGCTCGGCGTTCTTCGCGGCCAACTCGGCTCTGGTTCGGCGCTCCTCGGTAACGTCCTCGCCGATGCTCGTTACACCACAGATTCTGCCCTGACCGTCACGCAGAAACGTACTGCTCCACGACACCGTACGCAGCTCGCCGGCGCGGGTGACAATCTCGTTCTCGTGACGATACGGCGCACCATCGCCCTGGACCCTGCCCAGGAAACGCATCCGTCGGGCCGGCCGCTCGGGCTCGGCAACGAACCGGTCAAACCAGTTCCGACCGATGACCTCGTCTCTAGACGAGCCGGCCAGTCGGAGAAGGAAGTCATTGATGAACGTCACGTTGCCGGTCGGGTCAAGTGTTACGCCGGCCAGCTCGACATTCTCCATGATTTCGCGGAAACGCCGCTCGCTCTCCCTCAACTCCTGCTCTGCCTGTTTGCGGCTGGTGATATCGATGACAATTCCTTGGTGGTGGACGATTGTGCCGTCCGGCTCGCGCGGCACCCATGTCCGGTCCTCAACCCAGCGAACGTCACCCGACTCAGTGATAATCCGGTACTGCTGAACAAAGTCCGAGACACCGGCCTCGACGTACTGACGTGCCTCGTCTATGGCGCGCGCCCGGTCATGCGGATGAAGAATGTCGGCGTACCGCACACGGCCGCTGGTGAAGTCCTCGGGTGAGTAGCCGAACTGGCGGACGTTGTCGGAAACGAATTCCACCGTCAGCGCATCATCGGCCCGCCACTTGAAGGCTACCGCCGGGCTGCGGCTGACCACTGCTTCCAACTGCTCACGCCGCTCCTGCACAGCCCGCAGCGCTTCCTCGGCCCGCCGGCGCTCTGTGACATTGCGGAAGAAGCCGCGCGTCGCCACCGGGCGGCCCTCGCGGAAGCTGCAGTTGACGCTGCCCTCGACCGCGACCTCAGTGCCGTCCTTGGCAATGAATGTCGCCTCGACACCGTCCATCTGCTTGCCGTTCATCACGTCCTTGAACCGCTCGATGCACATCTCGCGGCACGACGGCGCCATCACATCGAACAGGGTAAGCTGCGCGAGGTCTTCGTCGGTGTAGCTCAGAGCCTTGCGCCACGCATTGTTCGTGTAGAGAAACCGACCGTCCGGGCCAACGCTCTGAATCATGTCGCTGGCGTTGTCAAACAGGTCCCGATACCGCTCCTCGCTCTCACGCAGGACCGCCTCAAACCGTTTCCGCTCGGTGATGTCGAGCGAGAGCACGAACAGGCCGTCAGTAACGGGCTCGATGCTCAGCTCGAACCAGGCTGAGCTGCCGTCGGCATAGGTCCACTCGTAGTCAAGCCGGCGGTGCACCCGCTGTTTCAGGCACTCCTGAAGCACGGCGTAGAGCGGGCTCTGCTCGATGCCCGGATAGACCTCGGACATCCGTCGCCCCTCCATCTGCTCACGTGGCATTCGGGCCTGGGCCGCAGCCGCGGGATTGACGTAGACGTAGGTCCAGTCTGCGCCGATGAGCTGACAGCCTTCAATCATACCGTCCAGCGTCGAGCGGTAGCGCTCCTCTGAGTGCTTCAGGAGCTCCTCGGCCCGCCGCAGCTCGGTGATGTCCCGTTGCACCGACACCGAATGGACCACGGTGCCGGTGTCGTCGCGCACCGCATACATACTCAGGAGCACATCCAGGCACACGCCGCCTTTGGTGACCACCGTGATGCTCTCATTCGCCAGCCGCCCGGTCTCGCGCCAGCGGGCCATCAGCTCCTCGGCCCGTGCCTTCGACTCCGCCGCATAGACGGAACTGATGGGTCGGCCCAGCAGCTCCTCGCGGTCGTAGCCAAGCGCCGACAGCGCCGACTGGTTCACGTCGAGAATCTGTCCCTCGGGCGATACCATGTAGCAGTACTCCGGGTCATTCTCGAAGAACCGGCGGAACCGCTCCTCGCTCTCGCGCAGCGCGGTCTCGATGCGTGCCCGTTCCCGGGCGTAGCGCAGCGCCCGCACCAGCAGCTTGCCATCGTGCTGTCCCTTGACCAGGTAGTCCTGGGCCCCGCAGCGCAGCGCTTCGAGTGCCTTCTGCTCATCATCCAGCCCGGTCATGACGACAATTGGCGTCAGCCCGGCTGCAGCCCGGACGGTCCGCACCGTGTCCATGCCGCTCGAATCAGGCAAGGAGAGGTCGAGCAGCACCGAATCGAACTTCTCGGCCTTGAGCGCCCGGACCGCATCGGCCAGCCGCTCCACGTGGGTCACGGCGAACTCGTCTCCGCCCGCCTCCTCAAGCAGCACGGCCAGCAGCCGGGCATCGCCCGGATTGTCTTCAACCAGTAGTAGTCGGATAGTCGCTTGGCTCAGATGCCCTCCCCGCGCTCAGTTGTTCGGGTACTTAACCACGGTCAGCCAGAAGTCCTCGATTGACCGCACCACGTTCATGAACTGCTCAAAGTCAACCGGCTTGGTCACGTAGCTGTTGGCGTGCAGGTCATAGCTGCGCAGGATATCCTCCTCAGCCTTGGACGTAGTCAGGATGACGACTGGGATCCGTCGCAGCTCGGGGTCAGCTTTGACCTCGGCCAGCACGGCACGGCCGTCCTTTCTCGGCATATTCAGGTCCAGAAGAACCAAGTCGGGCCTGGGCGCGGCGGAGTACTTTCCCTCACGCCGCAGGAACGCCATCGCCTCGACGCCGTCTTTGACCACGCTCAGGTTGTTGTGAACCTTGGCTTCTTTCAACGCCTCCCGAGTGAGCCTGACATCGCCTTCGCTATCCTCAACCAGAAGCACCTCGACCGGCCGGCCACTGCACTCTTCGTTCATGGTATGCTATGCTCCTTCTGCTGGTATCGTGAACATGAAGTTCGACCCTTGTCCGGGCCGGGACTCGACCCAGATTCTTCCGTGATGACGCTCAACTATCTTCTTGCAGACCGCAAGCCCAATGCCTGTCCCGGAGTACTCCTTCTTGGTATGGAGCCGCTGGAAAATCTGGAAGATGCGCTCGTAGTACTCCGGCTCGATGCCGATGCCGTTATCCTTGATTGAGAACATCCAGCTCCCGTTGCTTCTCTCGGCACAGACGTGGACGCGCGGCGGCTCATCGCCCCGATACTTGATGGCATTGCCCACCAGGTTCTGGAAGAGCTGCTCCAGTTGCCGGTCGTCGGCCATCACCTCGGGCAGCGGGTCGTGGGTCACCTGGGCACGGCTCTCCTCAATGGCGACCTTCAGGTTCAGGAGTGCTCGGCCAAACACGCGCTCGGCATCGGTCGGCTCCAGCTCCTTGC
>CAZQFS010000119.1:0-8778 GCA_964592755.1 uncultured bacterium | reverse complement strand
TCGGCTCAGATGCATTCCGTCGCGGAGTGGAAATCATCCGCCACAAGGCGCTCACGCGCGTCTGCTGCATCCTCTGCTCTGAACGCAGTCCGGAGTTCTGTCATCGTCGGCTCATCGCCGACCAGCTTGCCCGGTCGGGAATCGAGGTCATCCACATTCTGGACGAGAACGTGTTCTGGCAGCCGCCAGCGCGCCGGGTCGAGCATCCATCCGGTCCGGGCAGCCGGGGACGCCGCCCAAGGCGTCCCTTTCCCCGCGGCGGCCAACGACCACGATGACCGCTCCATCCGCGGAACGTGAACTCCAGACCCAAATAGGGCGACTCAAGTCCCGGCTCGGCGCGGTCATCCTCGCCCACAACTATCAGGTTCCCGCGGTATATGAGGTTGCCGACCACATCGGCGATTCGCTCGAGCTCGCCCGCCGCGCGCACGAGGCCCGCGCCGGGCTCATCGTCTTTGCCGGCGTCAGATTCATGGCCGAGACCGCAAAGCTGCTCAACCCTGATGCCCGTGTCGTGCTCGCCCGGCCTGACGCCGGGTGCGAGATGGCGAACATGATTTCGGCCTCGGCCCTGCGCCGGAAAAAGGCCGAACTCGGACCGGTGCTGACCGTTGCCTACGTCAACACCCCGGCCGAAGTCAAGGCTGAGTCCGATGTCTGCTGCACATCAGCCAACGCGGTCAAGGTCGTAAACTCCCTACCCCCTGACCGTCCGATTCTCTTTGTCCCGGACCGCAACCTTGCCGCCTATGTCGCATCCGCGACCGGCCGTCCCCTTACGGCTCTGTCAGAACCCTGCCTCTGCGGCTCATCGCCTGCGGCCATCATCCCCTGGGATGGATTCTGCTATGTCCACGCCCAGTTCTCCCCCCAAGACGTGGCCCGGGCCCGCGAAAAACACCCGGGCGCACTTGTCGTGGTCCACCCTGAATGCCGGCCCGAAACAATCGCCGCGGCTGACGAAGTCGCCTCCACCTCGGGCATGTTGCGCCTTGCCGGGCAGCACGATGCGGTCGTCCTCGGCACCGAGGCCGGCATGTGCCATCGGGTCCGGCGCGAGCACCCCAGGACCAACTGCTTTCCGCTGCGCCGTACCGCGCTCTGCCGCAACATGAAGCTCACCGGCCTGCAAGACGTACTTGCGGCCCTGTCCGGCCAGGTCGGCGAAGTGACTGTGCCTGAAGACATCGCATCTCGGGCACGCGCCGCGCTGGAGAAGATGGTCGAACTCACCTGACTCCTGATGCCTGACTCAGGAAGCGCGGGAAAGCCGCTTCTGCCCCGCGCTTTGGGCAGCGCGTCAGAATCCTGAAGGCAACTCTCCGGCAGCGACGGAACCCCGAACGCCGACGCGAAAGCCGAAACCGAGGCCGTAACGACCGCAGCTTGAGTCGCCTGGTCACTCAGGCAGACAACTGCCGGCTCAAAAGCCCATTGAACTGCTCAAGGACCTGCCTGAGCTTATGCTTCAGCCATCGCGCCAGGCATCGCGGCGAGCAACGCTCCAGGACACGCCGGCGTCAAAGCCGGGCGAAAAGCCACCGCCATCGCGCCACCAGACATGCCACGCATGGTCATTACGCAGACCGTGGGGGGAACCGGAGAGGGTCAAACGCCTTCTGTCCACGCAACCGCTTGAACACACGAATCTTAGGTTCCTGCTGCGGCCTCAACCCGCATGATAGTAATTACTATCATGGGCTGTCTCTCGCGCATCGCGCAAAGCCGCCTGGGTCTTTCCGGGCGGACGACAGCCGTCATCACCCCAAGCCGTGAGTTAGTACTCCTGAAGAAGGTACATGAGCGGCCCCACAAGGCACACGGCGTGGGGTTCAATCTGTGCTTGGCACATGAGCAGGTTGCCCGGTTCCGGACCGGCGCTCGCAGAGCACTGCGGGCTTTCGCCCCGGCCAGGCGGCACAGCTTCAAGGAGGTTTTGGGTGAGAAGACGTGCGCGCTTGACTCGGCCGGCGTCGCGACTAGACTTAGCCACTTCTAATAATGTTAGCCATAGCTAAGAAACAGCGCGGCCCGGTGCGGCTGGGCGAGAGCGCCGAGGATTACCTCGAAGCGGTGCTGGTCCTGAGCCGACAGCAGCAACCGGTACGGGTCAGGGACATCGCCCTGGCCATGGCCGTAACTCAGCCTTCGGTGGTCACGGCCCTGGCCCAACTGGAGCGCCGCGGCCTGGTCGAGCACGAGCGGTACGGCGCAGTCGTGCTGACCGAGGCGGGCGCAGCCGAGGCCGAAGCGGTCTACTGCCGGCACCAGTTGCTGCACCGGTTCCTGAATGAAGTGCTGGGCGTGAGCAAGGCAGTGGCCGAGCGCGATGCCTGTCGGCTGGAACATGCGCTGTCGCCGGAAACGGTGCGGCAGTTGACCCGGTTCGTCGGCCGGCACAAGCCAGGACGCGGACGCTAGCGATGCACGGGAACTTTGTCTTTGCCCTGGTGCTTTCGACCCTGGCCGCTGGCGCGACTACGCTCGGCAGCCTGGTTGGGCTCCTGGTCGGCCGGCCCGGGCCGAAGTTCATGGCCGCAAGCCTCGGGTTCTCGGCCGGGGTGATGATGCTGGTGTCGTTCGGCGAGCTGCTGCGGGAGAGTATTGCCGGCATCGGGTTCCTGCCCGCGATGCTTGCCTTCTTCGGCGGCATGGGCATCATGTTCTTCGTGGATGCAGTCGTACCGCATGAGTTCATCAGTGAGCACAGCCTGCCGCCCGGACCCGGCTACTGCGCCGACGATGCGCCTGGTCACGGTCACGGGCATCGGCACGGCCGGCGCCACGGGGCAGGGCTGCCGCCGCACCAGTTGCTCAGAACCGGGCTGCTGATTGCCCTCGGCATCGGGATTCACAATCTGCCCGAAGGCATGGCAACATTTGCCGGCGCGGTCAAGAGCCGGGGCCTGGGCCTGGCGATTGCCGCGGCCATTGCCCTGCACAACATTCCCGAAGGCCTGGCCGTGGCCGTGCCGGTCTACTGCGCCACCGGTTCGTGGCGCAAGGCCGTGACCTGGTCGTCGCTGTCCGGCGCGGCCGAGCTCGCGGGCGCACTCATCGCCGCGGCCGTGCTCCTGCCGTTCCTCACCGCGACGTTTCTGAACTACGTACTGGCCGGAGTCGCCGGTCTCATGGTCTTCATCTCGTTCGACGAGCTGATTCCCGGTTCCTACGCCTATGGCCACGAACACCACAGCGTGGCCGGAATCGTCAGCGGCATGGCCCTGATGGCCGCGAGCATCTGGCTGCTGCGCTAGGGGCATGGGACTCAACGAGGACGTCGCGGCCCGGCTGGTGGCGTTCTTCCTGCCCGTCATGGCCCTGTACTTCCTCACCGGTATCGTTCTGGCCGTGCTCTACCATCTGAGCCTGTACTACGTTGACGGCGAGTACCGTCTCAAGGCCGAGCTCTGGCTGGACATAATGGTCGGCCTGTTGCGCGGACTGCTGTACGTATTTGCCTGGCCCGTGGTGCTCTACTTCGACCGGAGCGCCCTGTCGCGCGTCAAGGCGCTCATCGTCTACCTCAACCCGCGCTGGCGCGAGCAGGACGATGAGGTTCAGGCCCAGGCAAACGAGGCCCGACGGCGAAACAGGATGCACGCCGAGGCCCTGGCCCGGGAGAGGCGCGAGCGGCGGCGCGAGGTGGAAGCCGAAACCCATGCCGAGCGAAACCGGCTCCTGCGCGAGGTTCACGAAGGCAATCCCGACCTTAACCAATGCTGGTTCCTGGCCGCGTCTGGAACCACTCCGGACGGCGCGCGCGAGCTGGTGCTCATGTACGAGCCGCAGGACCTGGCCGAAGAGGTTCGGGACAAGGCTCATCGTGAAACCTGGGTTCGCAGCCACGCAGACTGCCCGAAGTGCGGCAGCCGCGTCTCGCCGGTGAGAGTCGAGACGCCTGACCCTTTCTACCTGCGCGTGCTCGGCTCCGGCTCGGGCAGGCCCTTGCTTGAGGGCTGGGCCGTTGCCGGTCAGTACCGGGTCACGTACGAGCAGTGCCCGGAGTGTGACGCATCGTTGCCGGACAGGGTCGGCTCGATTGCCGAACTTGGCCCGGCCTCAGCCGTGGTCCGTGACCTGAAGGCCGGAATCAGGCTGCACTACGACCTGCCATGATTAGCGGTAGGCTGACCATGCTGGTGCTGTTGGCCGTGGCCCGGGCCGGGCCGGTGCTCGTGGTGCAGGTCTATGACGGCGACACGTTTCAGACCGAGGACAGCGCGGTCGTCCGCATGCTCGGCATCGACGCACCGGAGACGTATCAGCCGGGCGGGGACGTAGCCCGAGACATGCTGGAGAAGCACTTGCTCGGCAGAAAGGTGCGGCTGGAGCCTGACGGCGCAGACATGGACCATTACGGCCGTTTGCTGCGCTACGTCTACGCTGGTGACACGATGGTCAACCTTGAGATGGTGCGCAAGGGGTACGCCGCGTACCGCAGCTTCCAGGACAGCCTTCGCTACCAGGACACGCTGGCGAAGCTCGAACAGGAGGCGGCGCGCATCGGCCGGGGCCTCTGGCCGTTCAACGTGTTCACACCGCCGACAATGGAGATGCTGCACCAAAGGGTCGCGGCCGAGTCGGCAAAGCTCGGAGCCGGAATGCGCCTGGTTTCCTGGCTTGATGCAGGCAGCTTTGTCGGGCGACTGGTGACCGTCGAAGGTACGGTCGTGGCGACCTACAACTCAGGCAAAGTCTGCCATCTGAACTTCCATCAGGACTACCGGAAGCACTTCAGCGTGGCAATCTTCCGCCAGGACTTCAACAAGTTCCCGCCGCACCCTGAGGACCACTACAAGAAACGCCGCGTGCGCGTGACCGGCATCGTGAAAGAATACAAAGGAGCCCCGGAGATAATCGCCACCGACCCGGGGCAGATAGAAATCGTGGAGTAACGCATGGAGCAGGAACAGACGCCCGGGACACCGCCGAACCCGGAAGACGGAATGCAGAAACCCGAACCGCATACGCGGCGGACCGTGCTGTTTGTCGTCGCCGGCTGCGTCTTGCTGGTAGGAGGGTTCTTTGTTGCAAGAACAGCGGTGAGACCGCGGCCAGCGTGTGGACCGGACCTGCCCTGTGCCGATTCGAGCTACTCTGCCCAGGATAGTCTGGCCGGCAAAGAACTACTCGCCTCGGTGCTCGCCCGCTGGAGCATCCCGGCCGAGCTTATCAACCAGACCTACTCGGCCCTGGCCCGAACCGAGTTCAACTTCCGCAACATGAAGCCGGGAGAGAAAGTGACCCTTCAGTATCGCGGCCTCAGTCTTACCGGCCTCGAGTACCACAAAGACCTTGTCACGAGCTATGCCGTGACCTTTGACTCCTCGGGCGCGACCGCAGAGAGAAAGACCCGGCCGGTAGACACCTTGCGGGCCGTGGTGCGCGGCGTAATCAAAGGGTCGCTCTGGACTTCGATGATTGAACAGGGAGAGCTGCCTGCCCTGGTCGTGCAGTTCGCCGAGATTCTCTCCTACGAGGTTGACTTCTTGACCGAGTGCAACGAAGGAGACTCATTCGAGCTGCTGCTCGACCGATGCTACGTTGACTCTGCCTTTTACCGCAACGGCCGGATTCACGCGGTCCATTACCGTGGTCAGACCGGCAACTTCTACGGCTTCTACTTCCGGGCGCCGAATGGACATTGGGACTACTACAACGAGAAGGGCCAGTCGCTCAGAAAGACCGTGCTCCGCTCACCATTGACCTTTGCCAAGGTGACGTCGCACTTCGGCAACCGGTTTCACCCCATCCTGCGAACCTATCGTCGGCATCACGGCGTGGACTATGGTGCCCCGACCGGCACGCCGGTGTCCGCGATTGCCGACGGCACGGTGACCAAGGCACGTTGGTCGGGCGGCTACGGCAACCTGGTCGAAATCCGCCATTCGGGTGGGTTGGTTTCGCGCTACGGCCACCTGTCGCGCTACGGCCCGGGCATACGCAGCGGCAGGAGCATCCGTCAGGGCCAGACTGTCGGCTATGTCGGCTCGACCGGGCTCGCCACCGGTCCGCACCTTCACTTCGAGGTGCATCAAGGTGGTCGGCCGGTCAATCCGCTCAAGGTCATCCCGCCCCGGGCCGAGCCGGTCGCGAAAAAGGACATGCCCGAGTTCGAGCGGCTCAAGGCCGGCTACCTGGCGCAATTGCAGGGCCCGGTCGGGCCGGTTCACCCGGCGGTGGCGGATTCGGGTCAGAGCGAATAGGACCAGGGGACACAATCCCGATTCCACTCTGGAAACAAGTCATGTCCCTTGCTAGAGCGCGAGACCAAGTTCCGCGTACCAGTTACGGCCCGGACAGGGATAGCCGTGCGTCGTCTCATAGCTCGTATCAAGCAGGTTGCGGACACCGGCTCCCGCATCCAGTCGCACGCGACCCAGTCTCGGCCTGACTCTCAGCTCGGCATCAATAGTCGCGAAAGCCGGCAGCGAAGTCGTGTTGGTCGGGTCGGCCCAGCGGGCGCCGGTGTAGCCTGCCCTGAGCCCGAGACGCGGCACAAGGGCCGGCAACGGAAACCGATACGAGCACCCGATTCCACCGGCCAGACGCGGCCGGTAGATGAGCTCCAGGCTGTCACTGACCGCGCGGGTCAGGGCCGCATCGAGCTCGACCCGGACCGGACCAGCTTCGTATCCGAGCTCCAGTTCTGCGCCGAGTATCCGGGCGCGGGCGACGTTCACCGGGCTGAAACGAAACAGGCTGTCCGGCTGCCACTGGATGAGTTCGGTCAGAAAACTGAGAAAGCCGCTCGCGTGGCAGAAGAGTCCTGGCAACGGACGGGCTTTGGCTCCTAGCTCGTAGGAAGTGCCGGTCTCTGGTCTGAGCCTTGGGTTGCCGCAGGCGTATGCATCGGCCGGCCAGTACAAGTCGTTGAAGCTCGGGGCGCGGAACGAACGCCCCATGCTGGTGTACAGGTCGAGCATCGGCAGGCCGGAGTACGTTGCCGTGACCTTCGGGCTCAGCACACGCTGGACCGAACGACGGTGGCTGGAATCGAGCAGGGTCGCCGCGCTGGTCAGCCACTCGTAGCGCAGCAGGTGCACGACGTCGAAGCCCAGCGCCTGCACGCGGAACTGCAGGATGCCGGCAAGGATGCTGCGCCGGGGCCAGCCGACTGCGGTGCTGCGCAGATTCCCCTGCGTCGCCTCGCCGCCCAGGGTCAGGTCGACGTGGCGAGTCACCTGTGCGGACGCGTCGAGCGCGGCCCCGGCAACGGACATCTGGTGGGTATCATTGGTGAACCATGCCGGGTCGCGGTAGTTCTGCCATGACCGCAAGTAGTGGACGCGCGCCGCACCGCGCAGGAAGGTTGCCGGATGAAACGAGTACCGGCCGATGAGCTGACCCCGTGTGTCGTCACGACGCGCGCTGTCTGAGGGCCAGTCGGTCGTGCCGGGCGTTCCTCGTTCGGTGGCGCTGAACTCGCCGAGCAGCTCCGCGCTGTGCGGCCCGGTTGCGAGACGGCCTTTGGCCAGCAGGGCGCGCCGGAGCAGGTCGGAATTGCGCATCGTGTGCATGGTGTCGAGCGAATCACGCCAGGTGAAGTCGTTGCGGCACGAGTAGAACTGGCCGGCGACAAGGTAGCCAAGCGGCGCAACCCAGTGTGTGTGCCGAAAGTCAACCGCGCGCCGGCCGAACGAACCCAGGCTGCCGCCAATCTCTGCGCCGAGCCGCTCGGGCGTGGGCGTGATGATGTTTACGACGCCGCCAACGGCACTGGAGCCGAATACGGCCGAGCCACCGCCACGGACAATCTCCAGTCGTTCGGCCGCGTTCAGGGGCATGGTGGACAGGTCAAATACAGGGTTCTGTGCCGAGTTCTGAGGCACGCCGTCGAGTGCGACGAGCGTATGCTCGGCTCCTGTCCCGCGCAAGCTGACAGAGGTGTAGTTTGCATAATCGCGGCCCAAGACCGACGAGACGTGCCGCACCGCCTCGGCCGGGTCGGTGCTGGTGCCGGTCCATGCCCGGTTGCGGTCGAGCACCCGCACTGCGCCGGCCCGGCCCAGAGGCAGAGGCGTACGGGCTGCGGAAACGGTCACCTGGCCGAGCCCCAGCACCTTGGGCTGTAGATAGACCCGGACCACCGCGCCTGCCCGGACGTGCTGCTCCAAGGGATGGTAGCCGACTCTCGATACCGACAGGTTGAGCACCTGGGAATCGGCCTCCACCCGGAAAAGGCCGGCGCTGTCGGCCAGCATCGGTTCCCTCCCCTCGACCCACACCTCGGCATACGGGACCGGCTCGTGCGAGTAGACATCAAGGACCACTCCTTCGAACGTGACCGCCTGGGCCAGCGCAAACCCGACCAGGATGGCGAACGCGAACTCGGCCGCCGTGTGCCGGCGGACAGGGAAACTCGGACCTCGGACTTCTGACTCTGGACTTCTGTGCACAGTCGTTCTCCTTTGCTTCACAGGTTGAACTGCTGCTTTGAGGACAGTGGACAGGTCTCCTGGCTTGCGGCAGCTCCTGCTGCCTTCCCGGCATCGAGCCAGTGGCTTGAGCAGGTCATAGAAGGGCCGCTTACAGTGGGTGAGACCGCAGCCGATTCACACGGCTTTCCCTGTGCCGACGCATCTGGGCGGCAACCGTTCGTGCTTCTGGAAGCACCCGGTCTTCCACGGTCCGCTTGTTCTCGCTCTGGCTCTAAGGGTAACACACGGACAGGCACGGTCAAGTCCGGCAGGCCGGACCAGTCTCAGACGGGTCGAATTGTATGGGGCCAAGAGATCGTTACCACCCTCCTCGACGGCAACGTCGGCACTG
>CAZQFS010000118.1:7261-8940 GCA_964592755.1 uncultured bacterium | reverse complement strand
CACCGCCCGGGTCTGGCTGGTGCGAGGCGGTTCTGAGAACACGGTCAACGACCGTGAGCTTGACAGTTACTTCGGCCGCGCCGACCTGGTTTCGGCCGCGCTCGCGCCACTTAAGACCACGGCGCTGGCCGGGCAGTTCGGACTCCGCTGTCGCGTTACGGGCGGCGGTCTGTCGGCTCAGGCAGCCGCGGTCGCGCTCGGTGCGGCTCGCGCCCTGGTTGACTACGACCCCGACCTGCGCAAGACCCTGCGCAGCGCCGAGCTGCTGAAACGCGACCCGCGGGAGAAGGAGCGGATGAAGTACGGTCTGGCCAAGAGGAGGAAACGCTTCCAGTGGACCAAACGCTAACGCTCAGACAACTGCTCGAGGCCGGTGTCCATTTCGGGCACCACTCCCGTCGGTGGAATCCGAAGATGAAACCGTTCATCTTCGGCAAGCGACAGGGCATCTTCATCATTGACCTGGAGAAGAGCCTGGAGCGACTGCGCACCGCCTACGATGCGGCCCGCAAGCTGACCGAGACCGGCAAAGACCTGCTTTTCGTCGGCACGAAGCAGCAGGCGCGGCCGATAATCGAGGAAGAGGCGACCCGCTGCGGCTCGTGCTACGTAACCGAGCGCTGGATTGGCGGGCTGCTGACGAACTACGAGACCGTGGCCAGCCGGATAAACCGCCTCGCCCAGTTGGAGCGGATGATAAACGACAACCAGTACGGAGCCAGCACCAAGAAAGAGGCGATTCTGCTGCAGCGCGAGCATAAGAAGCTGATGCACATGTTCAGCGGTCTGCGGCAGATGGACCGTCTGCCCGGCGGTATCTTCGTGGTGGACCCGGTGCGTGAGGCGACCGCGGTAGCCGAGGCCCGGCGCGTCCGGATTCCGATTATCGCGCTGATTGACACCAACGGCGACCCGGAGGGGATTGACTTCCCGGTCCCGGGCAACGACGACGCCCTGCGGTCAATCAGGCTCGTCACTTCCACCATCGCCAATGCGGTGATGGAAGGCCGCAAGCAGTTTGACGCTGAAGTCGAGGAGGTAAGGTGAGTCAGGCGACCGACAGAGTAGCCGACCTTCGCCGGCGCACCGGAGCCGGTATCATGGACTGCAAGACCGCGCTGGCGGAGACCGGCGGCGACATCGAGAAGGCGATTGAGGTCCTGCGCAAACGCGGCATCGCCAAGGCCGCGCGCAAGGCCGAGCGGCCGACTGCGGCCGGCGTGGTTGATGCCTACATCCATCCGGGCGAGCGTCTGGGCGTGCTGGTCGAGATTGACGTCGAGACCGACTTCGTGGCCCGTAATCAGGAGTTCCGAAGGTTCGTGCGCGACATTGCCATGCACATCGCCGCGGCCGACCCGATGGCGATTGAGCGTTCAGGCGTGGCACAGGAGGTCGTTGACCGCGAGAAGCGCATCTACGAGGAACAGGTGACGCAGTCGGGCAAGCCGGCCAACATCATCGAGAAGATTGTCCTCGGCAAGCTCGAGAAGTTCTACGCCGACGTCTGCCTGCTCGAACAGCCTTTCGTGAAGACGCCGGAGAAGTCGGTCGGCGACTATCTCAAGGAGACCATCGCCAAGTTCGGAGAGAACATCGTCATCAAGCGCTTTGCCCGCTTCAAGCTGGGTGAGTAGTCGGCGCTACGCATCGGTCCTGATAAAACTGTCGGGTGAGTG
>CAZQFS010000118.1:0-7251 GCA_964592755.1 uncultured bacterium | reverse complement strand
TCGAGTCGATTGCGAAGCAGTTGCGGGCCTGTCGCCGTCTTGGGGTGAAGGTCGCGGTCG
Organism: uncultured bacterium; assembly: GCA_964592755.1. Lineage (GTDB taxonomy): Bacteria > Hydrothermota > Tepidihabitantia > Tepidihabitantales > Tepidihabitantaceae > CAZQFS01. Next base: position 7,191 of record CAZQFS010000118.1, on the reverse strand, counting down.
TCGTCGGCGGAGGTAACATCCTGCGGGGCCGGGACGCCGGCGATGCCGACCCGGCCACGGCGGACAAGGCCGGGATGCTCGCCACGGTTGTCAACGGTCTGCGTCTGACCGAGTATCTCGGTCGCACCGTGCCGGTGGGTCATTTCGCTGCCGTTGGCGTGCCGGGTACGGTGCGGGTCTTTGACCTGTGGCAGGCGCGGGCCGAGCTGGCTTCGGGTCGGATACTGGTTCTTTCCGGCGGCACCGGCAATCCGTTCTTTTCGACCGACTCGGCGGCGGCGTTGCGCGCGGCCGAGCTCGGCATGGATGCGATTCTCAAGGCAACCCGCGTGGCCGGGGTCTATTCCGACGACCCGGAGAAGAACCCGAAGGCCCGGCTCTACCGCCGCCTGTCCTTTGAGCAGGCGCTGGCGCAGCGGCTGAGGGTGATGGACCTGACCGCGTTCGCCTTCTGCATGGAGCGCCGGATTCCGATTGTGGTCTTTGCCGTCAACCGGCCCAAAGCAATCCTGGACATCGTCCGGGGGAAACGAATCGGGAGTTTGATATGCTAGACAAAGTATATGCCGAATACCGCAGCCGGATGAACAAGGCGGTCGAGGTGCTGGAGGCTGAGTTTGCCCGCATCCGCACCGCCCGTGCCAACCCGGCCATCCTTGACGGCGTCAAGGTCGATTACTACGGCACGCCCACGCCCCTGAAGCAGGTCGCGAGCATCTCGGTCCCGGAGCCGAGGCAGATAGTCATCCAGCCCTGGGACCGGTCAATACTCGCGGAAGTGGAGAAAGCCGTGCTCAAGGCCGACCTTGGACTCGTGCCCCGGGTCGAGGCCAATCTCGTGCGCATACCCATCCCGGCGCTCACCGAGGAGCGCCGGCGCGAACTGGCCCGGCTCTGTGCCAAGCTGACCGAGGATGCCCGCGTGGCCGTGCGCAACATCCGCCGGGACGCCAACGATGCTGTCAAGAAGCTCGAGAAAGAGAAGAAGATAACCGAGGATGAGTCCAAGACCGGCGTCAAGAAGGTGCAGGAGATGACCGACGAGTTCGTGAAGAAGCTCGACGAACTCCTGCGCCGGAAAGAGGCCGAAGTCATGGAGAGGTGACGAGCCGCCGGCTCGTCGCTTCTGGTGGCCGAAAGGGGCACAGGAATCGCTGAGCGCCGACCGGACCCGGGCATGGCTCCCCGCCATATCGCGGTCATCATGGACGGCAACGGACGCTGGGCCCGCCAGCGCGGCCTGCCCCGGGCATTCGGCCATCAGCAGGGGGTCAAGTCGCTGCACGAGGCGGTTGAGGTCTGCGACGAGGTCGGGGTTCAATACCTGACAGCCTACACATTCTCCACTGAGAACTGGTTCCGGCCCAAATCAGAAGTCGAGCTGCTTCTGAAGCTGATGGCCCAGACCATGGACGACGAGCGGCCCGGGCTGATGAGGAACAACATCCGGGTGCGGGCGATTGGCCGGCTTTCTGACCTGCCCGAGGGTCTGAGGCAGGCGCTCGACCGGCTCATCGCCGACACTTCGCGCAACACCGGTCTCACTCTGACCCTGGCGATCAGCTACGGCGGCCGTACTGAGGTGCTCGACGCGTGTCGGCGTGCGGTGGCGGCCGGCCAGGCGCCGGCAACTGAGGCTGAGTTCGGCGCACTGCTTTACGACCCGTCCCTGCCTGACCCGGACCTGCTGATTCGCACCGGCGGGGACCGGCGCATCTCCAACTTCCTGCTCTGGCAGCTTGCCTACACCGAGCTCTACTTCACCGAGGTGCTCTGGCCCGATTTCCGGCGCGAGCAACTGCTGGCCGCGGTGAACGACTATGCCCAGCGCCAGCGCCGATTCGGCCGCGTGGCCGAGGAGTAGGATGCTGCGTCGAGTCCTGCTCGGCATCGCGCTCGCTGTGGCCGCGGCTCTTGCCCTTTTCACGCACCGGGTCGTGGTCGCGGTGCTGGTCGCGGCCTGGAGTGTTCTGGCCACGCTTGAGTTTCTCAGCCTCCTGCGCCGGGCCGACATCGGCCTGAGCCGCTGGCTCATTTGCACGCTCAATGCAGCGACTGTCGTGGCTGCCTTTTTCGGGCTTCTGCCCGGTTTCCTGCTGGCACCGATTGCGGTCGTCTTCCTTGCCGCGGTCGCGGGGCGCGACCATAGGCCGCGCGTTCCGGTCTATGGGACGTTCGTCCTCATCTACCTCGGATTCCTGCCGGCGCATCTGGTGATGCTTGAGAACCTGACCGCAGCGCAGGGCTTTGGTGCGTGGCTGGCGTTCTTTCCCCTGCTGCTGACATGGACCAACGACACCGCGGCGCTTCTGTTCGGCAAACTGGCAGGCCGGCACAAGCTCGCGCCGGCCCTGAGTCCGAACAAGACGGTCGAGGGTTACGTTGCCGGGCTGGTTTTTTCGGCGCTGCTCGCGGCCGTCTATCTTTCGCGGGTCGAGCCGTTCGTGCACCAGCCGGTCTGGTGGCTCGGCGTAATCGGAGTCGGGCTGGGCACGCTGGCGCAGTTCGGGGACCTGTTTGAGTCGCTGTTCAAGCGGGCAGCGGGGCTCAAGGACAGCTCCGGCACACTGGCCGAGCACGGCGGGTTCCTCGACCGCGTGGACAGCCTGCTCTTCACCATCCCGGCGTTCTACTATCTGGTTCTGACCCTGCGACGATGAGGCTGACCGACCCGGTAATCCGCGAAGGTCCGCAGGTGAAGGTCGGGTATGTTGCCTGCGACTCGTTCGGGGCCCGAGGCATGTGCGTCTGCATCGAGACCCCGGACGTGGTCGTGACCGTGGACCCGGGCGCGGCAGTGGAACCCGGCCATTTTCCTCTGCCCATCGAGCGGCGTCACGCCCTGTTCGAAGAACAGCAGGCCGCGGTTCGCGCTGCGTGCGCGCGCTCTCAGCTCATCGTTATCAGCCATTATCACCTTGACCACTTCCTGGACCGGCGCGACGCCGAGTGCTACGGCGGCAGGACGCTGTTCGTCAAGAACCCGGACGACATGCCGGCAAGGCAGCTTGAGACCGCGCGGGCGTTCCACAAGACGATTGACGGCCTGCCGGAGCAGACCATGGTTGCGGACGGCAGGAAGTTCAAGTACCGGAAGACGACGATTTCCTTTTCGGTCCCGGTCTGGCACGGTGCAGAAGATGCGGAGCCGGGCCGGGTGATAATGACCGAGGTGAGCCGGGGCCGGGAGAAGGTGCTCGTCTCGTCGGACGTGGGCGGCCCGCTGCCTGAAGAAACCACCGACCTCATCGTCGGCGCGCGGGCCCAGACCGTCATCCTCGACGGGTACCCGACCTATCTTCTCGGCCAGTTCGCCACTGACTACAACCTGGTGCGCAGCGTCGTGAACGTCTGCCGGATTCTGGCCTCGCCTGCGGTCAAGACCGTGGTCCTCGACCACCACACGGCCCGGGACTATCGTTATCCGGCGTTCTACAAGCCGGCTTATGACAAGGCTCGTGCGCTGAACAAGACCTTCGGCACCGCGGCCGAGATACTCGGTCGGACGAGCATGGTGCTCGAGGGACTGAAGAACTACGGGCCGACCCGCTGGCACAAGTGGGCTCCGCTGGAGCGGGCTGATGCCCGTCGAATCCTGGAGCGGGCGCGCGACGAAGGCAGGATTGCGCCGGTCTGGCTTGAAGCGTTTGACCGGTGGGTGACCTGAGCTGTGAGTGCGGCCTCAGGTCGGCACCTTTTCCGCGCTTGACTTGTCCGTCCGGGGGGGCATAATTTAGCAGGCTCCAAGTTACATCCGAACTCTCCCGGTGCGAAATCTCTGGTGCGGCGTAAGGCAACCGCAGAGGTGGTCTCTGCACTAGGGTGGTCGCGCAGAGTCACCTGAAAAAAGAGAGCACCACCCACAAAAGTGCCCCGCAAGGCGGCACAAGAAGCAAAACTCTTCAAGGAGGCAAGAGATGAGAAAGGCACTACTGGCAGGTGCTGTGCTGCTGCTGTTCGCAGTGGCGCTGGCCGCGCCAAGGGCTCCGCGGATTGACCCGGAGACCGGCCTGCTGCTTGACCTGCCCGGCCTCGCGCCCGAGAACGTGGCGCAGCCGCCGGCCAAGGGCGTGGTTCAACCGGCTCAGGCACAGCTCCCGCCTGAGTTGGAGCAGGACGCGGTCATCTGGGGTTCGGAGACCAGACTGACCAACAACTCGGTCACCGACTACACGTCATCGTCGTACAACAACCGTCGCTCAGTGGTTGTTGACCCGGCGGGCCGGGTGCACGTCGCCTGGATGTCGTACCAGACACCGGGCACGTACTCACCGCAGGTGTACTACAAGCGCTGGTACCCGACCACCGGCTGGACCACAGACACGTGCGTGTCGGCTGACCGGGCCTCGAGTGGCACGTGCACGTACCCGGCGCTTGCCTGCGACTCAGCCGGTGTTGTGCATCTTGTGTTCCAGCACTATTCATCGGTCTCGCCCACCGGCTACCACATCATGTACAAGAACTGCACCCCGACCACCGCGGGTAACGGCGGCTGGCAGGCGACCTCAACCCAGATTTCGCTGAGCACCGCGACCTGGTACAAGTACTACCCGTCAATCTCGACGACGCCGAACGGCAATGTGCAGGTTGTCTGGTACACGTACTACTCCTCGGCCGGGTACATTCTCCAGTTCCGTGAGCGGGTCGGTACTACCTGGCAGAGTCAGGTCAACGTCGACTCCGGCACAACTTCGTACTGGTACATGTGGACCCCGACGGTCGCCGGCGGCCGGGACAACAATGTCCACGTTACGTTCTACGGTCGCATCGTTTCCGGCGGCGGTTCCTACTACTATCCGTACTACAAGGGCCGGTTCAGCGGCACGTGGATGACGTCGTGGCAGCGGCTCACGCCCACGAGCTCCTACTATCAGTACTATCCTATCGTGGCGGTCAACCCGGTTACCAACCGGGCGCACTGTGTCTGGCAGGGGTATACCCCGAGCTACACATACTACCGCATCCTCCACGCGGAGCGGCTGGGCACGACCGCGTCCGACACGTGGCAACTGGTCGCCGACACGGTGTCTGAGGCGGGCTCGAACTACTACCAGTACTGGCCCTGCTTCTCGTTCACCAAGGACGGCCGGGGCCATGCGGTCTGGCACGGCAACAGCACCGCTTCGCCTTCGTACTACAAGATAAGGTACAACGAACGGCTGTACCCAAGCGGCGCGTGGCAGACCCCGCAGGACATCTCGAACAACACCTCGGCCTATGCCTACTATCCGATGGTCAACAACGGCGGCAACGGTGCGGACTCGAACTCGATTCACGTCATCTGGTCCGACTACCGCGACGGCAACTACGAAATCTACTACCGCAAGGGCAACCCGCCTGCGCCCGCAGACATCGGAGTAAGCCGGATTGTGACACCCACCGGCATGTATCCGCTCGGGCAGCGCCAGCCGTCTGCCTGGGTGAAGAACTACGGGACCGCGTCCCAGTCCGGGTTCGGGGTGAAGATGGACATCGGGACCTACTCCAGCACCGTGACCGTCTCGACCTCGCTAGTGCCGGGCGACAGTGTGCTCGTGAGCACGTTCACGCCCTGGACCCCGCCCAGCACCGGCGACTACGCGGTTCGCTGCTCTACCCGCCTGACCGGCGATGCGAACAACGGCAACGACCGCCAGACCGCCCAGGTGACAATCGTTGACTGGATGGAGCAGTTCGAGGCCACCAACGGCAACTACCGCGGTCGTGGCGGCTGGAGCTGGGGTACGCCGGGCAGCAACCGGCCTACCCCCAAGTCCGGCACCAAGGTCTGGGGCGACGTGCTGAGCGGCAGTTACCAGAACAACGCGGTTGACTCGCTGATTTCCTGCAATCTCGTCGCTACCCAGAACACGCCGTCCATCTTGTTCTTCCACTGGTTATACTGCGAGAGCTACTACGACGGCGGCGGCGTCTACTACAGCACCAACAGCGGCGCGTCGTGGACCCTGATGTACCCGGATACGGTCGGCGGCCGCCGGCCCTACTACGGCACACTCTCCACCGGGCACACCGGCTGGTCCGGCTCCATCCCGAACTGGGAGGTGGCCAAGTTCAACGTCCCGGTGAGTAATGGTCAGACCTTCCATATCATGTGGCTCTTCACATCGGACGGCAGCGTGACGTACGACGGAGGCTGGCTCATTGACGACGCGGCCGGAGTCGGCTGCCGTCTGCCGGTTGACGTCGGTGCGACGCAAATCATCGCTCCGAACGGAGACATACCGTTCGGTACAGTCGTGACTCCGCGGGCGGTGGTGAGGAACGTCGGCGCCGGAACGCAGACCTTCGATGTCCGCTTCGAAATCGACACGCTCTACAACGATACCCGGACGGTCACCAATCTAGCTCCGGGCGACTCGGCCGTCGTCGACTTCACGAACTGGACCGCGAACGCACTCGGTCTCCACGGCACCAAGTGTTCGACCCGACTTGCGACCGACGAAGTGCCGGGTAACAACCGGGTGACCGACGACTTCTTCGTCTACCTCTACGACGTCCAGCCGCTTTACATGGTCGCTCCGGCCGGCAACGTTGACTCCGGCGCGGTCGTTACCCCGCGAGTGCGGGTGAAGAACAACGGCTCGCAATCGGCAACGTTCCAGACCCGGCTGCGTCTGCCCGGCGGTTACAACGCCTCCCGGGTGTTCGTCGGGCTCCCGGCGCAGACCGAGACCACCCTGAGTTTCACCAACTGGACCGCGAACTTCGCGCCCGGCCGCTACGCGGCAATGTGCTCGACCGAGTACGCCCAGGATTCGATTCGAACCAACGACCTGCTCGTTGACTCGTTTGACATCATCATCAACGACGTCGGTGTCCAGGCCATCACGGTTCCGTCCGGCGCGATTCCGCCCGGGAGCATCACCCCGACCGCAACCGTGCGCAACTTCGGCACGGTCCGCTCTCCGGTCAGCGCGTTCTTCCAAATCAACTCGGTTCCGCCCTACTCCGAGAACATCACCTTGGCCGACGGCCTGCCGCCCGGCGCGGACACCAGCATCACGTTCCCGAACTGGGACGCGGTTGCCGGCTCCTATACCGCGGTCTGCTCGCTGTACATGGCCGGCGATGCCACACCCGGCAACAACGTCGTGCGCGAGAACTTCGCCGTCGGCACGGTGGACATGGAAGTCACGGCGATTACCGCGCCGACCGGTTCGATTGACACTGCGGCCACGGTCACACCCGCGG
>CAZQFS010000117.1:0-8945 GCA_964592755.1 uncultured bacterium | reverse complement strand
TTTCTGAACCCCCAGGGGGGAACGGTCTAGGAAGGGGCTTCGCGAGCACCCGGCGAAGGGACCTTGACCAGGGTCCCAAGGTGCACGACCGGTGCGCAGTCCGGCGTGACTGCAACCGTACCAGCGCCTGCCCCTTGTGCGACTCAGTGCCCTGAACCAGTCACCGCCCCGAGCCAGGAAGCTCGCGGCTCAGCGCTCGCGTCGGCTTCTGTTCCGGCTCTGGCGTCTGCTTTCCCTCGGGCTTGCCGCGCAGCAGTCCGAACACCTTGCCGCGCGCCTCGTTTCGCTCGACTCGCGCTCGACGACAGCGCCTGGGGCATCAGGCCGCTCGGCCTTCGGATTCCATCGCCAACACTCCATGCCAGGCCGAGCCGTGTCAAGACCGTAGAGCAGGCATGGCGGAAATGTCCCAACCAGCCCTGAGTCAAAGTGCGCGCCGACGGCAGGCACGGTCTGGAGGTGAGTGCGCGGGCGGACCGCTGGGATGGCGCGCTACTCGTCGCGCTGACGCAGGCCGAGCGTGTCGAGAATCATGTCCTTGCCTGCGTTGAGCCGCCAGAGCGCAAGCGAGCCGAGGACGCGCACCGTATGCCGCACCGACTTTGAGTCGCGCTCGTGCACGCGCTTGAGCAGAGGCAGGGACGCGAACCGTGCCAGCCCGGCCGCAAGGAACATGATGTGGTAGTTGATGAAGGTGTAGCCGCCCAGGTGCAGGCGGAGGCCCGCCAGTGCCTGCGCGACAACGCCGGACATCAGTGACGCAAGGAAGGCGCCGAGGCCGGTGACCACGCCGTAGATGGCGAAGTAGCTCTCCTTGCGCTGCGGGTTGTCGGCAAGGTCGAGCAGCAGGTTCCAGAGCCCCAGGCTCGCGCCTGACCAGACCATGCCGTTGAGCAGGCCGTCGAGCCATATCGGCAGGCGGAAGGTCGGGGTGGCGACAATCCAGAGCAAGGGCATGATGCCGACCAGGGAGAAGTTGAGGACGGTGACCGGCCGCGAGCCGAACTTGTCCACGGCTCGACCCCAGAAGAGCTGGAACACGAGGCCGGTCAGCCCGCCGATGATGGAATACACGCCGATGGCAGTGAACGAGAAGTGCAGGTTCTTCATCATGTGCACGATGTAGAACGGCGAGGCGAGCGTGCCGGTAAGAAACCAGACCGCAAGAAAGACCGTGAGGCGACGAAACTGCGGCTCCTTGAGTGGCCCGAACAGCAGTTCACGCAGGCTGACCGGCGGTTTCTCGGGCATTTGGGGTTCGGGTTGACGGATGAGCAGGAGGGTGGAAGTTATGCCGAATGCGACCGCAAGTCCGAAGGCAAGGCCGTACCCGGCCAGTTCGTGCCCGCGGCTTTTGAGGAAGTCCATGCCGCGGCCTGCGAGGTAAGCGGTCAGGACGCCGATGAGGCCGTGAATCGCGTTGCGCAGCCCGAAGAACCGGCCCCGGCGTTCCTCCGGCACAAGGTCGGAAATCCACGACTGCCAGGTCGTGCCGGCCACGGTCATCAGGATACTCGACACCAGGATGCTGGCAAAGAAGAGCAGCAGGCTGACCTTAAGTTGCAGGAGCAGGAAAGGCACGATGAAGATAAAGACCGCCCGACCAACTCCTGCGGTCCAGAGCACGAGCGGTTTGCGGCGGCCGGCCCGGCGCACGAGGAACCCGGCAAGGAACGAGAAGCCGGTGACGAGCGCGGGAATGGCCGAAAGCAAGGCAATCTGGAATGAGTTGGCGCCGAGGAACAGGGCGAGGCCGTTCAGGAACATCCCGCCCGCGAGCGTCGCGTACAGGGCCGCGAACGAACCTTCGACAATGGAGACGCGCAGGCCGCGGTCTATGTCGGACAAGGAAAGTGACCTGGTGGTCGAGTGGTCTGGTGGGCCCGTGTCGGAGGGTTCAGACATCGCTGTGCTCACTTGGCCACTTGGTCACTGAGCCACTTCCTGTGCGTGGTACGAGCTGCGCACGAGCGGGCCGCAGAGCGCGTTCTTGAAACCCAGGGCGCGGGCTTCCTGTTCGAGCGAGACGAACCGGTCCGGAGTAAGGTAGCGCTGGACCGGCAGGCAGTGGCGTGCCGGCTGCAGGTACTGGCCCACGGTGACGATGTCGCAGCCGACTGAGCGCAGGTCTGCCAAAGCCTGGCGCAGCTCACCATCGGTCTCGCCCAGCCCGACCATCAGACCGCTCTTGGTCGTCATCGCCTGCGACAGGCGCTTGACCGTGGCGAGCACCTCAAGGGAGCGACGATACGAAGCACGACGGTCACGCACTGCCGGTGTCAAGCGCTCGACGGTTTCGAGGTTGTGGCCGAAGACACTCGGCCCGGCCTCGACCACGAGCCGAATCAGCTCTTCCCGCCCGCCGAAGTCCGGGGTAAGGACCTCGACGAGAACTGATGGGGATTTGGGATTGAGGCCCTTGACCTGACGTACCGTGTCCGCGAACGCGCCGGCACCGAAGTCCGGCAGGTCGTCCCTGTCCACTGAGGTGAGCACGACGTACATAATGCCGAGCTCGGCCACCGCTTCCGCGACGCGCTTCGGTTCACTCGCGTCGCGCGCGCCGTGCGGGTTGCCGGTCGCGACCGAGCAGAACCTGCAGTGTCGGGTGCAGGTGTCGCCCAGAATCATGAAGGTCGTGGTGCCCTTCCCCCAGCACTCGGCCAGATTCGGACAGCGGGCCGAGCTGCAGACTGTGTTGATGCCGCGCGCCTGCAGCTCGCGGTTGACGCGGTCGAACTCCGGCCCTGAAGGCAGCCGGGTTCTGAGCCAGTCAGGTTTGCGCATCGGAGCAGAATCTTACCACAAAGTCACAGAGACACAAAGGCATCCGGAACCGTGTGGCCGGGGTAGTTGGCTAGACTCGGAACTTGAGCCCGGACCTGGGGCAGGCAGTGGTGCACTCGCCGCAACGGATGCACTCAAGCTGGTTCTGAGCAACGTGCGGGTCAATGTCCATCGGACAGACCATCTTGCAGATGCCGCAGTTGGTGCAGGTCGTAGCGTCGAAGTGCAGATGCACGAGGCTGCCCTTGTTGAACAGGGCATAGACCGCGCCAATCGGACAGACCACACGGCAGAACGGTCGTTTGATGGCGATGGCCGCGACGATGGTCAGCAGCAGGATGCCTATCTTCACGAAGTAAAGCCAGCCCACGAGCCCGCGCAGCGCGTTCACCGGGTCCCAGAGAACGAGCGGGATGCCCGCGCCGAGCGTGCCCTGCGGGCAGAGCTTGCAGAACCACGGCTCGACCGTGAGGTACGATGCCACACCCGCCACCAGCAGCAGTACGCCGAACTTGATGAAGTTCGAGGGCAGAGAGAGCTTCACGATGATGTCAAGCACCAGCACCAGAATGAAGGCGACGGTGCCCAGCGCCGCTCCCAGACCGGGGCCGGACAAGGGGCCGATGTGGAATGCGGAGTTGCCGAGCCAGCCCAGGAGGAACCCGGCGACCGCGCTCGCTGCTGCCGCAAACCAGCGGCCGGTCAGGCCCAGCAGCAGCATCCCGAGGAACCCGGCCGCAACCGCGTAGCCGATTTCAAACTTGAACCAGACCACCACGGCCAGGCCGACAGAGGCGAGGAAGCCGCCGACCCACATCTTCGCAGGCATCGCGAGCTTGCCCCGGATGACGACCACCAGCACAAGCAGGTTGAACGGCAGCCAACCGAACACGAACACCGCGACCACGGGCAGCTTGAGCCACGCGACGAGCGCCGCGCCGATGACCGCGGTGATGGCCGCGACGAGGCCGAACCCGGCCCAGCGTTTTCCACCGGCCCTGGGTCCGACCTTCACCTTGTACAGCAGGTCCTGCCACATGCCGAACGGGCAGAGCCACGCACACGCGGCCCGGCCCACCACCGCACCGACCACGATGAACACACCGAGTGGCAGCCACGGCAGGAATCTCATGCCGACCATCTGCTGGGCCGAGCCGATAGGGCAGGCGAACACGGCCAACGGCCCGCCGTAGCAGTTGAGAATCGGCTGGGGCACGAACTTGAAGAAGCCCTGGTAGAGCACCTTGCTTTGCAGGTAGGCGACAATGTAGGCGTTGAGCATCACCGCGGCGATGATGTGAGTGACGCGATACGGCGCAACCCGGCGCCGCACGTACATGACCGTCGCGAGCATGATGAACGTGAACGGCACCCAGCCGAAGATGAGCACGCGGCCGAAGGAGAGTCCCTGACCGAACGCAAGTGATGCGGTCGCCACCAGGCCAGTCAGCGAAATGGTGACAAAAGAGAGCCAGCGCCTCTTCGGCGTGGGCCGGCCAAGGAATAGGGCGAGAAACAGCCCAAGGCCGAGCACGGTGGCAAGGCCGTAGTAGAGCACACCCCAGTCGAAATGACCGAGGAGTTTCAGCAGCAGGGTGACAACAACCGCGCTGCCCGAGATGAGGGCGAAGACGACGACCCGCGTCCTGGCGCTGATATCGAACCGGTCATGGGTCACGTTCTGGAACTCAGTTCACAGGGCTACACGAGCCCCATGCAGGATAGTCATATCTGGGCCGCGAAGCGATGAATCGTCTCTGGGTCGCCCTTGGCGATGCCGAGCGCAATCGCTGCCAGCCCAAGCAGGGCCAGCACTACGAACGCGACTCTCCTTCCTTTGCTCCTCACTCCTCGCTCCTGTCCTCAGAACCGGCTGATGAACTGGACCTTCACGCCACGGAACGGCGCCTCAAACCGGCAGACGCCACCCGAGCAGGTGTAGCCGCCGCGCTCAGCACCGAGCCGCACGCGTACCACGTTCCGTTCGTTGACATTCCATACTGTTTCCAACATCGGCCACGACTGCTGGCCGTTATAGCGCCGGTCCAGCTTCAGGTCCACGCCCTGCCAGCCTGCGGTGAAAAGCAGCGCTTCGCCGAAACCATAGCTCAGGGCGAGCGCGGTCTCGTTGTACTTCCACGGCACTTCCATATGCCCGGTGTCTTCCTCCACCATGTTGTACTCGGCCTCGAGGGCAAAGGTATGCTCGCCGAGCAGGTAGTTGACGAGCACGGCAGGCTTGTCGGTGATACGGTCGGCCACGTGAAGCTCGATGTTCTGCTGCACCATGTGATTGAACTTGGCCTCAAAGGTCCAGTCGGTGCCGAGCGAGTACCGGGTCTTGCCCTCCCACTCGACCACGCCGGTCAGGCTGTCCTCGTGCCGGTACAGCTGTCCGTAGTTTGCCTCGAGGTACAACGGGTCCAGCGGCGTCGCGGTGCCGGTAATGCCAAAGCCCTGCTCATCCACGCCGCGGTCGATGGCCACGCCGGACTTGATGGGCGTGGGCGGGTCATTGTAATGGTACCCGGCGGCCGGGTAGCTCAGGTTGTCGTAGTCCATGTACTCGCCAAGGAGCGAGTAGCCAGAGAACGCCGCGGTTGCGCTCAGGTAGTAGCCCAGCCCTTTCTCCCTGCCGCCGAGTCCGGGCTTGGTGCCAAGACGCTGGCACAACTCGGCGTAGAAGTCCACCGGTCCGGCGGTCGCCGAGACATTGCCGCCGATGAACTCGTTGAACGCCTTGGGCGTCAGGTCACGCTCGCCGTTGATTCGGACGTACCGGCTGCCGAACCCGAAGAAACTGACCGGCCGCGTGGTCAGGTCTGCGCCCAGCACCTGGTCGGTCGTATCCACGCTGTTCAGGGTCTTGTATGTATTCTCCTGAAAAAAGATGTCGCGCAAGCGCCCGCCCAGGAGCACCACCTCGGTCGAGAAGGGCAGGTGGGCCGTACCGCGCAGTCCGTGCAGGCTCTTGTAGTGCCGGAAGTCGTCGTCCGAGTAGGCGCGCAAAGCCAGACCTTTGCCAAAGGTCTGGTAGTACTTGCCGTAAAGCACCTCGAAGTGCTCCGGGCTGTAAGCAAGTGTGTAGTCCAGCAGCCGCATCGGCTGGCGTGCGCCTAGCCACGGCTTGGACGGCTCGTAAAAAAACAATCCCAGACTGCCATTCAAGTCACCGTAGCCGATGTCAAGGTCGAGCTTGTCCTCGGTGTGCGTGGAGTAGACCGAGTCGAAGAACGCCCAGCACTCGGCTCGATTCACGCCCTGGATGGAGAGCTCGGCCGCGCTGGCCGCACACAACATCGCGACAAGAAGTGTGGAGATTCTGTTCACCGTCGCCCGCTACTTGTCCTTGGTCGGCTTGTCCGGCGCAGGTGCAGGCTCAGCCTCAGCCGGCTCCTCGGGCAGCCACTTCAGGAACTCGGTCTTGATCTTCTTCTCGTCGCCCTTCTTGTATCCGATATGCGTGAAGACAATCTCACCCTTGGTGTTGATGAGGTACGCGGTCGGCTTGATAATGATGTTGTAGGCCTTCTTGACCTTGTTCTGCTGGTCCAGCAGACAGATGTAGGGCCACTTCTTGCTCTTCACGAACGCCTTCACCCGCGCCTCGTCAGAGGGCTTGTCCACCGACAGGGCAACAATCTGCAGCCCGCGGTCCTTGAGCGAGTCATAGACCGGCATCAGGGCATCCAGCTCAGCGATGCAGTTGACGCAGGGCAGGTCCCAGCATTCCATGTACACCGGACCGTTCTTGAGCAGCGAGTCAAGCGTGTAGGACTTGCCGGCAACGTCCTTAAGGGTGAAGCTCGGCGCTTTCTGGTACTTCTCGGTTTCAGCCGCGGCCAGGCAGACACCGGCAGTACACACCAGGGTCAAAGTGGTCCAAGTCAATCGTCTCAAGCTGTCCTCCTAGTTGTTGAATCGGCGGATGTTCAAGGACTGAACGACGCTCGAATCCCGCGCATCGTGCAGATAGACTCCGGCTTTCAGCTTGGTTGGGTTACAGCCCGCGGTTGAGAACCGGAGCGTATCGTACAGCGTGTCGCCGCGTGCCAGGCTCATGGCCTTGCCGGCATATCCCGGAAGGACCCGCCGGGCCACGCGGTCCCACCGGGCGGAAAGAGGACCGGAAGTTACCACGCTGTCCTCGGTCACAATCGCCACGAGCCGCAGGTCTGCGCCGGGCGGGACCGAGTCCACGGTCAACATCACCACGAGCACCCCGTCCGCGGTATCCGCGTATGTGCTTTCCGCCGCCAGGGAAACAAAGCTCGGCCGCGACTTGGCTACGTCGATGCTGCCGGCGAATGCACTGCCGTACTGGGTAGGACCGTAGTCATCCATGTTCAGAACCCGGTTGCCGTCGAGGTACAAGTGCTTTGGCGGCGACCGCCGTGCGCTGTCTTCGTCCGTGACACGGAACCTGCCTACCGGCATGTACATCACCACCGGCATCGCCGAGTCATAGCGGTTGTTTGACAAACTGTCCAGCGCCCGCACCGCGAGCGCGCAGTACCCTCAGGTCGTGTCAACGAACGTTACCTCGGCCAGGACGTTGCGGCTGGTCGGCTGCACCGGCACGACCGGAGCATCCGAGCAGGCCAGGGCGGCAAGCAGCGCGACGGCTGCGCCGGCCAGAGCTCTACGATGTGGGAACATGAGCATCATTCTATGAACCTGATGCCCCAAAGTCAACGTTGCGGGCAGCACACCTCCAATCTACCATGGCGGCAGCAGCGCCATTCCCTCTCGCAGGGCCGGCCGGCCCGCATCCTGAGACGTGGGCCGGCCGGAGTGGTTGGCCTCGTGTTAGAAGTAGAAGTTCAACCCAAGGGTTGTTTAGGTGAAGCCGAGACCAAGGTTGGACGTCATCTTCGATGTGTAGTAGTAGCCAGCGTACTCCGATTTCAGTCCGCCGAAAACGAGGCGCGCGCCGAACTCCCCGCTCAAGCCAAAGTGGGGTGAGAAAAAGTACTCTCCGCCAATCGCCGCGGCGCCCCCGAAGTTGCCGCCGAGGGCGTCGTTGATCTGCCGCTCGGTCGCGGTGTCGCGGGTCGTTGTTGTGCCGTAGGTTTCAGCCACCTTGGACGTAGCAATGGAGTAGAACAGACTTGCCCAGATGAATGGCCGCGCCGACCCGCCGCCGTCTTCTCCGGCTGAGCCACCAAGGTAGAACTTGCCGGCTAGCTGGGGCAAGAAGACGGAAACGTCCATCTTGCTTTCACTGGAACCTTCTGTCACTCGACCTTCCGATGTGTCACGCCAGGTGGTTTTGGCGGACAACCCGGCCGAGGCAAACTCCAAGCCAGCGCCGAAGAAGGCCGCGTCTGACTTCAAGCCAAAGTGCGCGGCATTCACGACCATGCCCGGCTTCACGACCATTCCGAATCCGCCCTGCGCCGATGCGACGCCGGCGGTGACAGCGGCGATACCGAGAAAGACCGGTACCATTCCGAGTCTCATCTTTCCTCCTTACACTGATTGTTGCTGCCTCTGTCCTGCCGTGCCCGCGCTCAGGATACACGCTAGGACGCTCTTGCCCGACCGCGGGACACGTCAGAACCTTGCAACATGAGACTCGGCGACGCCCAATGTCAAGCAGCGCCGCGCGGGCAAATGCTTGACTCGGCCGGCGAAAGTATGGAAACTGTCACCAGTGCCGACTTACCTGCAGGTCATGACGACCGTGCCGACCAGGGCCCTGGCCAGGCGAATCGCCCGAGAACTGGTCCGGGCGAGGCTGGCCGCCTGTGTTCAGGTATGGGGCCCGGTTGAAAGTACTTACTGGTGGCAGGGGAAACAGGAAACCGGCCGTGAATGGTTATGCCTTGTCAAGACCACGCGGACGCGCTATAATGCTCTCGTGCACCGACTCGGGGCCCTCCACCCCTATGACACGCCCGAAATCCTCGCCCTGCCGGTCGCGGCCGGGAGCAGGAAGTATCTCCGGTGGCTGGCGTCAGAGGTGAAAGGGACGGCCCGATGAAACATCTCTCGCTGAGCGGAATCGTCAGCGACCTGGCCAGCCCCGAGCCGTCAGTGCGGCTCGAGGCACTGCAGCGACTGCAGAACATCGGCGGCAGTGAGGCCGCGGGCGCGCTGGTGCTTCTGCTTTCCGACTCTGATGAGAGCATCCGGTGGCGTGCAGCCGATGCACT
>CAZQFS010000116.1:0-9118 GCA_964592755.1 uncultured bacterium | reverse complement strand
CCGGGTTCCGTCCTTGCGCACGTTCACCGCCTCGGCCTGAAAACGGCCGCGGGCGGCGATCTGCTCGGCCACCGACGGCAGCCAGGCCCGCGCCTCCTCAGGGACCAGGTCGGCCACGGTCATGCCAAGCAGCTCGTCGCGGTTGTACCCGAACATCCGGCAGGCATTCGCGTTGGCGTCAATGATGCGGCCGTCCATTGTTTCGACGAATACTCCGTCGCTCACCGACTCGAAGATGGCGTGGTAGCGTGCTTCGGACTCACGCAGCGCGGCCTCCATTTTGCTCCGCTCGGTGACATCCCGCCCGATCGCCAGCACCGTGGACTGGGAGCGCAGGACCGACCGCGTCACCGAGAGCTCGATGACGACCCGGTGGCCGTCCTTGGTTCTAAAGCTCAGCGCACAGCGAGTGTGGCCGGACGACTCCACCTCGGCCATCGCCGCGGCTGCGCGTTCCCGGTCACCGGGCTCGACCAAATCGAGCAGGGTCATCCGCTGCAGCTCGGCAAGCGAGTAACCTGACATGCGCACGGTTGCCTCGTTCGCCTCGACAATCCGGCCATCCGGCAGGCCGACGGCAACTAGGTCGAACGAACGTTCGAACAGCATCCGATAGCGCTCCTCTGACGCACGCATCGCTTCCTCGATCAGCCAGACATCAGTAACCTCGCGTCCGACGAGCACGACCCCGCGGCCCCGACCGGTTACGGCCTGGCCGCCGCAGGCATAGACATAGAGCATCCGCGGATTGCCCGCTTTCGCTTTCCACTCGACGCCGCCGGCAAAGTCACTGCCACGCGCGACTGCGCTCACGTCCAAGCTTGGCACCGGACATACCTGGTCCAAGCTCCGGCCGAGCACCTCCTCCTCACTCCAGCCGAGTACACGTTCGGCTCCGTCGTTCCAGAACACGACACGGGACTGAGCGTCAATCGCGATGACAATGTCGTCCTGCTTGATGGTGAAATCAATCTGGTATGGCAGGGGCTGGCGTTGTCGGTTGCGGTCAGCCATAGGCACACCTCACATTGTCGCACCCCAGAGAGTCGGGGCCTTGGCTAGAAAGGAGTCATCTATGAATCGCATAACCCGAGCGGCAATGCTCGAAGACGATTGTAGGGCCCCTGCCGGCGATGTCAAGTTGACGCGGCCACCAGCCCGGCAACAGGCTCGACCACTGCTGTCTGTTCTTTGACTTCGGCTGTCCTATGCCTAACATCTCTTTCATGGCCGTGCACGACCACCACGCCTCTATCCGCCAGGGGCGCAGCCTGCTTGTCTCCATCGCGCTCAACTTGGCGTTCGCGGTGGCCGAGCTGGTCCTCGGCCTGGCAGCCAATTCGCTCGTCCTCGTTGCGGACGCGCTGCACGACGCAAGCGACGCAGTCGCACTCGGGCTCTCCTACCTTGGGATCAGGATGTCAGAACGCGCCCCGAACCGTCGCCGGACGTTCGGCTATCGCAAGGTGAGAATACTCACCGCGTTCCTCAACGCCGTCATCCTGGTCGGGCTTACGGTGCTCATCCTGCGTGCCGCGGTACTGCGCCTCTTTGCGCCCGAACCGGTCCGCAGCCCGATTCTTATCATCATGGCCGTGGTCGGACTGGTGGTGAACGGCGCCGCCGTGCTTCTGCTCCGGCGCGACCGCGAAAGCCTGAACATCCGGGCCGCGATGTGGCATCTGCTGGAGGATTTCCTCGGCTGGGTTGCGGTGCTCGCCGGCGGCATCGTCATACGTTTCACCAACTGGTACGTCATCGACCCGGTTCTATCCGTCGTGGTCAGCGGGTTTGTGCTCTACGGTGCGTACTCGGTCTTCCGCGAGTCGGCCAGCATCCTGATTGACTCCACGCCGCACGACCTGTCCTACGACACCGTGCGCCGATACATCCTTGACTTCGACCCGACGATTGTCGACCTGCACGACCTCCACATCTGGACCCTGGGCGAAGGTGAACGTGCCCTGATGGCCCACCTCGTCGTCACCGACGGTTCGGTCAGTTCGTTCTACCCGATGCTCTCCCGGCTTGAGTGCGCGCTCGCGGAGAACTTCAGTCTCAATCACGTCACGCTGGAGTTGGAGTGCGGCGAATGCAAGTCCGGGGAGAATGTCTGCCTGGCGAGATGACGCAATTCCGCTGAGGAATCAAGAACGCATCCTTGGTCCGATACGGCAGTCATCGGTTCACCTGAACCAGTTGCTTCGGTCTAAGCATACCCAAGCTGTCGACCTCGACGCCCTCGGAAATCGAGACGAGGTAACGGAAGAACTGCTGTCGGTCCGGTTCGTCTCGCACCAGCTCGGGCCGG
The DNA here is from genome assembly GCA_964592755.1 of uncultured bacterium. GTDB lineage: Bacteria > Hydrothermota > Tepidihabitantia > Tepidihabitantales > Tepidihabitantaceae > CAZQFS01. Next base: position 6,807 of record CAZQFS010000116.1, on the reverse strand, counting down.
AGGTACGGAATCCGGCAGGGGACGACCGAGGCTGATACGAGGCTGTCCCCGACAAAGGTGGTCCTGAGAATCATCGTGGGCCGGCGGTCACGATTCGAGAAGATGAAGTTACCGAGGCTGTAGGCAATCAGCCTGCCCTGATAGAACTCGAACCCCTGGAGCACATGGGGATGGCTGCCGACCACGAGGTGCGCACCCGCCTCGACGCAGCGCCGGGCCAGCAACCGCTGGTATGACTCGGGACGACTCTCCTTTTCCTTGCCCCAGTGCAGGTAGACCGCGACCAGTGCGCCTGAGTCGCGGGCCTGCGCTATGCCTGCCAGCAGCCGGGCCGGGTCATAGGCGCCGACCACGCCGGCCCGGTTCCGGCCGGCATACCAGCTTTCGCTCGATATGACCCGACTGTAGCAGAACAGGGCCAGCCTCTGCCCGGCGATGGTGAAGCAGACAGGTGCGGCCGCGGCGTCGACGTTCTCTCCGGCACCGCCGAATGCCAGACCCGCACTACGCAGATGCCCCAGCATCTCAACAAGCGCCTCTCTGCCGAAGTCCAGCACATGGTTGTTGGCGAGCGAGACCAGTTCGATGCCGTTGCACTTGAGCCCGTCCAGCAGGGCGGGCGGCGCCTGAAACGTGTACTGCTTGCCCTGCTCGGGTTTGCCGGTCGTCGACACCGAGCATTCGAGGTTACCCACGGTCAGGCTGTCGGCCTTCAGCGTATCGCTGACGTCCGCAAGAACGTGGTCCATCCCCCTGAGCTGGGCCAGCGTGTTCACTGAGCCGGCAAGGTATATGTCGCCCACCCACGAGATGACCACCGGTTGTCTCTTGGGCCGCGGCTTGGTCGTGTCGAGAAGCTCGGTTGAACCCGCGTGGAGCACAGAAACCGCAGCCAGTATAAGATTGGTGACACTTCTGCTGTTCCTCATCGTGGCGGTGGTCTACGACCTAGTGCGGCGCAGACGCAGTGAGTTCGTAACTACGTTTACCGAGCTCAGGGCCATGGCTACCTCGGCGATGACCGGGTGCAGCAGGCCGAGCATGGCTACCGGAACCGCCACCGTGTTGTAGAAGAACGCCCAGAACAGGTTCTGCCTTATCTTCACAAACGTCGCACACGATAGCTTCACCGCCGCAACCACACTCGAGAGGTCGCCACGCACGAGCGTTAGGTCCGAGGATTCAATGGCCACGTCGGTGCCGGTGCCGATGGCGATGCCGACGTTCGCGGCCTTGAGCGCGGGCGCATCGTTGATGCCGTCGCCGACCATGGCCACGATGCCGAACTCCTTCTGCAGGTCCAATACGACCTGCTGCTTCTGCGCAGGCAGGACTTCGGCGACCACACGCTCGATGCCGACCTCGCGCGCCACGGACTCGCCGGTCTGCCGGTTGTCACCGGTCAGCATCACGGGTACGATGCCGAGCGCCTTCAGGTCTGCAATTGCCTTGGCCGAGTCCGGCTTGACCGTGTCGGCCACGCCGATAACACCGAGCACCCTGCCGCCAGCCGCGACGTGAAGCATGGTCCGTGCGCGGCTCTGCAACCCGGCCGCGGCTTCGGCCAGGGACCGATGGTCAATCCCGGCATCAGTCAGCAATGCCTCCTTGCCCACAAGTACCTGCTGACCATCAACCGTTCCGCTTATGCCCTTGCCCGGCACTGCCTGTACGCCTCTCGCTTGTGACAACAGGAGCTTGTCCACTTCCGCGGCCGCGACGACCGCTCCGGCCAGAGGATGCTCTGACCCCTGTTCCACCGACGCCGCCATTCTCAGCACGTCGGCCCGCTCAACGCCGGCTGCCGGAATTACGTCTATAACCGCGGGTCGGCCCCGGGTAATCGTGCCGGTCTTGTCGAATACCACGGCGCGCACCTCTTTGAGGGTCTGAATCGCCTCGCCGCTGCGAAAGAGGATTCCGCGCTCCGCGCCGAGCCCCGAGCCGACCATCAGGGCGGTCGGAGTCGCCAGTCCCAAAGCGCACGGGCAGGCAATGACCAATACGGCAACACCGGCAGAGAACGCCAGTGAGAACGTCGGCAGGTTCGGGTCTACCCAGGGCAGAAACCCGCCCGCCCACGCAAGCACCGGCTTCAGCGTCGGTGTGAACAGCAGCCATGCGGCAAACGTCCCCACCGCGACCAGCAGCACCACCGGCACGAATCGCGCGGTCACGCGGTCGGCAAACGCCTGTATCGGTATCTTCTTCCCCTGCGCCTGCTCGACCAGTTTGATGACCTGGGAGAGGAACGTGTCCTTGCCCACGCGTGTGACCTCGACTTTGATGAGGCCGTTGCCGTTCACCGTCGCGCCGATGACCTCATCGCCGACCTTTTTCTCTACCGGCAGGGACTCGCCGGTCGCCATTGACTCATCCACGCTGGTGCTGCCGTCGATGATGCGGCCGTCGGTCGGTATCTTCTCGCCCGGCCGGATGACCATGATGTCGCCGGGCACAAGCTGCGCGACCGGCACTTCCTTCTCGACCCCTTCGGCCAGTTGAACATGCGCGGTGCGTGCACCGAGCGCAGCCAGCTTTCGGATTGCCTGCGAAGCCCGGCCCTTGGCTCGCGCCTCGATGAAGCGGCCGGTCAGGAACACGGCCATCACCATCCCGCCCGCATCGGCAAAGCTCTTTATCGGCAGCCCGGCCAGCACGGCAATACCCGACACAAGAGCCGCGCCGGTGCCGAGCACGATGAGCACGTCCATCGAAGCCGACCCGGCCCGCAGCGAGCCCCAAGCAGCCCGTATCGTGCTCCAGCCCGGGCCGAACAGCACTGCGGCGCAGAACGCGCTGTCGAGCCATACCATCCACTGCATGTGGTGCATCCCGAACCAGTGCAGCACCATGAAGAACATCGGCACCAGGGCGAGCATCCAGGCCCAGAGCAGTCGGCTCTGGGCCTGACGTCGTTCGACGGCCACCCGGTCCTCGGTGTCCGTCTCATCGGGAAGCACGTCATAGCCGGCGTCGGTCACCGCCTTCTTCAGCGCCGCGGTCGGAGCTCTTCCCGGGTCGTGCTCGACGATTGCCTTCTCAATCGCGAAGTTGACGGTTGCCGACTTCACTCCGGGCAGTCGGCATAACGCCTGCTCGACCGTCGCGACACAGCTCGCGCAGGTCATCCCGCCGACCGACAGCGTAGTAGTCTGCATTCCGCCCAGCTCGGGATTCTCCTGCTGCGCCGGCTCGCTCGGTTCGCCTCCGTCGCTCACCTTCCTGCGTTCGTCTTCCGGCTCCGGCATTCGTCCTTGGTCCTTCGAACTTCGTCCTTCTCCCTGGAGGAACCTCTCCGGCTCTGCGCGGAACCGCTGGAGGCAGCTCGCATTGCAGAAGAAGTAGGTCGTTCCCTGATGGTCCCACCGCCCGGCCTCACGCCCCTCGACCACCTTCATCTTGCACACCGGGTCGGTGTGAAACTCGGTATGCCGGACCTCGGAATCGGCGACTCGGGGTTCGGGGCCCGCGACTTGCGGCTTGTGGCTTGTGACTTCCCCCAGGTACAGCTCGGGGTCTTCCATGAACTTACGTGCGCAGACCTTGCTGCAGAAGTAGTAGGTTCTGCCGTCATACACCCGCCGTGCTGCTTCTTCGCCCTCGGCTACCTGCATTCTGCACACCGGGTCGGTGTGTACTGCCGGCTTTCTGTTACGCATCTGTATCCTCCTCTGCCTGCGACCGGTGGCGGCTCATCACTTGTACAGCGAGTCCATACCCGGCTTGCGGTTCTCGCGTGCGCGCCGGACTACTGCCTCGATGCGGCGCGCGCGGGTCTCGGGTCTCTTCGCGTCCTTGACCCAGCCGACGTACATACTGCGGTATGTGCGGGCGAAGCTGCTGAAGTTGCGCCACGCCTCCGGTTCCGCACGCAGCGCCCGGGCCAGGTCAGCAGGAATGCGGTCCTCCCGCCGGTTGGTGTACGCCGCCTGCCACGTGCCGGCCCTTCTCGCCTCTTTGACTGCGGCCAGCCCGGGCTCGGTCATCCTGCCTTCGGCAGTCAGCCGTTTCACCTTGTCCTTGTTCACCTGCGACCACACGCTGCCGCGGCGGCGCGGGGTCCAGCGTTGCCTGAACCGGTCTTCGTCCACCGCCTTGATCTGACCGTCAATCCAGCCGAAGCACAGCGCCTCGTCCAGAGCATCCTGGTAGCGCAGCCCGGACCTGGCGGACTTCTTGTACATGTAGACCCACTCGCCCCGGGACTGCGCGTGATTGCGCTCAAGCCACCGCCGCCACTCCGCCGCGCTGCGGAAGTCAAGCGGACTGGTTGCCTGCACCTTGACTTGTGGCTCTGGACCTTTGACTACGGACTTCGTCATTGGGTCTTCCGTTCTGCGGGCAGCCGCCCGCAGAACGGAGAGGGTGGGATTCGAACCCACGGTACCCAAAGAGTACACATGCTCTCCAGGCATGCCCGTTCGTCCACTCCGGCACCTCTCCGTGAAGACTCTGGTTGCCGGTCGCTCCGTACGCGCAGTGCGTGCGGCCGGCCGGCGGCGTGTCACGCCCTAAGACTAGCGCACATCAGGAGCATGTCAAAGGGCAGGATTCACCCGGAACCCGACATTGAGCCACGAAAGCCACGAAGGAATGGTTGCACCTCAGACTCCTGGTCCTCTGCTCAGATTCCGTGTGCTTCGCGGCAGTCAATCTCGGGATTGGGGTTCAGCGGATGCGTACCTGGGTGCCGGGTTTGACCACGTCAAGCACGGTCTTCAGCGCACCGGTGTCCAGTTCGATGTAGCTGTGGTCAATCGCCTCGGGCGGCACGTTCTCTGATGCCGGGCCGTGGATAACGATATCACCACCCAGGAATACCTCGCCCGGGCCAAAGGCGTTGGCCACGATGCGGGCCGCGGAGTCGGGGGGCGGCTCGACCCCCTCCAGCCGGTAAAGCCAGTCCGGCCGGTACCAGTCGGTGTTGGGTCGCGTGGCGAGCACTTCGAGCGTGGCACCGGCAAGCCGGGCCAGTTCCTCCTGTGCATGCGCCGGGCCGCGCAGACGGAACCTGGTCTCGAGCAGGGTCTTGTCACCAACCGCCAGGGACAGCCTGGCGCGTGCCCGTTCCAGGATGAGATAGGGCTCCCGTCGGGAGAACGCGGCCAGGCGGAAGTTAAGGAACTCCTGGTCTTCCCGGAGGCGGCGGCCGGCCAGTTGCAGCGCCTCAAACTCGGCGCGGACCGAGTCGTGCGCGGTGCGGACTTCGTCGGCGGCTCGTACCAGTTCGCGCTTACCCACGGCTTCGACCAGCCGGGCAATCGCCAGGCTGATGAGTACCGTGGCGACGACGCTCAGCGTGACCCGGAATCTGCCCGGTTTCATCGTCGGTTCACTAGAAGATGTAGACCTTGGCGCCCACTGGGACCGAGTCGTAGAGCACGCGAAGGTCATCCTTGCCGACCCGGATGCAGCCGTGCGTGACGCTCTGGCCGAGCAGGTGTTCCATCGGGGTGCCGTGAATCATCACCCCGCCGCCCAGGTCCAGCAGGTAGTCACCGAGCACCCCTTTCTCCCGGCGCAACGGCGAGTTCCAGGCGGGCACCGGCTCACCTTTCTCCAGAAATGCCCAGTCCGGCTTGAGCCAGACCGGGTCCTTCTTCTTGCGCAGCACCGTCATTACCCCGCGGGGAGTTCGGAAGACCCACTTCCGCCCCCGCCTTGAGAGCGAGTCGTTGCTGCCGGTCGAAATCGGTGCCTCAAGCAGTACCTCCTGACCACGTCGCATGGCCAGCCGGTTTGTTGCCGGATTGACCACCAAGTACAGCTCGTTGGAGAAAGCGCTTGCCACCCGGCGCGATACATCCTGCAGTTGTCTGGTCAGGTCGGCAAGCTCCTGCCCGAGTCGGGGCAGCTCACGGCGCAGGGCGGTTGTCTCGTTCCTGGTCCGGTAGACTTGAACTGCGAGCTCAACGACGTCGAGCCGGAAGCTCTCCCGGAACGGCATGTAGAGTTCGGCCCAGGCCATGACCAGGACCGCAAGCAGAATCAGGCAGATTGACTGAAGCGGACTCAACTTCACTGATGCCAGCGGGACGGTTGGCCCCGGACATCGACGTGAATGAAAGGGCCACGGTAGCGCGTGCGCGAGTACCAGCCGCAGCCTCCGACCAGCTCAGGATGCTGGGCTTCGAGGTCGTCGACCAGGCCGGCCATCAGCTTGGAGTCGCGGCGGTTGACGGCGCCATCGCGATTCAGGTCATCCATGCGCCCGTCGTGGTTCGCATCGATGACAAGGTCGGCTGCGCCGCCGTAGACGTGTGCGCTGTTGCGGCCCGAGCGGTTGCGCCGGTTGTGGAATGGTGAACGGAACCCGCTGATGACCGTGAGCTTGTCGCACCCGTAGCCCCGACTCTGCACCAGGTCGGTCAAGAGTTCCAGCTTGATGAGCAGCTCTTCACGCAGGACCATGTACTTCGGGAACCCGTCCGGCTGTCTCGGCGCGAAGTCCCGCAGGGTGTAGCGGTCTGACACCGCCGCATCCAGCACCTCCGGCGTCACCATGATGAAACCGCGCGGGCGGGTGAAGTTGGGGAAAGGGCTCGAGCTCGGATACCGGCCGATGCGCACACCGTTCAGGCAGCCGTTCTTCAGGCTGTCAAAGGGGATCATGACAAAAGCATTCACCCGCTTGACGCCGCTGCTGCTTGTCGCAATCAACTCGCACAGGCCCGGCGTGGCAGGCGCTACCCAGCCGGTTCGACCCGACCCCTCGACCAGCTCACCGTCAGAGGCAACCCAGCCGCTGTGCGCCGCGTAGCCCGGCGTAGCAAGATAGAGCGTCTCGCCCGGCAGCACGAATCG
>CAZQFS010000115.1:0-9283 GCA_964592755.1 uncultured bacterium | reverse complement strand
GAGTAAGCTCAAGCGTGTCCGGCAAGGCAAGTACCACAAGAAGCAAGCAGAGCATCTCTGGCTAGCGGACCGCCCGGCCACCGAGAAAGGCGAACAGCAACGTTACCAGAGCCCACACGCTGAAAACGAGCCAGTACGATTTCGACCCTTTCAAGTCGAACACAACGCTCAATCCAAGTCCGGCCAAGAAGAGCTGCCAGACCGCGAATGGGTCGAGTCGAGAGAGAATCACGGTCAGGAACCCGTTCTTCGTGTTGGGCAGGAGCGCGGCCATGCTCGTCGTCGCCTCGGCTGAGCGCGTCAGCACGTTCAGAACGATACGAAGCAGAGAACCTGGCACGGTAACGAGCGCGGCGTTTGTGACCACGGCCAGTGTTCGCACAAAACTGCTCGTGCCGCCAAGCAGAGGAAGCATCACGTTGTAGATGAGCGCCAACACTAATAGGCCGATGGCCGTGGCCAGCAGGCCGTTGACCAGAGGCCCGCCGTAGCGCACGAATGGATTACTGAAAAGTCGGTCCATCCCTTCGGTTGCCTTCACGATGTCTTCCTCGGTCATGTTTCGCTCACGCATCCGCTCGACCGCCTTATCGCGCTGCTCTCTCCAGTCAACGTACTGGGCGGTTACAATGGCAGCAGCCATGCTTGCCAGCACGACGATGACCATAGGTACGAGCCAGCGCGGCTGGTCCCTGAGCCGAACGAATGCCTGCCGCGGGCTGAAGTAGATTTCAAACAACTCGGCCTCCTTTGCTGCTCGGGGCACTGCAGGACGCCAACACCCCGATGTGACGCAACCCGACCCCGAATTGTTTCTGTTTCATGACCTAACGCCCTCTGTCCGGCCGCGGAACCTGACCGGTATGCTGGGCATTCTGGCGATACTGAGGCCAGAGCGTGGCTGCCGGCGGCCCATCACCGCGAAACGCGTACAGACCGTTGTCCCAGGAGCCGACATAGATGGTGCCGTCCGGGGCAATCGTCGGCGAGGAGGTGTAGTAGACCTCTTTGCTGCCCGCGGCCACGTCTCGTTTCCAGAGCAGCCGGCCGCTCACGGTCAGGCCGTAGAGTACGCCGTCGTCAGGCAAGTACCAGACCGTGCCCTTGTCGCTTATTGCCGGAGTCGCGATCAGAATGTCGTCTGCTTCGTAGACAATTGCCGGCGTGCCGAACTGCGTCTTACGGCAGAGATAGTAACCATCCGAACCGAAGTACAAGGTACTATCCGGAGTGAACGCGACCTCGGAGCGGACTTCGTCCTGCTCTGGAACCACCGCGCGCCACTGCAGCCGGCCGTCGCGCCCAAGGCAATAGAGGAAGCCATCGGTGTTGCCGACATAGACTGTGCCTTCCCCATCGACCACGGCTGAGGCGTAGAAGTAATCGCCATCCGGAGTGCCGAACGCCCAGCGCCGGCGCTTCTTGGCATCGAGGCAGTAGACCGAATCAGCAGTGATGTAGACTAGTCCGTCTGCGCCGATGGTTGGTGATGATGCCATCTCGTCGCCAGCCTTGAAGACCCAGCGCAGCTTGCCGTTCGGCGCGACCGCACAGAGTCTGCCCGCGTCAGTCGGGACGTAGACCGTGCCGTCGAGGCCGAGCGCTGGCGCGCTGTAGACCTCGTCGTCGAGGTCAAGCTGCCAGCGCAGCTTGCCCAGGGTGTCAAGGCAGTACAGATGCGAGTCGACCGAGGCAACGTAGACCAGGCTGCCGCTGATCAGGGCTGAGGCGTAGACCGCGTCTCTTGCCAGGAAAGTCCAGCGCAGTTCGCCGTCCGGGGATAGAGAATAGAACTTGCCGCTTTCGTCCCCGAAATAGATGTTGCCATTGGCGTCCAGGGTCGGCGAGGCGACAATCGGGTCGCTCGTCTCGAAATACCACTTCTGGACCGGTTGAGTCACCGTGATGGAGTATGGTTTGCCCCAGTCGGTCGTCCGCCCCAGGCCGTCCCGAGCCCGCACCCGAACGGTGCACTCGCCAAGCTGCCGGTAGCGGTGGTAGCGACTGACGTCAACCGGGCTCTTTATCGGCCCGGTCCAGTCCAGCGTGTCGCCATCTCCCCACGCGACCTGATAGGACGCCGGCAGGGTGACGTCCTTGGGTGGGAAGATCAGCATCTCGGTCTCCAGGGTCGTGTCGGTGACAATCGGCACAACCAACGAATCAGGCGCGGACACCTGACCCACAATGACCATCAGAAGGACTCTCATTGTCTGAAATGCACTCATGTACTAGACCTCCAGGTGAAAACGTCGCTGCAACTGGGCAGAATCGGTGTTGCTCGTAACAGGGCCTATAAGTTAGTCGGTTCGGCGGGCGTGTCAAGATTGGCCACTGGAACGAGCGAGGCGATGGCCTGACGCGCACGCGTAATGTCCTGGCGAATCTGCGCCGCGAGCGCCTCCGGGCTGTCAAAGCGCAGCTCCGGACGTATGCGGTCCATCACCGCGAACGTTACCCGCGCCGCAGGGTCATTCACGACTTCCGACAGGAATTGGGGTCGCGTTTCGGATGGCAGCAGGTGGGCTTCTATGGTCCGAGTCTCGCCGCCGAAGGTCGGACGGTGACCGATATTGAGCACCGCATCGTGAACACGACCTGCGCCCTCCACCCGGCAGACGTAAACCCCGTCTGCGGGGACGAGCGTCTCTCGCTCGTCCGGCCGGAGGTTCAACGTTGGGAACCCCAGCTTCCGACCCATGCCGGTACCCGGGACCACGACACCACTCAGCGCGTGGAAACGACCCAGCAGCTCAGCCGCGCGGCGGACATCACCGAGCAGCAACCGTTCCCGTATCCTCGTGCTGCGCACCGGTCCGCCGAGGAGCACGAACTCAGGAACCACTTCAAGCTCGATTCCCTGCGCTCTGAGCACTCGCCCCAGCAACTCAGCATCGCCCCGTCCGTGACTGCCGAATCGGAAGTCGTGACCGACCACGACTGCGGCCGGACCGAGCCGCTCGACCACCTCCTGCCGGACAAAATCCTCTGCCCGCATCCTGCGCACCGTCTGGTCGAAACGGACCACATGAATCGCCTCCATCCCCAGCTCGGTCAGCAGCCTGGCCTTCTCAGCCAACGGCGTGAGCACATAGGTGAAATCGGGGTAGATGAGCTGGGCCGGCAGCGGGTCGAACGTCATGACCGCGGGAACCCCGTTGAGTCTGACCGCCAGCGCTCTGGTCCGCCCGACAATCCGCTGGTGGCCGAGATGCACGCCGTCAAACCCGCCCAGAGCCACGACCAAGCGTGACCGCAAGTCGGTTTCAGTCGGCATATATCATCCGCACCGGATGCAGCATTCCCGCTTCTGACCGCACCAGATACAGCGCGGCTCCGTCATCCGTCCGAACCAGAACCAGACCATCAACTGCTTGCGCGTACTCGGAAGAGACGGGCCGGCCGGCACCCAGCGCTCGACCAGAAGGCACGTCAACGGTGAGTACACCCAGCCCGGGCACGGCCTGCTCAACTGGTACGACTCGGGCGCCGATCGCCTCGGCACTGAGCGCATCGAATCGCAGTGCGTCATTGAGCCGGAATCTACCAACCCTGGTGCGGACAAGCTCGGCGAGAGTGGCGGCGCTGCCCAGTGCTGCTCCGATGTCACGGGCCAGGGCGCGGATGTAGGTCCCGGAAGAAACCTCGCAGTGCAGTCGGGCGCGTGGTGGAGTCCAGTCGAGCAGTTCGAGCAAATGGACTGTGACCGTGCGTGGCTTGGGCTGCACGGCTCGGCCCCTGCGGGCGAGGCTGTACAGCGCCTGCCCTTCGTGCTTCAGCGCCGAGTAACGGGGCGGCACCTGCTCGATGGAGCCCACGAACCGGGTCAGTGCCTCCCGCAACTGCGCCGACGTCAGCTTCGGGACCGGACCGCGGGCAGCAACCTGGCCGGTCACATCGTCGGTGTCGGTGCTGAATCCGAACAACACCTCGGCGTCGTACTCCTTGGTCTGCGCCATCAGGAATCTGCTCAACCTGGTCGCCTCTCCGAGCAGTACAAGCAACACACCCGAGGCCATCGGGTCAAGCGTACCGGCATGACCGATGCCGGTCACTCGGCCACGCGTCCTGCCGCCGCCAAGCTCACGGTGCACGCGCCGCACCACGTCGAACGAGCTCATTCCCGTCGGCTTGTCTACAGAAAGCACCCCGCGCACGGTCAAGTTCAGGTCGTGTCGTCCTCGGCTTTGGAAACTCCTTCCGAAGTACCCGACGGTTCCGTCGTCTCCCTTTCGTCCCGGTGCATGTCCGATATGATCTCGCTGATGCGCATCTCCTGGACAAGAATATCGTCGCGCTGGAAACGAAGCTCAGGCAGATAGCGCAGTCGCACTCGCTCGCCCAGGCGCCGGCGCACATAGCCGCGGGCATGCTCAAGATGGGCAAATGACCTGGCCTGCTGCTCATCGTCGCCCATGGCCGAGAAGAAGACCGTGGCGACGCGAAGGTCGCGGCTGACATGGCAGCGCGTGACCGTCACGAACCCTACGCCCGGGTCAGCCACTTCATTGAGCACGATTTCGGCCACCGTCTCCTTTATTGCATCGGCGACTCGTTTGTCTCGATCATGCATGTCTCATTGTAGAATGGGTCAGGCCCGGTGTAAAGAACGAATGCGGTCGCTTGACTGGCTTGCCATCATCGGCTAGAGTCGAGTCGGCATGCGACTCCTCTTGCAACTGGCGCTTGGGCCTGCCCTGATGCTCACCGGATGCTGCTATCACACGTCCGGGCATCCGGCCGTGCGTCCCCCAGCCGCTACCGGCCAGGTGCCCGAAGTCCGGGTCCGGTTGAGTGTAACCAGCCCGACTCGCATCAGCAGTCCGGCCCGACTGGTGGTCAGAATCGGTCGGGCCACACACACGCTTGAGCCCAACGAAAGCACCCTCATCCTCCCCGGTCCCAAGCCGACCCTGCAACTGCCCGGCAGACATGAGCAGCAGCTTGAAGACGCCATCCAGTTCCAGGCCGGCAGCGCGGGCCGAATCCGTGTCGGTAGCCGGGAATACCGAGGCACGCTCCGTGCGTTTGTCGGCAGCAGCGGCGAACTCGCACTAATCAATGTCCTGTCACTCGAGGAGTATCTGTTCAGCGTCGTGGCATGCGAGCTGGGAACGACCGACCCGACAGCCACTGAGGCTCTCAAGGCACAGGCCGTCGCTGCCCGCAGCTTCACGTTGGCGCGAATCGAAAACCGACGCACGGACGGCTACGACGTCTCGGACACCTACCTGCGAGACCAGGAATACCAGGGCGCTGGCCGGGAAACTGACATCGCCCGCGAGGCGGTGCTGGCCACGCACGGCCAGGTCCTGACCTGCCACGGCCGCACGGCTGAGGCGCTCTACCATGCGAACTGCGGTGGTGCAACCTCAGATGGATTCCAGCCGTTTCTCAAAGGTGCAATCGACGCGCCGAACCGCGGCTCGAAACCGTACTGCACCGGCCGGCCCTATCACTCCTGGCAAGTGACCATCACTCGCGACAGCCTTGAAAAGACACTCGCTCGGGCAACTGGCATGACCCGAATCCACGTCCGCAACGTCAGGCTTGACCGTGACGCCAGGTCAGGCCGCGTGCGCTACCTCAGATTCGCCACCGACCAGGGAGAACTCAAGCTGACCGGCGCCGACTTCCGTACCGCCCTGGGACTCAAATCACAGAATCTGGAACTGAGACTGGAACGCAACAAGTGCGTGATTGCCGGCCGCGGCCACGGCCATGGATTCGGAATGTGTCAGGATGGTGCTGTCGGCATGGCCCGGTCCGGCGCAGACTTCCGCCGGATCCTACAGCACTACTATGCCGGCGTCGAGCTCAGAAGGCTCTACTGACCTGGCGCGCCAGCCCTCGGCCCGGCTCTACGAGTCTGCGTTCTCCTCGACGAGCTGCTCGGGCAGGTCGGTGATGAGCACGGCCGCAGCCAGCACCGTGGTCCAGAACCCGGCCTTGTGGCCGATTGCACTCTGAGTGATGTTCTGGGTCCGGACAATCTCATTCGAGATCTTCCAGATTTCCTTGCGCTGGTCATAACTTGTATCCGGATTGAACTGCACGCCCAAGGTCGTGGCGAGCATCTGAGCCGCCAGGTCCTCGGCGTAGTCTCCGGCCCGCTCCTCACGCTCGCCGAACGAGTGGTACTCCGAGAGATACCCGTACTTCCGCGGGTCTTTGGGAATGGCCAGGCCGACCGACGCCGACAACAGTCGATGCGGTTCATTGGTCGCGTTGTCACTGACCACCGCGAACACGACCTGGCCGGGCGTGAGCAGCCTGAGCCCGCGCGTGCGCGAGATTATCCGGCAGCAAGGGGGGAAAATCGAGGAGACGCGAACAATGTTGAACGCGGCAATGCCGGCGTCGCGCAGAGCAGCCTCGAAACTAGCCAGCTTTTCACGATGCACGCCGACGCCCTTGGTCAAATACACGTACTTGGGCAGGATTATCGACACGACTCCTCCTTACCGAGCAACAGACGAATCAGGCCTTGGTCGGAATTGGAGCAGACCGGAGTTGAACCGGCGACCTCCAGAGTGCGATTCTGGCGCTCTCCCAACTGAGCTACTGCCCCGGGTCGAACAGCCTCACCGCCGGTCGGCTACTGCACGAGCTCTACACGGACTCTAATGCCGTGGCGGCGGCGCTCACAGCGGTCAAGGTCCACCGGGCCGGACCGGAAAGTGCCGATTACCGACACCGGGCTGGCGGTAACCGGCGCCTCACCAGCACTCTTAGGCGTCGGCCCAAAGAAGAGACAAAGGTCCGGTCCATCGGGCCAGTAGGCGATGTCCCCCACCTTGGTCTCCGTAACCGGGTTCGAGTTCTCGGCCTGCAGGGCTATCGGGAAATAGACTTCCTTGCCCCAGGTCTCGCCAATGGCCTCGTATGGTAAGAGCTTGACGATCTGCTCGGCAAGCGGGCTATCGTCCAACGTGCCGTCGACAACGACACCACCGATATCTAGTCTGATGTTGTACACGAGTGCTGAATTGTAGACAAGCCCGGGCGCGTGTCAATACGTACCGATAGTCGTCCTCGTGCTCTCTCCCCGAGTTTGACACACCCTCGCCGTGCCGTATGCTCTTCACCAACCCAAAGGAGCATCATGAAAATGTCCCCAACGAGCACCGCCGCGCTCACGGTTCTGTTCGCCCTGGCATGTGGAGACAATCCCGCGCCGTCACGCAAGACCTCGGTCAGCAAACCTGCGCTGCCCGCCGAGGCCTTTGAACCGCTGACCGAGGAAGAAATCGCCACATTCAAGAAATCCCTGCCCGCGGTAGGTGCGATTCTGGCCCGAGTTGACTACCGGACAAACGTACCTGAGCCTGATGACCCGCTGCCCGTATCCCTGGCCAAGATCATCGAACCCATCGGCACGACCGCGGGGGTCGGGGATACACTCGCCGCAATCGGTATGGACTGGAAGACTTTCCGGGCCACGCTTTACAAGCTGACGACCGCGAGCGCCGCACTGGGAGTCGACATGTTCATGGCCGATTCGGCAAACTGGTCCAAAGACACCAGTGCTGCCGTCAAGGAGTATGTCCGTCGGGCCATGGGCACGCAGCAGTACTGCAAGAACATCCCTGAGGTCAACAAACAACTTGCCGGGAAGCACATTCCGCAGATGGAGGATATGGCCGGCCTTGTCAGGCAGTGAATCCTCCAAACGTCCGTCGCGGTCCGGGCTCCGACGTCTACTTCTGCACCACAACTCGGCCGGTGACGACCGAACGGCCGGTGCTGAGTTGCACCAGGTAGACACCAGCCGGTAACGACAGACGGAACTCGGACTCAGGGCGGCTGATTTGAAACCGAAGCACCTGCCGTCCGTCGGTGTCCCAGACTTGGGCCGCTATCGGACCGTGTGACCAGGCAGCCATTGGTCCCTTCAGTCTGGCTGTTCCCGTTCCAGCACGCAGCGGGTTAGGAACGAGTTCAACTCCCCAACCGCCACGTGCCGCTTGTGCCTGGACTCCGGCCCGCGCTTCCGTGTGGGCCTGCATCTGAACCGTGTTCGACACGTAGCGCCAGCACTCCAGCGTCTTGTTGCCTTTGAGTGCGAAGAGTGCACCGCCATCGAAAGCCGTAATGGCACCTCCGTACCAGACACGTCTCCGGCGTCCGGTCGAACCGCACGCTGGCATGGTGTCCTGCTCTGACCAGGAATCGCCAGCCGGGTCGTAGCGCCAGAACTCCTGGCTGTTGCCGCCCTTGATTGCGTGGATGGAGCCGTTGCACCACACGCCGTCTGCGCCATCCCTCGACTTCTTACGGCGTCCGGTGACGACGCTCAAGCGCGGCATGCCGGCCAGCATCGTCGCACGCCACGCATTCTGGACAATGTCAAACTCCATGAACTCGTGACAACGCGCCTTGTGCGCATACAGGTGACCGGCTCTGTCCGACACCAGCCACGACCCTCGATGCCAGCGGCGGCCGCTCTCCGAACGCGGTCCGGGCAGCACATCCCAGACGCCGGTCTCGGTATTGAACCGCAGAAAGTCATCCTTGCCGCCCTTGAGCAGGTAGACATAGCCTGTGTCGTGAAGCGTCACGTACTCCATGTCTCCGCCCCCCCGTACCTTCTTGTTGCTCGGGCCCAGCGGGACGTCGGCCAGTCGCACCCACGAGTCTTCCCCGACTGCGTAGCGCCAAAAGGCAGTCGTGTTCGCTCCGGTGAGCGCGTATACCCGGCCGCCGCCGTCAATGCAACCGACCGCACCTTTGGCCGGCAGGCGCCCTTCTGCACCCTCAGGAATGCAGGCGAGTTCGGTCCAAGTGTCTGAGTACGGGTCATATGAGTAGAAGTCGCCGGTCTTGTTTCCCTTGGCGGCATAGATGAGTTGACTTCCCGCCGCGCATGCTATCCAGCCGCCGTGCCGCACCACCCTGCCTGAGGGTCCGGCCGGAACCGACGCAACTTCGTGCCATCCATGCGGCCAGTCAACCCCGACCAGGACCGAGTCGAGACTCCGGTCATTGGTCCGGCAGACATCACCCACCAGCATCGTGCTGCACCTGACCTGAAACGTCCCGGCCCCTGGTGCGCTCCACTCGTCAAAGCTGACCACCACCTCCTCACCCGGCCTCAACCCGACCACGGCTGCGGTCCGTGCATATCCGCTGCCTATCTCAAACCGAACGTCAAACGACTCGGGCAGAGTCCCGTAGTTGCGTACCCTGGCCCGTGGTGACGTACTGCCCTTGGTGCTCATCCGTCCCACCGGCGCGAGGATGGCAGCCGTGCCGACATCGTGCACGGTCACGTCCACCAGCT
>CAZQFS010000114.1:0-9335 GCA_964592755.1 uncultured bacterium | reverse complement strand
AGCTGGTGGACGTGACCGTGCACGATGTCGGCACGGCTGCCATCCTCGCGCCGGTCGGAGCGGTCGGCTTCGGGGAGGCGGTTCAGCCTCAGGCACGGGTGCGCAACTTCGGCACCAGTGTTGAGACGTTCGACGTCGTGTTCCAGATAGCTCCGGGGTACACGCAGCGCGCGTCCGTGACCGGCCTGCTGCCTGGTCAGGAGTTGCAGCTCGGCTTTCCTGAATGGACCGCAGGAAGCTCGCCCGGCTGGTTCTCGGTGCGGTGCTCGACCGTACTCGCGGCCGACGCTGACCCCGGCAATGACGGTCGGCGCGATTCGGTGCTGGTCGGGCTGGAATGGCCGGCAGGGTGGCATGAGGTTGCGTCGATGCCGGCACAAGGCTCGGGCAGAGCGGCGCGGCACGGCGCATGGTTGACCCACATGTCGGGGTCACGCTTCATTTATGCAGCCAAAGGCAACAAGACCCCGGACTTCTACATGTTCGACCCGGTGGCCGACATCTGGGCGAGCCTTGCCCCGATCCCGGCCGGCAGAGAAGGCCGGATGCCCAACCGCGGGGCGGTCGGGGTCGCGGACGGCAACGGCCGCGTCTATGCAGTCAAGGGCAACAACACGCTCGGGTTCTGGTGTTATGTCGCGGCAACCGACTCCTGGCACCAGTTGGACGACGTGCCGCTCGGCCCAAGTAACAGGAAGGTCCGGGGCGGCGGTGACATCGAGTACGTAACACTCGGCGACACCGGCTATGTCTACCTGCTCAAGGGGTATCGGGACGACTTCTGTCGTTACAATACCGCGACCGGTCACTGGCAGCAGCTAGCTCCGGCCCAGACCGGCAGCGACCGACGGTGGCAGAGCGGGTCCTGGCTCGCGTCTGATGGAGCCGGCGCCATTTACGGGCACAAGGCACGCTACCATGAGTTCGTCCGCTACCAGGTGAGCCGGGACTCGTGGGAGAGTAGACTGCTGACCGGAATGCCGATGCGGAGCGGGACTACCGGCCGGAGCAAGAAGTCGAGGGACGGCGCGGACGGGGTTGAGCAGGACGGCGCAATCTACGCGCTCAAAGGCGGCAACACGCAGGAGTTCTGGCAATATGCGCCCGAACTCGACTCATGGTATGAGCTTGACACGATGCCGGCGATGGGCTCGACCGGCCGGAGACGGAAGGTGTCATACGGCGGCGACATCGAAAGCTACGGACGCGGTGCGTTCTTTGCCCTGAAAGGCAACAAGACCCTGGAGTGCTGGCGGTACGTGTTCGATATGGCTCAGACACGGGTCCGAACCGAGGTTCGGGCCGGAGTCCAGGCATACGCGGGGGTAGGCCACCGAAGGCTCGCGGTCTTTCCGAACCCGATAATCGGAGGGCAGTTGAAGGCGAGCTTTGCCGACGTGGGGCAGAAGGTCAGGCGTGCCTGCCTGCTTGACGCGCTGGGTCGTTCGGTCCGGGTCTGGCACGAACCCGTTTCAGGCAGCGGCGGGAGTCTGGCACTTGACCTGGGAGGGCTCCCTGCCGGCGTGTATCTACTCAGGCTTCAGACCGACGGTCCTACTCTGGTAGCCAGGGTCGTAGTCGGCGACCGGCCTTAGTCCAGGCCTTGCCGGGAAGCGCACCTGAAACCCGATAATGAGCCACGAAAGGCACGAAGGAATTGGTGCACTTCGGGCTTTCGGCCCTCTGCTCGGACTTCGTGTCCTTCGTGGCAGTCGATTCCGGGATTGGGGGCGCAAGAAAAACTTGACTGGGGGGCAGGGGGGGGTAGAATTATCACGCAGGGAGATACGGGTTAGTCTCAAACCTACCTGCAAGAGGGCTGATGCTGGTTGTTTGGGCTTTGACAGCCGGATAAGGCCAAAAACAGATAGCCAGTATAAGGAGGCTATGTGAAGTATACAATCACTACTCTGCTGCTGGCCGGGGTGGCCTTGCTTGCCTTTGGTGGGCAAACGACCGCGCCGGACGCACAGCAGGACCTGACCTACGAGCTGGCGTACGACAACGGCATCGACGGTACTGACCCGGCCAAGTTCGACCGGTTTGGCAGCGGTTCGCTCCAGACCCGCTACTCGGCCTGGTTCTACTCCGACTGGACCGACTGCGAGCGTCGTCAGAAGCTGGGCTGCGTCAAGGTCCGGATTTGCCCGCCGCCGGCGTCTTACACCGGAAAGTGCGAGATATACCTTGGCAACGCGGGTACTACTGCCCACCGTTCTTGGCTCTGGCCGTATCACAAGAACTTCGCCATCATGAGCGGGGTCTGGTGGCATACGATCTGCTTCTGCGAGGAGCCCATCTACGTGAGTTCCTCCTCAACCAAGATCTGGGCCAGAATCGGGCTTGTCTCAGGCACGGCCGGCAGCGTCATGATTATCCGTGACAGCGACGGCAAGTCTGCCTATGCCAGCCGCGAGCACATGTGGGACATGTCCGGTGCCTATCCATACAACCCGGTACAGGATGCCGGGCTTGGACTTGGTTCCAATCCCAATGGCGACCTGATGATTCGGCTGCAGATGATCAAGCAGGACGTCGAAGTGAAGAGCGTCTGGCTTGAGCCGGCTGGGCCGTACAACGTTGGCCAGACGGTCACGCTCTATGCGCGGCTGCTGAACAACGATGAGTGCGACCGCGGCAACATGACCGTCAAGGCGTCGTTCACCAAGTCTGGTGTGACCCTGACGAACAAGGTTGTCGACTTCGACCCGGCGTTGGACGTCACCGAGTCGTGGACGTTCAATGTCCCGGTTGGCTGGAAGAACGCTTCGGGCATCAAGGCCAAGGTCCAAATCGTCACCACCGGCTACGAGTGGTTCACGGCGAACGACGTGGGCTACAGCGCCCCGTTCAACGTGAATCCGCTGCTCGATGCCGGCTGCACCGGTATCTCGATTCCGACCGCCACAGTTACCGCGGGTGTGGAGTGCCGGCCCAAGGTTACCCTCAAGAACTACGGGCAGACCACTCAGAACATCCCGATTAAGTGGGAGGTCTGGAACGAGGACAACACGGTGAAGCTGTGGGACGGGGCCTATACCTATCCCAACGTGGCGGCCGGTCAGAGCAAGACCTACCAGTGGCCAATTGGTTCGGGCTTCACGCCCAGCGCGGGCAACTACCAGTTCAAGAGCTACACCGCGCTTGTCGGCGACCAGGTTCCGACCAATGACCTGAAGTCCAAGAGCTTCTCCGCGGTCGGGGTGCTCAAAGACGCGGGTGTCGTTCGCATCTCCTCGCCGGCCGGGACCATCCCGCGCGGTGAGGGTGTGGATGTGACCGTGGTGGTCGAGAACTTCGGCAACACCGAGGTTACGTTCCCGGTCAACTGCGAGCTGACGGTGAATGGTCGGCGCTATCACTACAGCCAGGAAGTCGAGAACCTGGGCGTCGGCGAGACCCGCGAAGTGACTTTCGTGGACCGCCGGTTCCGTCAGGTCGGCGACTGGACAGTGAAGTCGTGGACCGAGCTCGAGGGCGACCCGAACGGGCAGAACAACACGGCTGAGCAGCCGTTCCAGGTTACCGGTGCCGAGGGCTGGTACGTCTCTTACGGCGTGCCGGGCACAGTGCCGGTGAACAAGGGTGCGGCGATGGCCAGCGATGGCGCGAACTTCTTCCTTGTCAAGGGCAAGAAGGACGGCCAGGTGTACCGCTTCGCGGACGACCTGGACCAGCCGGCAGTGGCTGGGACCATGCCGCTGCAGGCGGGCCTGGGTACTCAGCTTGCGTACGTTGACGGCTACCTCTATGTGCTTGTGGCGAACAAGACCTTCGGGTTCTACGCTGTGAACCTTGAGGATGGCCAGTGGACGCAGTTGACCAACCTGCCTGAGGGTCTGTCGGGCAAGCCGGCGAAGAACGGTGCCTCGATGGCAGTTGCCAACGGCATGATATACGTGCTCAAGGGCAACAAGACCAGCGAGATGTACCGGTTCAATCCGGCGCTTGGCACCTGGGAGACGATGCCTGATATTCCGGGCGTGGTGAAGGACGGCGCGGCGCTTGTCAGCGACGGCAACCGGCTGTATGCGGTTCCGGGCAACAAGAGCTACGGGTTCTACACCTTTGACGGTGTTGCCTGGCAGCGGCTGGCAGACCTGCCGGCCAAGGCCAAGGCGGGCACGGTGCTCGGGTACTTGAACGGCGTTGTCTACGTGGCGCTGGGCGGCGGAACGAGCTTCTACGGCTACGACCCGCTGATGAACGTCTGGAACCAGCTCCAGGAAGTGCCCAAGGCGGTGGACAACAAGAAGGTCGGTCCGGGCTCGGCGATGACGACGGTGGACGGCGCGGTTCTTCTGGTGAAGAAAGCGAAGTCGCCGTACATCCTTGCCTATGCTCCGGAGAGCTACTTCTGTGCTTCCCGCAAGGGTGCTGAGGGCGTCCAGGCTTCAAGCCGCGTACTGTCGTCGGTGACGGTCGCGAACCCGGTGCAGAACGTGGTGCGCGTGAACTCCACGCTGCCGGCGCCGGTGAGCATCCAGCTTTACACCAGCTCTGGCTCGTTGGTGCGGACACTGACGAGTGCGCGGAGCAGTGCTGAGCTTGGTGTCGCCGGACTGGCGAGCGGCACGTATCTGCTCAGGGTGAGCTCGGGCAGCCAGACGGTCACCCGTCAGGTTGTCATCCAGTAGCAGCAGAGCGATTGCGCTTAAAGAGAGCGGCCTTCGGGCCGCTCTCTCTATTGCGCCGGGCGTCACTCCATGGTTGACTCGGGGCGTATCTTCCGATAGAAAGTAGGGTGTCGAGTTGCGTTCGGCGGGCACGGTTGCTGCTGTCGGCCGCGGTCTGCCTTGCCGGGCTGCGCTGCGCCGTGTTCCTCAGCGACCAGCCGAGGTTCAGCCGGCGCCGCGGGCAGAAGAGCGGTCTGACCCGGCCGGTCGCGCCCTCGCGTGAGCAGCTTCCCGCAGGTCGCGGGGAGCTGCCCTGGCCGGTACGCGGAACTCTTGTCGGGACATTCGGACCGAGGGTTGACCCGAAGTACAAGACGACAACCCGGAGCCAGGGAATCGACATCGTAACCGAGCGAGGGGCTCCGGTCATGGCAGTGGACAGCGGCCGGGTGAGCTTTGCCGACGAGTTCATGGGGTACGGACGGATGGTGATACTTGACCACGGTCGGCGCTGCCACAGCCTGTATTCGAGACTGGGCGACATCAGGACGCGGGTCGGCGACAAGGTGGCACGGGGCGAAACCGTCGGCACCGCCGCAGACACACTGCACTTTGAGTTCCGGGTCCGCGGCAGAAGCGTTGACCCGCTTGAGTGGCTCAGACCACGCTGAGCCGCGTCGCCGGCAGTTACCGGCCGAGTCGGGCTCGCTGCCCGCCAGGTGCAGTCTGGCTGAACCCGGGCGCTTTCTTTGACTCGGCGCCCGGTTTCGGTAGAATTATCCCGTTGGGAGTATTCGTATCTGGTCTGTTGCCCGCTTAAGCAGAGTGCTTCATAGCCAAGGAGGGAGCATCGTGAAATACTGTGGAGCCGTTCTTGCGGTCATCGTCCTGACAAGCGGTCTCGTTCTCGTGGCCGGTTGTGGCACGACCAACCACGCGCCGGTCATCGCATCAATCACCACCCTGCCGTCTGACAGCGCGCTCGTGGGCGGCAATCCCATTACCCTGAGAGTCGCGGCGTCTGATGAGGACGACGACGCGTTGTCGTTCTCCTGGCGCGCCACGACCGGAACCCTGAGCAGCGCTGCCGGCGAAAGTACGGCTTGGACTCCGGCGAGTCCCGGAACCTGCACGGTCTCGGTTACCTGTACTGACGAGCGCGGTCTGGCAGACACGATGACCAAGGTAGTTCGTGGATACCAGGTCTGGCGGTCGAACAGCGTTCAGGGTGAGACGCCGGATTCGACCTTTCTTGCCCCGGCGGCCACAACCTATGTGCCGTTTGAACTGGACGAGCCCGTGCCCGAAGGAGCGGTGATTGACTCGGCATTCGTCTGCACCGACCTGGAGCCGGACACGGTCGGCGAGTACTTCCGGATTTGGGTGGTCACTCCTGCCGGGTCAGAGGTGCTCGTTTACGATGGCCTTAACGGCGAGCCGGATGTGGACGATTTCCTGATTCAGGGAATCAAGGGCGAGCCGACCAAGGGGATATGGCGGCTCAAGGTTGTACGCGACCAGTCGCCGATTGAGCGCTACGCCGACGTGTGCGACCTGGACATCTACTACCATTACTGAGGTCGGCACCGCGCGGCAGTACCCAGGTAAGAAGGCCGAAGTTATTGACAAGTCAGGAAGTTGAGCTACACTCACTTCACTCTCGTCACGGTCCGGGCCTGCGAGTCCGGCGCGAGTCGAGGACCGAACCGGCCGAGAGCGTAACAGCGACCAAGGAGGAAGCAAATGCAGCGTAACGTAATCGCGCCAGTACTCGTAGTGCTCCTGCTGGGCGGAATACTGTTGATGGGCGGATGCCCCAAGAAAAACAGTGAACCCGCCTTCAGCGCGTTCACCCGCAGCCCGGCCGATTCGGTGCTCGTGCCCGCGAGCCAGGTGACTTTCAAGGTCGCCGCCACCGATGAGGACGGCGATGCCCTGACGTTCACCTGGACGTTCTCGGCCGGCACGCCGACAACGGCGAGCGGTGACAGCGTCGTATGGACAGCACCGAGCGCGGCCAAGACCTGCACCGTTTCCGTGAAGTGCAGCGACGGTGAGGCAGAGATTGACACGAGCATGGTTGTGAAGGTGCGCGACTGGATGACGGGCAACATAAGCGGAATGACGGCCGACTCGACGTATCTGCCCAACAACGCCACCACCGAAATCCCGTTCACCTGGGATCCTTCGGATACGCTCAAGTCCGGTGCGATTGTCAAGACTGTGGTCCTGTCGATTGCGGTTGACGAGGCCGATTCGCTGGAAATAGAGCAGTTCAATGTGCACCTGGTGTCACCCAAGGGCACGGCGGTGCTGGTCTATGACGGCGTCTCGCTTACTGAGCTGGAACTCTCGCTGGAAGAGGTTGAAGGGTTTGCCGGCGAACCGGTGGCCGGAACCTGGAAGCTCAAGTTCGCGCGCACCAACCCGACCGGGTACAACGGTGTGGTTGAGGAATGCGACCTCGACATAGACTATAAGTACTAGTTACCAAGGATTCGTTTCGACCGGGTAAGGGGCGACTTCACGGTCGCCCCTGCTCGGTCGGAGAGCCGTCGCCACCTTCCGGAAGCTGACTCAGGCCGGCCACCACTGACTGTCCGACATGTTCAGGCCGGGAAGCAGAACCAGGCAGGCTCACACACAGCCGGAGCCAAAGCCGCGACTGCCGCCGCGATAGTCGCCGGCCGAAACGCGCAGATAACCGCCGGTTCAAACGCTCACGCAGCCGCTTCAGCACCTGCCCGAGCTCACACTCAGGCCATCGCGCGAGCCATCACCCACGGCAGAAGCCCGAACAAGACGCCAGCATACAGATGCGGCGTGACCTGAGGCAAAGCTGCGCCAAAGGCCCATCAAATCACACCTCACATCACCGTCCAGGGAGCCGGGGAGGGTTTTTGGGCCCTTTCACATACGAGATTGCAGATTGAGGACTTACAGCCAAAGACGAGTTGAGACGCATGATAGTAATTACTATCATGTGTGTGTTCTGGAGCATTGATGCCGAGAGCCAAAGAACCGTTCGAACCGGCAGGGAGGTCGGGCGCCCGCCGCCTCGCTGCCAGGCTCAGTCAGACCTTTGACCAGCTCCGCAAATCCCTGCCTGACGACCTGCGAGGCCGGACCAGGCCGACATCCTGAACCCTGCGTACCCCGGTTTCTCTGTCCTCACTCCTCGTTCCTCGGTCCTCGTAACTTGCACTCGGCCCGCGTAGCCGGGGCCGCGCAACCTCGTAGCCGCCGCTGCCCGCGCCATTCTGCGCTCTAACATCTGAGTCCTCCCTTGCGCGCGGCGCGCAAGCAGGGGTCTGGCATTGTATCACCGGGACTTCTGGACTGAAGACCAGCTTCGTCCCGCCGTTCCTGGCCCTGCACATAGACAAACTAGACTCCGCCGAGTCACCTGAAACAGGTAACCGTCCCTCTCGGCCCACTCCGCGAGAAGCGGCGGGGTGGAACCCCGCCGCCACTGGAGTCCGGTGCGGACTAGCGGACTATTGCGACCTCTACGGCTTCCTCGCGTCCGTCTTCCGTTGACAGTCGGACGAAGTACGTTCCGGGACTGACCATGTGTCCATCTTCGTCTCGACGGTTCCACGACACGGTGTGCCGTCCTGCGGTGAAGTGTCGTTCTTGGAGCTTCTTCACCAAGACGCCGGTCGCATCGTACACGGCCACCGATGCGCGGCATGCCTGCGGAAGAGTCAGTGCCGCTGTTACCCGCGCAGTGGCAGGCGTCGGCCGCACATCCAGTATCGACAAGACTGGTGGCTTGGACCCGGGCTCGTCTTCGATTCCCAGCAAGCGCACGTCCTTGACCCAGCATGTGCACGCTCCAGGCCAAGCGGTCATCCAGAACGCAAAGAAAGTGCCCTGTGGGTAGGTCTTGTTGGCCAGAATGCTAAGGGTGTAGTCGCCCGGGCCTGCCTGGAGATCCGCCTGTTGGCCGTTCCCGTCAGGGGGCCAATCCCCGATAACCAGATGCACGCCGGCGAAGTTGCCGAGGTCAGTAATGGCCACATCCACCGCGACTGTCTGCCCCGCGCTGATGGTGGAGTGGGTGGGTGCACATATCCCGATGTTACCTGGGGCTCCGTTAACCACCATCATGGCGCTACCGCCGTATGCTGGGTCCCAAGTTACCGTTCCGGGCGTCAGAACACCACTGGTGATGTTCTCGTATGCGGTCAGCCAGTAGTTCAGGTCTGTGTCGAACCCCGGGTTGCGAACCTGTGCGGTTGCGGCCGATGCGCCGAGACACAGGATGCATTGAATGACGACCGACAAGCTCTTCATGCTTGCCTCCTTGTCAGAGTAGTGCGAACTTGATGGCATCCGTGCGCCCCGGACGCCGCCCTCGTTCTTCGGCTCGGTGCCGCCGTGATGCTGAATCTTGGTTGTTGATTTGTAGCATCGGAGCTGCCAAGAAGCATGGACCGTGCCAGAGAGGCAAATCCGAAACCCGAAGTCCGAAATCCGAAGCATGGAGGGGAAGTCCGAAGCTCGAAGCCCGAAATCCGAGAGCTCCGGCAGAGCCGAACGTTACCGAAGGGTTACAGGAGGAGTAACCGAAGGGATACGGTCAGATGGACCAAATCCGAAGCTCGAAGCTCGAAATCCGAAGCATGGGAGGAAAGCACGAAGCACGAAATCCGAAGTCCGAAGGGAAGAGGCGGGGGCCAGAGGGAGCAAGCCCGAAGCACGAAGTCCGAAGCA
>CAZQFS010000113.1:0-9365 GCA_964592755.1 uncultured bacterium | reverse complement strand
TCATCATCTCGATGGTATTCGGTTTTCGGCATTCGGTCAAGCGGCGCATTGCCCGCGGCTCCGGCTGGTCGGCCGGAAGGCTAGTTGCTCCAGGGGAATCGGAGCAGCTCAGACTTGCGGTCGTAGTCGCTGATGACCCCTTTGGCTAAAGCCTCGACGCGGTTAAGCAGCTTCTCGCAGGTTTCCTTTGTGACAGGTCTTGACCCATGCGCCAGAATCGAGTAGTTGCGTTCCCCCAACACGGCGCGGAGAGTTTCGTCGCCGAAGAAGTCCTGCCCCAGCTTGTCCTCCATGTCGCGCAGCAACTGGTAGGACCGGTGAAGGCTGGTCTGAATCTCTCTCTTCGGGCCACTGGTACAACGTTCCTTCAGCCACGCGCGGCTCTTTTCGGGCACCTGTGACAGGTCAATGTTGTCGGTCTTGACGCCGCGCTCGGACAGTCGCCATTGCGCCAGCATTTCGCAGGCCCGATAGAGCCGGGCCGTGGCGTCGTCGAACTTGCCTTCCTCGATGCGGCGGCGGGCGTTGTTGATGAGGTCCACGACCGCCAGGTCGGTCAGCCTGCCTTGGTGCAAGGCCTTGCCCAGTTCCAGTACCGTTCGTACCGTTTCCGGCTGAGGCCTGAATAGCTCCAGCTCCGGTGCGTTGCCGAACCGGGCCTTGCCATACTCACCCTGAAATCGGGAGTGCCGGAACAGGTCCCAGTTCGAGTAGGCGCTGGCCAGGCAGAGCAGACAGGTCTTTGTCGCTCTTTCGACGTCGCTGAGCAGGTGTTCGGGCATCGGGTCCAGCAACTCCCGGACCGCGTCGAAACGATACTCGCGCATCAGGCCGACGGCCGAATCGAGCAGCAGCGAAGCCCGGAAACCCACCGGCCGGAACGTACGCATCTCCTCGGTGCCGGCGCAGACCTGATGGGTGTCGGTCTTCTTGACCGCTACATAGCGGAGATAGCCGAGTCCGAGTTTCACCGCTGCCAGTGTCAGCGCCGCAGACATCGGCTTGGTGCCGGACGTGATGTCGGCCGTGGCGTCTTCGGGCTTGATTCCTTGCGCTCTGAGCTTCGTGGCGATAACGTCAAGGGTCTCCCTGTAGAGCTTTTCTGCGTGCTCGGGTTCTGCGGTCAGGACATGGACGAGAGAGTCTTCCGTTGTACGTTTGAGTTGCCGGAGTATCGCGCTGCCGTTGTCTTTGGATGCTTCTGTTGCAAGCAGCAGGACAAATTCCGGCCCCATCTGGCGTGCCGACAAGGACAAGGCATCAACGATGCTGCCTTTGGCCGCCTCACCGGTTCCGACCGTGGCAATGTATGCTGTCTTCATGACAACAACTCCCTTCTACTCATTGCTCACTGCTCCCTGTTCTCAACTTACCATCTCCACCTGCGCCCAGCCGATGGCAAGTTGCCCGATTCGTTTGCGCGAGCGCGGCGCAGTGACCCGGCGACGGGGCGTGGATAGCGATTGCAGGTAACGTTCTTCCAAGCCGTGTTTGCGCGCGGTCAGCAGCAGCGACGTTGCAAAGAAACCGCAGGCAGAACCAACCCGGAGTAGTCCAGTCTGAGGCAGCCGGAGTCCCACATCGGGCAGCACGAGTTTATCGTTCTTGGCGACCTGCTGGTAGAACTCGTTCACGACTTGGAGCAGTTCGGCCGCAGTCATCGAGAAATCGCGGTCTTGTTTGAGAACGAAGGTGAACTCGACGCCGGGCTTTACAGCTTCAAGCAGAATGGGTATTGCTCCGCCGTGTTGTAGGCGAGCGCCCGGATAGGGTGTCCGCGGCTGCTCTCGCCTGGACTCGGCGAACGTCAACTCAAGACAGTCTCCTGGAGCCTTGAAGTCCGAGTCCGAGACATCCAGCCAGTGCGTGAACTTGCCCAGAGTATTCGCGGCTCGACCGCCAACAGACTTGAGCGTGACTTCGAGAGGGTCGTCAAAGAAGTGTCTATTCCGCCCCTGACGGTCGGGGGCGTCATAGCCCAGCAGAACCCGCTTGGCGGATTCGGGGCCTTTCTCCTTCAGCACATGCCAACACAGGGCTGAGAGAATCGCGCCTTTGACCGAGCTGCCGGGAATATAGACTCGGCCGGCGGACTTGATGAAGGTGCTGACTTCGGTCTCATGGCGGTTGCGCGCGCTGATGTGTATCGGAATGCGATACAGGACGTGCTGGCGGTGAAGCCCGTCTCGGCCGAGAATGCTGTCTATCGGCTGGCCGCCGGGCGCGGCTTTCAGAAACCTGGCGCGCACGTCGGCAAAACCCGGGTCCTGAAACAGGCCGTCCATATCCACGCGGCAGAACGAACCGCTATCGAGATAGTAGTCCAGTTTGTTCAACTTCTCGCCCGAGCCGATGTGGATGGGCGAGAGAACCTTGAGCTTGACCTGGAAAGAGTCAGGCATGGGCACCTCCGTCGCGGGCAGGGATGACGCAGGGAACGGTGAAGGCAAGGCCGTTGCGAAACACCCGGTGGCCGAGGCCGAGCTGGTCGGCGTTGCCCGGCGTCACGTCCACGAGCATCCCCTTTCGGTCAGTGCCCGGAAATACCGAGCCTTCGGCGAACAGCATCACGCTCTTGCGGCGCAGGCTGCGGGTGTCGGGCGAGTAGACGTAGCCTTTGCGCGGAGCAAGGTCGTACCAACCGTCGCCAAGGCCGGTGCGCTCGCGGTCGGCCGGGTAGTAGAGCGAAAGGAGCAGGCTTCCGCCCGCCTGCGCCGGCAGGTTCAGCGAAACCGTCTGGTCCAGGTCCGGCGGTTCAAACTGACCCTTGCCGACCGTGCGGTAGCCGCCGATGCCTTCGTCGCACATCAGGCGGATGGCGGCCTTGACCTTTGGCTCCCATTCTGCCGACCGAAAGTCGACAAGGAAGAACAGGTCGGCGTCCTTCGTGTAGTACACGAGGCCGACGTGATAGAACCCGCCTTCCTCGGTTGCCGTGCCGCCGGTACGCGAGACCGTGACCCTGGGAACGTCTTCGAGCACGACGGCACTAGCGGGCAGGCCATAGGGTATCAGCTTGTCTTCGTCCAGCGGGCCGGCGAGCAGTTTCTCGAAGGCGGGCTGCTCGATGAACCGCAGCCGCTTGACCTGCTTGGCCTTCTCGCCTTTGGGGAAGTAGTGGCGGGGAACCGGGAAGTAGTATCTGCCCTGCCACCGCGGAAAGGCAGAGCTGAGCACGAGCGGCGGGTCCGGGCCTTGCTGGGCTTCGAGGAACCGCTCCAGTTCGGCTCTGCCGTAGAGCAGCAGCAGGCTGTGGCAGAGCGCAGAGAAGAGCGTGTCGGAGTGGATGAAAACCTCTGACCCTTCGCGCATGCCCTCGCGCTCGCCGATGTGGAACGGTCCGCGCGGCTTAAGGATGCAGGCGGTGAAGGTCATGGCGATGCCAGCTTGGCCTCGAGCGTGTCGAAGCCCTGCACCAGTGCGGACGGAGTCTTCATTTCGCCGTTGATGCGCCGGTCGTCGGAAAGGGCGACGTTGCCGCTTTCGTAGTCCGCCGCCTTGTTCCACCAGACGCCGATGTTGTCGAGCTTCACCTTGCCGTAGCCGCGCGAGCCCATGCCGCCGAGGTAGTCGTCTTCCAGCAACTCCATTGCCACAAAGACGTGCTTCAAGAGGCCCTTGTCGCTCTCCTCGAAGACATTGAACACGAATTCGCAGGGCCGGAAGACTGCGCCGGCAGGCACGCGCTCAATCTGACGCAGGCTGCCCTTGAGCGCCGTGCCGCTTGTGCGATCGATGGCGGTCTCGAACTTCACTTCGGTGAACTCCATGTCCATGCTGGCCCGCATCTCTTCGGTGATGCTCGAATCGTCAAGGAACGCATCGCGCACCACCAGCCGCGTCAGGGTGGCGACCCCGTCGAAGCTCTGGAGCGTGCCATAGGTCCGGCAGATGACGCATTTGCCGTAGTCCTCGGCTTGGCGGCACGAATGCGTGCCGCGGTCGCCAATGGGTGCCCGCAGCGCGCGCTCGGCCAGCGAGCGGAGCTTGCCCTTGACCGACGAACCCGGGATGTAGGGCCGCCCGAGCGGGTCGGAGATGACGTTCAGGTCGACGCCGCCAATCTTCAGCCCGCCCTGGCTGCCCCCGACGCGCGTACCGGTGACAAGCCTGAGGTCCGTACGAACAATAGCCTTGCCTAGTAGGGTTGACATCTCTTCCTCACTTTCCGCCGTAGTAGCGATGGTAACCGACGATTGCCTCGACCAGGTTCTTGAAGTGCTTGAAGTTCGAGGCGTCTGTCATCCCGATTGCGGTGTCGATGACCTTCTGCAGGTCTTTGACCTTTCCTCCATGTCTGCCGGCAGCATAGGCAAGCCTGGGGCGAAGCATCTGCAGCCGATTCTCGTCGAAAGTACGCATCCTCTGGATGTCGTCCAAGACGTTGCGTATCTGGGATACCGACAGCCGCTCGCGGTCGCTACCTGCGGCAAGGTACTCGCCGGTCTCCCGGGCGAAATCAACGAGGTCCGTGCTGCCGCCGGCCAAGGCCTTCTTGATGCGTTCTGACTTGTCTGCGCCGCCGGTTGGTCGCGGCCCGGCGCCGGGTTGTCTACTCTGCATCTTTCCTCCTTACTTCGTATTCTGCCCAGCGGATGATGAGGTCGAGGCGGGGCCGAAGGCCATTGGCCACGACCACCTTTTGTTCGATGTCACATATCCGCGGGGCCAGGTCTTTGTGCCTTTCTTTCAGGCGCTTGAACGCATAGAGCAAGCGCCAGATTGGGTACACCGGAATCTTGCCGTCCTTGGTCTCTTTCTGCTGCTGCCAGCTTGAGCCGAGGAAGCCGAGGATGGATTTGGGCAGGCCGTTGCCAATCAGCTTCACAAGTTCGTCTTTCACCTCCCGTGCATTGTTGAGTTCGGCCCAAGTCACGGTCGAGCCGAGGAAGCTGATTCGGTCTTTGCTCGTATGCTCGGTCTTGGCCGCCTTTTCCGCTTCTCCGGCCTGGTCGGCAGCCTCGTAGACCGGGAACTTCACGGACGGCGCAACGTAGACCCCGGCCGAGAGAGTGAGGGCGTGGGAAGTGAAGTTGCCGAACTCCTCGCGGATTCTCTTCGCGAACTCAGGCAGGACCGACCAGGAACCGATGGCGAAGAGGTCGTCGCCGCCGGAGTAGGCGAGATACACCTTGTCCTTGAAGGCGTCCTCTTGCGCGACTGCCTGAACCCTTGCCGAGAAGAAGTAGCCGACAAGGTAGCTGAGCATGGAGAAGCGCGAAACCGAGCGGTCATCTCCCAGTCTGGTTCTGAACGCCTCGCCGAGGTTGTCTACGTCCATACGCAATACGCCCCAGCGTTGGACGCCGACCGCGCCCTTGGCGATGTTCTCCAGCGTGGCGGTTGCACCGGTAACCTCGGGAATGTGCTTGGCGAGGAAGCGGAAGCCGTTCAGTCCACTGGCGGCGAAGTCGGTCCCATTCAGCAGCCAGGCCGCGCCGGTCGGGTGCGCCTCTGGTTGGAAGCGGTACTCGCGGCCCAGGTTCGACAGGACTTCGTACCATGCACGTGGTTTGTCATAGTGCCGGCCGGATGCGGTCTCAACCACGACTGCGGCATTCTTCAGGTCGGCACTCAGGTCGGCGAAGCCGGCGCACATCCGGCAGCGCGGATTGTCTTCGTCGTCCTTCTCCTTTGTCTCCTCGCCACAGACCGAGCAGGCCGGCTCCTCGCCGCCGACGCCGGTCGGGCCGAGAATGTCCTCTGGTCTGCCTGACTGGAGCAGTCGGCGGAAGCGTTGCTTCTTGGCGCGGGCGAGTTTCTCGTGCAGCCTGTCCCAGGCATTGCCGAACTCCCTGCCGGAGAAGTCACCAAGGCTGAGGGGCTGGGTCGCGAGGGCGAGCGACAGCCGGCCGTTGTGTGCGCTCAAGAGCGCCTGGTCAATCATGCGCGCGTGGCTCTCGATGGTCTCCTTCGTCTCTGCGGTCGCAGGGGCGAGCAGGTAGAAGTGTCCTCCGCCGCAGTAGATGATGTTGGCCCGCGTGAGGTTGAGCACGTCAATGAGACCGGACGCAACAGCCTCAGGAATGAGCTGCAGGTAGAGCGAGCGGCCGCGCAGGCTCTTGAGCGCCGCCTTGGCAGTGACGTTATAGAGGAAGTCCTGGATGCCGGAGAGGTCGCCGCCGATGAGTACGGCCAGTTCGTCTCCGACTTCGGCAGGATTGCCGAATGACCGGAACGCCTGGTCCAGCGCCGTGTCGTCCAGACGATCCTGGAACAGGCAGGAGGCGATGGCCGCGGTCGCTTTGAGATGATGGAAGAGAGATACGTCCGGGACCTGCCTGTAGGCGGCGGACGGGACGAACAACGTGTGCTTCTCCAGCAGGGAGAGGGTCTGGTCTACGAGCAGGGCATATCCCGACGCCTTGATGCGGTCGAAGTCGGCCTGGAATGCCTCCCAGGTCTGTTTGTAGGCGCGGCCATACTGAAGCGCTTCCGGTTTGCGGGCTGAGGGTATGTGTTCCCTGCCGGTTGATGAGAGAGGGGTTAGCGGGAAGTAGCTGCGGCCGGACGCAGGACGGTCGGTCTCGAGCGTCGAGAAGATGGAGACAAGCGGCTCGTCCTCGACCCGCACAGTCGCGGCTTCGGGTCGGTCATGGCGTTCGCCGGAGGAGAGCCAGTCGGCCAGCGCCACAATGCGGGCCAAGCGTCGGTACGCTGCCGGTGCTTCGCCGGCCGAGTGATGCCAGAGCGCAAGATTCTCGACCATCTCCCACGGTCTGCCGAGATACCGACGTATGAAGCTGCCGCTGAAAGCAGCGTGCACGTGACTGGGATGACCGAAGGCCTGTCGGCAGCATGCCTCGGCGACTCGGCGGTCCTCAGCGTCCAATTCGGCCCCTGCCCGCTGAGCGAACTTCCCGATGTCGTGGAGCAGCGCGGCCAGGACCAGGGTCTGGAAGTCTTTGTCTTCTTTCCTGTTCATCTCACCTCCATCTGGTATTTGCCCATGCCGAAGGTCGTTCCCTTGCCGATGTGGAGAATCTCGCCCGCCCTGAGAAAGGGCAGGAAAGGGCCGATGTTTCCTTCGTAGGTGGCTGTGCCGGTCATGCCTTCCATCTCAATGACGCGGTCCTGGCGCGTGGAGTAGCGGCGCCATTCGCAGCCGGCAAGGGTGCAGTCCACCATTTTGACTGCCTCAGCTTGCGCGATAAGGCCGCGGTAGTCAAGTTCGACCGGCTGGTCGTGGAAGTACGCCAGAAGCCCGAGCCGACGGAGCAGCGCCCGGACCAGAACGTGGAACTGCGGTCGGCGGGACATCTTTCCTTGATAGATGATACGAAGCGGGGTAACAAACCGGATGGCGACCTGGGTTGTGCCAGGCTGGCCGGGCGTCAGTTCGAGCGAGGATGTCTTGAGCGGGGCGATGATGGTCTTGGCCTTGCCGTCGAAGAATACCGTGCCTTGCTGCCGGACCGCAGAGACGGTGAAGCGACCCCGGCCAGGACCAAGACCTTGTTCGGCCATCTGCTCAAAGGCGTAGATGAAGTAGGGCACGTGTTCGATTGCCCGGCCGACGAGCACGAGGCCGAACTCGAGTCGGTCGCCCGGAGCCAGTCGGGTTCGGTCGTCGTCTGGCGGCTCAATGACAAAGGGGTGGGGAATTGTCTCATACTTACGCATGACCGTGGCGTCTTCCGGCCGCGGCGTATTGAAGACGTACGACCAGACGCACTGCCGGTTGAGCAGACAGTCGGCGCACTCGCGCTTCGGAAACGGGCAGCTTACCCGCCGGAACGCCAGACCAAAGCCGCCCCTTACCACCGCGCCTTTGTAGCGCGGCAGCCGGGCCGGTTCAAGAGCGGTCAGTTCTACTGTCAGGCACGTGGTTTTCATGGTTCCCTCTGGCCCGCATCGTTGCTGACCACGACCGGTTCTGCTGTCGCGCGGTTACAGTCAGCCGATGCTAATCAGTTCTTGTCGTAGTATAGGCTGACGCACGGTGATGTCAATGACCCGGTTGAGCTCCAGTTCCGAAGTTGACTGTCACGAAGAACACGAACCGCCGGGTTCCTTATTCCTCCATCCTTCCTTCACTTCGTCACTCTCCTGGTGGCTCAATGTCGGTTCCGGGGCCGGCCTGCGCCTGGCGGCTCCGCCGCCACCCCTCGACTCCTCGATTCCTTGACTCCTCGAGTCCTTCCATCCACTTGCTGACTTCGACGAGGTCGAGCCATATCATCTCCACCGAGCACCATGAAGGTTTGCGACGTTATCAGGCTGATAGAGCAGGACGGGGCTGGTATCTGGTGGCAACGAAAGGCAGCCATCGGCAGTAAGAGCATCCGGGCACGACCTCGCGGCCGGAACCCTCAACAGCATACTCAAGCAGGCGGGACTGAAAGAGAAGAGCTGAACATGCACAGGTTTCTTATCGTCATTGAGAGAGCAGACGGCAACTACTCCGCGTACTCGCCGGACGTGCCTGGCTGTGCAGCCACCGGCGCTACGCGCGAGGAAGCGGAGAAGAACATGCACGAGGCGCTGCGGATGCACGTTCAGGGCCTTAAGGAAGACGGACTGCCGATTCCGGAATCGGAGTCGGTGTCTGAGTACGTCGTCGTCTAGCCGTCACGGCCGTGAGCCGTCAGCCGTAAGCCCGCGCCCGCTTGACTTGGCGCCGGGCAGACGTACAATCGAGGCGATTATGAAGGCAGTCTTGGTATCCTCGACTGTCAAGTCAGAGACCTCGGCCGGGCGGGGAAGTGCGTGATATGTCCCGGAATTCCTTCGTACAGCAAAGGCAGGAGGAAGCATGATCTCAAACGCAGGATTCTGTCACTTTCGTCGCGTCCGGTCTCTCCCGATGGTCGCATTGCTGACACTGGCGAGCGTTCTCGCCGTCTGCAAGACGAACAAGCCCCCGGCGGTTCCGCAACTGAGCGGCCCAACCGTCGGGAAGCCGGGTGCCGTCTTGACGTGGACCTTCTCTGCCGTCGACCCAGAGGCGCAGGAAGTCGAGTACAAGGTCTCGTGGGGCGACACCAGCACGGTGGAGTGGTCGTCAGCCTATGCCAGCGGGCAAGCAGTGACGCGGACGCACACCTACGCGGACTCGGGAGTCTACCACATCAAGGTCAGAGCCCGCGACACGCAAGGGGCCGAGTCTGAGTGGAGCGACTCCATCGCGGTGACGATCGGCTTCCTGCCTCCCATGACACCGAGCAGACCGAGTGGCCCCAGCGCATGCACGACCGGCGTTGCGGCAGCGTTCAAGGCACGGGCAACGCACCCTCTCGGGGATAGCGTTTGGTTCCAGTTCGACTGGGGCGAGGTTATCGGCAACTGGGAAGGTCCGGTGGCGTCCGAGTCTGCGTACGCCACTTCGCATGTCTTCACTATAGCGGGAGCGTTCAACGTGACTG
>CAZQFS010000112.1:0-9443 GCA_964592755.1 uncultured bacterium | reverse complement strand
TTGTTCATCGGGTTCCACGCGATGGCGCGCGGATAGCTCATCCCGCCAAGCGAGTCGGGAAGCCAGATATTGCTTTCGAGGTACTGCGCGGACAGGGCAGTGCACAGGAGACAGAACACAGCGAACAGGGCGAGCTTGAACTTCACGGTCTGCTGCCTTCCTGCCGGTTCATTCCGGGTCCACACGCCTAGATTGTCGGCCTGTCCAGGCCCATGTCAAGAAAGACCGCGACCCCGTCCGTGCCCGTAACATTCCGCAATTACACAACTTGCCGACAGCGGCAGCCGAGACTTTCAGGTGGGGGGGGGTACAGGGGACCTTGACGAAGGTCAGGAGCAGGACGGCGGCGTTTGAGGAAGCCGAGCTTCTGCTCCAGCCTAGGGAAGACCCTGGGTATCCTCATCGAGCCTCCTGGTTCACCCATTGGTTGGAGGTCCGCTGCATCTGTTGATTGGGCCACTAACGGGGGCCACGACCAGTCAGACTCAAGCGCCAGGGGCTCGTTGCTTATGAAACGTCAACAGCAAACCCGCAGCCTCATCTGCGGTTTGGGGGCAGCCCAGCGTTCTTGACTTTCGGCCGGCCCGGTCTATCATTGCGGCTAGTGAAGAGAAGCCTGAACACGACCACATCGACCAAGACGTGCCGGTTTGGCTCTGGCTCGGTGACGGTCTCCTGGAGCCGGGACAAGGTGTCCAGCGTCACGCTTTCGCCCTGGCCCGGGTCCGGTGCGGCGTCCCGACCCCGCAGTCGCGGTTGGCTGGCGCAAAGCCTGGCGCGGGTCCTTGATGGCGGGCCGATTCCCCGGCGTCTGTGGGTGGATGTGAGTCGGCTAAGCCGGTTCGCACGCCGGGTGCTGGGTCGGTGCGCGGGTATCAAGCCGGGCCGGGTGATGACCTATCAGGAGCTGGCCCGTGCCGTGTCTCGCCCCGGTTCGGCCCGGGCCGTGGGTCGGGTGCTGTCTCGCAATCCGTTTCCACTGCTCATCCCCTGCCACCGCGTGGTCGGCAAGGACATGAGACTAACCGGCTTCCGTGGCGGTCTGGCGTGGAAGGAGTTCTTGCTCGGCCGCGAGGGGTGGCAAGTTGTCGGCACGGGCACATCCCGTCGTCTAACCGGCAAGAACAGGATGGAGCGTGGCCCGAAAGGTTGAGCGGCTCGTGGTCGGGCCGCTGGCAACCAACTGCTACGTCCTCAAGTCGGACGATGAGCTTGCCGTGGTCGACCCGGGCGGCGATGCGGAGAAGATTCTCGCTCTGGCCGAGCAACTGGGCGGCACTGTCAGGCTCGTCATCAATACTCACGGCCACATCGACCACATGGCGGCAAACCGGGTAGTCGTGGACGCGACCGGCGCCGAGCTGCTGATTCACCGACTGGACGCCGCGATGCTCCAAGACCCGGATGCCGCGCTGGCGGCGATGATGGGCCTTGAGGTCGGCTCACCCAAGCCGACGCGACTGCTGGCCGAAGGCGACGAGGTCCGGGTCGGGCATGAGACGCTGACTGTCGTGCACACGCCGGGCCACACTCGTGGCAGCATCTGCCTGCTGGCCGACGGTTACGCCTTCACCGGCGACACGTTGTTCGTGGATTCCATCGGCAGGACTGATTTTCCGGGCGGTTCCACCAGCAAGATGCAGGCGTCGCTAGGCCGCCTGCAGGCGCTGTTGAAACGCGAGACAGAGGTCTATCCCGGCCATGGCGAGCCGGGTACTTTTGGCCGGGCACTGCTGGTCAACCCCTTCCTGGACGGACTGCTTGTCTCGTAGCCAGCACGAAGACAGCCAGGTCGTTACTCAGGACGACAGGAGGAATTATGTCTAAAGTGAGAGTCGGCATCATCGGCATCGGCAACTGCGCGTCGAGCCTCATCCAAGGCCTGCACTACTACCGAAACGCGAAAGAGGGAGATTCGATTCCCGGTATCATGCACGTGAATCTGGGCGGATACCACATCAGCGATGTCGAACTGTCGGTCGCCATCGACATCGACAAGCGCAAAGTAGGCAAGGACGTCGCGCAGGCAATCTACACCTATCCAAACAACACCTGGAAATTCACCGACGTACCCAAGACCGGCGTGAAGGTCCTGCGCGGCATGACCCACGACGGCCTTGGGTACTACCTTTCTCAGGTCATCGAAAAGGCGCCCGGTCCGACCGCGGATATCGTCCGGGCGCTCAAGGCGACCAAGACCGACGTAGTGGTCAATTTCCTGCCGGTAGGCAGTGAGGAAGCGACCAAGTGGTACGTCGAGCAGGTACTCAAGGCGGGGTGCGCATTTGTCAACGGCATACCTGTGTTCATCGCGTCCCAGAAGTACTGGCATCGGCGGTTCAAGGCCACGGGCCTGCCGGTACTGGGGGACGACATAAAATCCCAGGTCGGCGCGACGATTGTGCACCGGATGCTTGTGTCCCTGTTCAACGACCGGGGTGTGAAGCTCTTGAAGACGATGCAGCTCAACGTCGGTGGCAACACCGACTTCCTGAACATGCTCGAACGGGAACGGCTGCACTCGAAGAAGATATCGAAGACCGGCGCGGTGACGTCGCTTCTCAAGTACGACATCGGCGCCGAGAACGTCCACGTCGGCCCATCCGACTACGTCGCCTGGCTCAAAGACCGCAAGTGGTGCTACCTGCGCATGGAGGGCCAGACTTTCGGTGACGTGCCGCTCAACGTCGAGCTGAAGCTGGAAGTCTGGGACTCGCCCAACTCCGCCGGGGTGATGATTGACGCGGTCCGCTGCGCCAAACTCGCACTCGATGCCGGCCTGTCCGGCAGCATCATCGAGCCGTCAAGCTATTTCTTCAAGACCCCGCCGGTCCAGTTCCCGGACGACGTCTGCCGGGACAAAACCGAGGCCTTCATCCGTCGGCACGGGCACAAACCGGCGCGGCCCGCGGCCAAGAAGGCCTAGGGCCGCGGCACTCGTGCGCGGCGTCCTCATCACCTTCGAGGGTGTAGAAGGCTCAGGCAAGTCAACCCAAGCGCGACGTCTGGTCAAGTGGCTCGAGTCCCGCGCCGTTCCGACCACCTTCTCACGCGAGCCGGGTGGCACTGCCATCGGCGAGCGCATCCGAATGCTCCTGCTCGACCCGGCCGTTCAGGGCATGGACGCACGCACCGAGCTGTTCCTCTACCTTGCCAGCCGCAGCCAGCATGTCCGGGAGCTGGTCATGCCCGCCTTGAGTCAGGGCCGGGTCGTCGTACTCGACCGGTACCTCGACTCGTCGGTTGCCTACCAGGGCGCAGGCCGCGACCTGGGCGTTCGCCTGGTGGCGCGGCTCAACAAACTGGCGGCTGCGGCGACACGGCCCCAACTGACGTTCCTGTTCGACCTGCCGGTCGCCCTCGGCCAGCAACGCCAGGCCGACAAAGCTCTTGACAGACTGGAGCAGGAGCGGGTACAATTTCATGAGCGCGTGCGTGCCGGCTACCTCCAACTGGCGCGGCGCGCGGCCGGCAGATTCAGGATTCTCGACGGCACTCAGCCGGCCGACGAGCTCGAATCGAGGGTCCGCCAACACGTCTGCGAGCTGCTGAACCGAAAGGGTATCTTGAGAAAATGAGAAGACGCGTCGCGCTGGTCATCGGAGTCGCGGTCCTGGCGTTGTGCCTGGGCGGCGTCTTCGGTCGGCTCTGGGCCCAGAAGGGCACGAACTTCATGCAGACCCTGCGGATGTTCAGCCAGGTCGTCGACATCGTGCTCGCGACCTATGTCGAGCGGGTTGACCCGGACAAACTGGTCCGGGAAGCAATCAAAGGAATGCTCAACTCGCTCGACCCCTACACCGAGTTCCTCGAAGAACCGGACCTGAAAGAGCTGCGCGTTCGGACCGAAGGCCAGTTCGGAGGCATTGGCATCCACATCGGAACCATGGACGGCCAGCTCACGGTCATTGCCCCGATTGAGGGAACGCCGGCCGAGCGTGCCGGCATCCGCGGCGGCGACCGGATTGCCCGCATCGAAGGGAAGTCAACCGACGGTTACACAACCGAGGACGCGGTCAAGCTCCTGCGCGGTGAACCGGGCACCAAGGTCAAGGTCTCAATCGCCCGGCCCGGAGTGAGAGACCTGCTGCCGTTTGAGCTGACCCGGGCAATCATCAACATCAAGGCGGTTCCCTATGCCGGCCTGCTCGAAGACAGCATCGGCTTCGTGCGACTGGCCGACTTCTCACGAACCGCGACCCGCGAGCTCAGCCGGGCCATTGATTCACTATTCTCTGCCGGCGCGAGGAAACTCATCTTCGACCTGCGCGCCAACGGCGGCGGGCTCCTGACTGAAGGCCGCGACGTTTCCGACCTGTTCCTGCCCGCAGGCCGGGTCATTGTCCGAACCAGCGGCCGGATGCCGGACAGCCGCCGCGAGTTCACTTCTGAGGACGAAGACCGGCATGGTGACTTTCCGCTCGTCGTGCTGGTTGACCGCGGCAGCGCATCTGCGTCCGAGATTGTTGCCGGTGCGCTCCAGGACTGGGAGCGTGCCCTGACGCTGGGCGACACCACCTTTGGCAAGGGCTCGGTCCAGACCATCCACCAAATCGGACCGGACCTGGCGGTCAAGGTGACAACCGCCTACTGGTACACGCCCAGCGGCCGTTGCATCAACCGACCCCACGACAAGGATGGCGTTGTGGTCCTTGACACTACCAAGGCAACAGACCAGGAGTTCCACACCCTGGGCCGGCTGCGTCGCCGGGTCTGGGGCCGAGGCGCGATTGTCCCCGACATCTATGTGCCGTACGAGAAACTGACCAGCCTGGCCGCCCGGGTCACCCGCGACGCCTACTTCGACTTCGCCGTTGACTACGTCAACGTCCATCCGGATGTGGCGCAGGACCTCACTGCCGGCGACGAGGTCATCGAGGAATTCCGTCAGTACTTGAAGACCAAGAAGAGGCTCGAGTTCACCAGTGCTGAGTTCGACTCCAGCCGCGACTTCATTGCCGGCCAGATTGAACGCGAGGTCGCAGGCAAGTCCAAGGGACTGTGGGGCGAGTACCAGGCCCGGATGCGACGTGACCCTCAGGTCAGCCGGGCGGTCGCCCTGCTCCGGCCGGCACGCAACACCGCGGAACTCATGAAGAACCTGAGTCAGACCGAAGGCGGCAGGCGCTAGCGCCAGAACGGAATCAGACCAACCCGGGCTGCTGACCCGTTGCCTGAACTACCTGAAGTCGAAACCATCCGGCGCCGGCTCAAGCCCCACCTGGTCGGGCAGACAATCGTGCGGGCGCAGGTCTGGCGACCTGACATCATCGGCTACCCTGACTCAGCCACGTTTCAGAAGAAGGTTGCCGGCCATACGATCACCGGACTATCGCGCCGAGGCAAGTACTTGCTCGCGGAACTGGACCAAGGCTGGCGTCTCGCGTTCCATCTGCGCCTTAGCGGCCACCTTGAGCTGACCTCAGACGACGAACCGGCCCGATTCGAACGACTGCGGCTTGAACTCGCCCGGGGCCCGAGCCTCAGTTTCATCGAGCCCCGGGCGCTCGGTCGGGTGTATCTCGACCACAGGACTGACCCTGCCGGCCCGCTTTCGAGTCTGAACCGGATGGGCCTTGAGCCGGTCTCATCCCGATTCACCGATGAGTACCTGGCCGACAGGCTGCGCGGCAGAAGGGCGAGCATCAAGAGCCTGCTGCTCGACCAGCGTGTCTGCTGCGGCGTTGGGAACATCTACTCAGACGAGGCTTTGTTCCGCGCCCGACTCAGACCCACCCGGGCCGCAGGACGACTCACCCACGCCGAAGTCCGCCGGCTTGCTGCGGCACTGAGAGGGGTACTGCACGACGGCATCAGGTGGTGCGGCACGACGCTTTCCGACGGCCGCTACCTCCTGCCCGACCAGGCCCGAGGTCGGTTCCAGGAACGCCTGGCTGTATTCGGCCGCGAAGGCAAACCGTGCCGGCGAGCAGGCTGTTCAGGCACGGTAACGCGCGTCACCGTCCACGGCCGGGGAGCAAGATTCTGTCCGGTCTGTCAGCGATAGGAGGTCAACATGCTCGGAACTACACTCGGCATAATCTGCCACGGCGGCGCCGGCATCATCGAGGACAAGCCGGCTGCTGCCGCAGGTCTGACCGAGGCAATCGAAGAAGGCTACCGTCTGCTCCGCCAGAGCGCCAGTTGCCTGGAGGCGGTCGTCACCGCGGTGCGCATCATGGAAGACAACCCGCTGTTCAACTGCGGGACCGGCTCCAACCTGACTATTGACGGCGTGGCCGAGATGGATGCTTCGGTCATGACGCAGGACGGCCGGTTCGGTGGGGTCACCGGACTGGTCCGGGTGAAGAACCCTGTCCTGGTTGCACACAAGGTGATGACCGAAACCGACCATCTGCTGCTCGGCGGCGAGGGTGCGGTTCAGTTCGCCCGCAAACTGGGTCTGGCCGAGTGCGACGTCGTTACCGAGCGGTCCCGGGCCAGACTTGACAAGGTACTGGCCGAAGGCTCGCCCTACTTCCCGAAACTGAGCCGAACCACGGCGAGCCAGGTTGCATCCGGCACTGATGACGGGCACTTGGGCACGGTCGGTGCCGTGGCCATCGACAAACGTGGCAACCTCGCCGTGGCGACCTCAAGCGGCGGCATCACCGGCCGGATGCGCGGCCGGGTCGGTGACTCGGCGATTCTCGGTGCCGGAACCTATGCGGCTCCGAGCGGCGCGGTGACCTGCACCGGACACGGCGAAGAAATCATGCGCCGCCTCATTGCCAAGGATGTCGTCGACCGAATGATGACTATGCCTGCCTCCGTGGCCCTGACCCTGGTCATATCCGAGGCTCGGCGGCGCAAGATCAGGCTCGGAGCGGTCGGTTTTGACGCACGAGCCGGAATCTGCTACGGACACACCACGCCGGACATGGCCTGGGGTTACAAGGTCGCCGAACGCATCTTCCTGTTCACCGAAGACAAGAGCCCCAAACCCAGACCGGTTTCGGGCGTTTGACACACTCGGTTGCGGCAGTAAACTATCTCATCATCCCCTTTGTCCGGCATCCACCCTGTCTCCGGGCCGCAGCCCTGCTGCTCGGCGCGGCGGCACTGACCTCTGCCCAGTTCTCCTACTTCGGCAAGAGCAAAGTCCAGACCAGGGAGTACACGTTCCAGAGCCTGGAGACAGACCACTTCCGTATCCTCTTCTACCCCGGGGGCGAGGCGCTCGCCGAGTTTGCCGCCCGGTCGGCCGAGGAGTACTACCGCGCTATCTCCCGCGACCTGGGCCTGGAGCTCGAGGACCGGGTCCCGCTGATTCTCTACCTCTCACCCGGCCAGTTCAGCGAAACCAACGTCACCCTGGAGATAATCGAAGAAGGGGTCGGCGGGTTTGCCGAACTGATCAAGAACCGCATTGTCCTCCCGTTCAACGGTTCCTACAACGACCTCCACCATGTCATCGGCCACGAGCTCACCCACATCTTCGAGTTCCGGATGTTCTTCCGCTCCCGGCTGGCCGCCCTGCTCGGTGCAGTGGACGAGTTTCAGGTTCCGCTCTGGGTGCTGGAAGGGTTCGCCGAGTTCCAGTCCGGCTGGGCCAACGTCAGCTCCGAGACATTCATGCGCGACCTGGTACTGAACAACAGGGTCGTGCCCCTGCACCAGTTGAACGACAACATGGGCTACCTCGTCTACCGTCAGGGCGAGTCGTTCTTCAACTACGTCGCCGACAAGTATGGCCGCAAGAAGGTCTACGAGTTCCTCCACGTGCTCGCCCGCCGCCGCAATCTCGCGACCACCTTTTCCGCGGTCTTCGGCCTCACGGTCGAGCGGTTCTCGCGCGAGTGGGAGGAATGGCTCCGTGTCCGCTACTGGCCCCAGGTCACCAGACTCCGCAACTTCGACCAGCTTGCCGAACGGTTGACGAACCACGTCGAAGACCGTTCGGTCTACAACACCGGGCCGGCCATCTCACCCAGCGGCACCAGAATCGCCATGGTATCTGACCGGCACGAATACGTCGACATCTACGTCATCTCGGCCCTTGACGGCCGGGTGTTGAAACGACTGATTCGGGGCGAACGGTCGGGCGGTTTTGAGGCGATGCATCTGCTGCGGCCCGGTCTGGCCTGGTCCCCGGACGAGCGCACCATCGCGGTCGTTACCACTTCTGCCGGCCGGGACAACCTGGCGCTTGTTGACTACGCAAGCGGTCGTGTAACCCGACGCGTTTTCGGCAACCTCGACGCGGTCGCGAGCCCCTGCTTCTCGCCGGACGGCAGTCGAGTTGCGTTTGTCGGCGTCAAGAACGGATTCAGCGACATCTACGAAGTCGATACGGCCGGCGGTGAACCCCGCCGCGTTACCTACGACATGTACGACGACCGTGACCCGGCGTACTCGCCGGCCGGCGAGACGATTGCCTTTGTCTCCGACCGGCCCGACCCGGGCAGCAAGTGGTCTCCTGGGTCGTATGCGGTCTGGCTGCGCCACAGGTCCGGCGCCGCCGAGCGGCTCACCGGACGCAGCGAGCAGCTTTCGCATCCGGTGTTCACCCATTCGGGCGAGCATCTGCTTTATGCCGCGTCCGACTCGGCGAGCAACGTCTACGTCTACTCCCTGGCTGAGAAGAAGGTTGTCCGTCGAACCGGCCTGCTCGGCGATGCAGCCCACCTGTCACTCTCCCGGGACGACCGCAAGCTGGTTTTCTCCTACTACTCGAATGTCGGCTGGGACGTCGCGGTCATGCTCGACCCGCTCGAGAAGATACCGGCCGACTCGGGCGATGGCCTGGCTGTCCCACTTGATACGCTGGCCTTTGAAAAAGCAGGACTCGATTTCGGCCGGGTCAGGCCGGTAGGCTTCAACTTGTCCCTCGACTACGCGGTCGGTTCGGCCTCATACG
Organism: uncultured bacterium; assembly: GCA_964592755.1. Taxonomy (GTDB): domain Bacteria; phylum Hydrothermota; class Tepidihabitantia; order Tepidihabitantales; family Tepidihabitantaceae; genus CAZQFS01. Next base: position 583 of record CAZQFS010000112.1, on the reverse strand, counting down.
GCATCGGCCCGTCGGCCGGCTTTGCCGGTACACTCAACCTCGGCTTCAGCGATATCCTGGGCGACCATCGGTTCGACCTCTACACCGACCTCTACGGCGATATCCTCAACTCCAACCTGCTGCTCCAGTACTGGCTCCTCCCCTATCGGGTAGATTACGGCTTTGCCCTGTTCCAGTTCTTCGACGTGCCGCTGTATTACCCGTACCGATACCGGGTGGACCGGACCAACCGGGGCGGGCAGGTACTTGCCGGTTACCCGTTCAACCGGTTCATCCGGACCGAACTCGGCCTTACTCTGTACAGCAGCCGGGTAGACAGCTACTCCTGGTACGTCGGCCCGGATTATGTCGGCTGGGACCGGGAGCTGAGCTACGGCGAGTGGGTAACGTACGCCAGTCCTGCCTTGGTCTTCGACAACACGTACTGGGACGGTTATGGCCCGGCGCGAGGAACCAGAACGAGAGTGGGGGCCGACGCATCGTTCCTTTCCGACCGGCAGTTCCAGGACCTCTTCGTTGACTGGCGCAACTATCAGCGTCTCGGCCGCCGGACTGTCTTCGCATCCTGGCTGCTCGGAATCCG
>CAZQFS010000111.1:0-9837 GCA_964592755.1 uncultured bacterium | reverse complement strand
GCCAGGCCCGGCTCCGTCCGTCGGAGCTGAAGCAGCGGCTGCCTGGTCTCGGCATCAACAACCTGAACCAGCACCGTGCCGAACTTCTCTGCCGAAGCAGGGGTCAGCGTTGCCGACAAGCCGATGCGATGCGTCAGCCCAAGCGGGCCATACGGCACGACCGCGTAGTCCAGGCCGAAGTTCTGGTACCTGACGCCAAGGCCTGCGGTCAGTCCCGCCAGCGTGCCAAGGCTGGAAAGGTCTTCGGGCCCGGTGCGGTAGCCGACGCGCAGAGCGAACTCCCTGATGGGCGCGTACTCGACGCCCAGGCGGGCATTGGGCACGTTGTCGAACGGCACGACGATGTCGATCAGGCCAGTGACCCCGCGCGTCGAGTAGCTCGCGCCGGCTACCATCTCGGTGGGCAGCTTCTCCGGGCCGCCGGGAAACGACATCATCCCGAGGTGTCGAACCGCAAGTCCGAGCCCGAGTCCGGTCACCGGTCGGATCAGCCCGCCGAGGTCAACAGCCGCGCCCAAGCCACGCGCAGCACTCAGGTCCTCCATCAGACCCGTAACCGCGGCACCGACCTGATAGCGGTCAAACAGGGTCAATCCGTAAGCAGCAGCAAGCAGGCCGTTCCAGGTCGAGAAAGTGTCGCCCGGGATGTTATTCTCGCTCCAGCGCTCGACCCCGGGCTCGCCTGAGTAGAGCAGGCCGAAACCCAAAGCCCCCGGGCCCAGAGGCAAGGCAGCGTGGCCGACCTCGTCGGTCGCGTCCATGAACCACTGATGGTGAGACAGGGCGAAGTGATAGTCGCCAAGCATGGCCAGCCCGGCCGGGTTCCAGTAGACCGCGCTGGCATCGTCGGCCAGGCCGGTGAACGACTCACCCAGAGCCGCGGCGCGCGGGCCCTGGCCGATTCTCAAGACCGGCAGAGCCGAAGTACCGGTCGAGCTCGATGAGAGCAGCAGCAGAAGAATTGCTGTGGTCACGGGTCACTCCCTCACAACCACGAGCTTCTTGGCAACCCGCTTGACCACTTCGCCGGTCGCGTAGTCGAGCACGTAACGGTAGGTGCCGGATGCCACGCGCCGGCCGGCGTCATTCCGACCGCGCCAGCCGATGAGCGCGACCCCGGGCATCACGTTCATGTCCTCACGCACGCGGCTGATGCGTTCGCCTGCGCGGTTATAGATGGTCAGGGTGATGCGACCGGTGTCGGGCACGCCGATGACGAAAGTGGTTGAGTCGGCCAGGGGATTCGGGAAGTTGTGCACGGCCAGGACCGGAATCAGGGTCACGACCAGCGCCGCAGAATCGGTCACGGTCGAGTCTTCACGCACGAATCCGTGCACCGTGAAGCTCTGAACCATCACGGTGTCGGCAGCACCGGACAGCGCTGAATCCGGAGCCACGACACGCAGGGCAAACGGGTACGAGCGGCCAGGTTCAACCGCCCCGAGGCTCGAAAGCGGCGCGGCCCCGGCCGAGTCAAAGAGCGCCGCGCTCCAGTCGGCCGGCGCAGCCACCGGGCGCAGGTCAACCGTTGCGCCGTCCACGCCCTCAAGCCGGGCGGTGAAATGCCAGGTCCCGACCTTGCCGGCGTGTATCCGGCCAGACTGGTCCGGCTCGATGAACAGCAGATACGCCCGGGCGACCGAGATGTCGGTTTCCTTCTTGTCGTTGGAGTTGTCCGCGTCTCCGGTCAGTCGGGTCGAGCAACTGACCGTGAACCGGCCCTCGGTCGCAACCCAGGCGGGAAACGCGAGCTCGACCGTGGAATCAGGCTGCACCGAGGTTCCGACGTTAACGGTCCGGTCATAGACCGAGCCGATGCGGACTCGCACATCGAAGTACTTCTCGGCCCTGGTGCCGTAGTTACGCACCTTCGCCCTGAGCCGCACGCTGTCCCTGCCGCGCACGGCGGATGGTGTGATTATCGCCTCAGTCCCGATGTCGTGCCATGCCGGGGTCTGGACAACAACCCAGGCACGCGCCGTATCATTGGCCGGGTTCGAATCCCCGGCAAGAGCGGTGAAGCAGATGACGCTCAGGGTATCCATCGGTTGCGCGATCCAGGGAGAGAAGCGCAGTGTATCGCTGCTGCCTGCCGCCAGGGTCTCCTGAATCGTCGCCGCGTAGTCTGCTTCGATGCGCATCGTCACCGGGAAAGAGCCGCCAACCGGCCCGTAGTTACGCACGACCGCCGCGGGCGTGACCGTCGTGCCGGAGTCGGCAAACCCGGTCGGTTCGAGTATCACCACCGCGCCCACATCCGGCACCGGCAGACGCAGCACGCGCACCGAGTCAATCAGGGTGTCGTTGCCGCGGTTGCCGTCGTTGGCGAGTTCGGTGCAGCAGACAATCGGCACGAGCCCGACAGGCTCCGCGACCCAGTCGGGAAAGGTCAGTGTGTCCTCTAGTCCGGGCGCGAGCGAGTCGGTCAGCGTGGAGCGGTAACCCGGCCCGAGCCGCACTGTAACCGGAAAAGTCGCCGGCACGACGCCGAAGTTCCTGACCACCACCACCGGCGCATGTACGGTGCCGGAATCAACGCGGCCTCGTGGTGCCAGCACCCGCACCGGACCCACGTCGGGTCTGGGCGGCGGCTTCACATAGAGCGCGGTGCTAAGCGTGTCGTTGTGCCGGTTCGCATCGCCGGCCATGCTCGTGTAGCAGGTGATGGTCTGGCTGCCGGTGTCCGTCGCGTGCCAGACCGGGAACTCGAGCGTGTCGCTTGCGCCCCGGGCAAGAGTGGCCTCAACCGCCTCCAGATATGTCGCACCGATGGCCAGAGAGACCGGAAAGACCGCGGCCCGGTTGCCGAAGTTCTCGACCACGACGCGCGGCACGACCGCCGCACCCGAATCAACCGTGTCCGGCGGCGCGATAATCGCGGTGGGGCCGACATCGAGAAAAGGCAGGGACTCGTAATCCACCCGTACCTCGAAGAGCATGGGCAGGACCGCGGGGGATTGATAGCCCAGTACGCTGCGATACTGGCAGTAGCGCGAAGCGAGCGAGTCAGGCAGTGACTCGCCGCTTGTCACTTCGAGCCAGTCGCTCCAGCTTGTGTCCGGTTCCGTGGTCACGCCGGTCCTGAGAGACATCTCATTGGTCGTGACTCCGGGCAGGGAATCGTCCCAGCTCAGCGTATGCCAGAGAACTGCAACGCCGGCATCGAACACCGACGAGACGTAGACTTCCTCATGCCGTCGGTCGTAGACCGAGCCCAGTTCTCTTGCCTGGCCATGATGACTGCGGGCCGCAGGCAGAGTCTCGATGCGGCTCCAGTCGGGCCCATACATCACCAGGCTCGGCCGGTTGCGATTATGGTCGAGAACCAGCAGGTCGGCAGCACCGTCCTGGTCAAAGTCGGCGATGAGTCCGCCCGAGGCGTTGACTACGGTCGAACCGAGCAGGCCGGTGCGCGTATCGCTGAAATGGGGCACGGAGCCGGTGTCGTTGTAGTAGACCAGCGGCACCATCACGGTGTCGGACGAGAAGTCTCCCCGGAACAGAAGCAGGTCAAGGGTCGAATCTGCGTCGAAGTACCCGGCCGCGCTGCCGCCGTAGCTCGAGCCGGGCCGGATGACCTCCCGGTTGTCAACTGCGAAGCCCGAGTCGCTGCCGTAGTAGACGAACGTCGTGACCATCGTGTCATACCCGGAAAAGACCAGGTCGAGCCAGCCGTCGCTGTTGAAGTCAGCCGTGGTGATACCGTGCGGACTGCGTTCGGACAACGGCAGCCAGTCAACCCGGCGAACAGTCCGATTCGCCCTCATGTAGATGACCGCGCTCTGCAGTGAGGTCCAGGACACCGCGGCAACATCAGGCCAGCCGTCCTGGTCAAAGTCCGCGACCTCAAGGTTGTGGCCGACCTTGCCGTAGAGCGTGAAGACCGTTCGATTCGCGCTCGAGTAGCCGCTGGCCGAACCCCAGAAAACGCAGACCGTGCTTGAGTCCGTGGTTGCCAGAATGTCGAGGTAGGTGTCACGGTCAAAGTCGTGCACCATCACCGCTTCGCTCTTGCCGCCGGTGCGCAGCCAGGTCGTGTCGTCGGGCGACGGGCCCGAACCTGTGCCCCAGTAGACGACGACGTGACGCGAGTGCCAGGCCGCGTGTATCAGGTCGGTGAAGCCGTCGCAGTCAAGGTCGGCCAGGTCCACCCCACCCCCGCCGGTGATGGGGTAATGGCGACTGTGGGCCGAGTCGAAACCGGTCGGCGAGTTGAAGTACGCGCGCAGGTAGGGCCCGGAATCGTCCGGGCAGACCACGTCAATCAGGCCGTCGTGATTCAGGTCCAGACGCGGGATGAACTCCACCGCGCCGCGGTCCCGGCAGGACGAGTAGATGTTATTCGTGAACATGCCGTCGGCGAAATCCGGGCCGGTTGTCTCGACCCAGGTCAGGGCCGATGCGACCGACACCACTCCGACGAGGAGGGTGATGAGTGACGAAGGACGAGTGATGAGGGATAAGTGTAGCCCGCGGCCGGGCAGTAGCAAGTGGTGAATTGGGCCGGGTCGGCGCAGGACTCGAGCTACTTGCCCGGGCACTGACGCACTACGGCCTCAGCGATGCCCTTGTTGCCGTAGGACTTGTCGAACCGCGCGCAGAACTCGGCCGCGAGTCTCGCAGCGCGTTGGTCGTAGGCAGCTTTGTCACGCCAGGTGTTGCGTGGATTGAGAACGGCCTGGTCAGAAACGTTCGCGCAGGTCTTCGGAATCTGGAGGTGGAAGACACGGTCTTCTTCGTACTCCACCCTGTCCAGTATCCCTGAAAGCGCGGCCTCGACCAGTTCACGGGTCAGGCTGATGTCCATCCGCCGACCCTCGCCGTATGGCCCGCCTGACCAGCCGGTATTGACCAGCCAGACTCTTGTTCCGTGCCGGGCCAGTTTCTCGCCCAGCAGGTGCGCGTAGGCGTCCGGGTTCCGCGGCATGAAGGGCTGGCCGAAGAAGCGGGAGAACGTGCTTCTGGGTTCGATGATGCCGGTCTCGGTGCCGGCGAGCTTGGAGGTGTAGCCCAGCAGGAACCAGAGCATCGCCTTCTCGCGGGTGAGTCGGGCGACCGGTGGCAGCACGCCGTTGGCATCCGCGGCGAGGAAGAGGATGTTCTTCGGATGGGACCCGACCGGCGGCGTCTTGACATGGGGCAGAAACGAAAGCGGATACGAGCCGCGCGAATTGGGCGTGTACCGTTCGTCATCCAGGTCGAACTGCCCGTCCGGGTAGACCATCGCGTTCTCGATAATCGCTCCGTGCTCCAGATACGAGGCCTCATGGAAGCAGGCGTGGTAGATGTCCGGTTCCTTGTCCGGGTTCAGGTTGATGAGTTTGGCGTAGCACCCGTTCTCGAAGTTGGCCACGCCGTCGTCGCCCCATGAGTGCTCGTCGTCGCCGAGGAGCGCGCGTCGCGGGTCGGCCGAGAGCGAGGTCTTGCCCGTGCCGGAAAGCCCGAGGAGGAGCGCGACGTCACCTGACTCACCCTCGTTGGCCGAGCAGTGGAGCGGCAGGATTCCCTGCTCGGGCAGCAGGTAGTTCATCACCGTGAACATCAGCTTCTTCACGCTCCCGCAGTAGGCCGAGCCGTAGACCAGGCCGAGGCGGCGGTCGAAGTCCATGGCGATGACCATGTTCGACGTCTGGTCGCCGGAGCCGGGAACCATGACTTTGCGCAGGCGGCCGTCGTAGCGGGCGCGGTCGAGTTTGTCATAGGGCAGGACCAGGAGGGTGAAAGGCCTGCGCCCGAAAACCGAGCGCGAGACGTCCGGCGGCACGGGCCGGAACATGTTGTCGGTGAAGAGCGCGGTCAGGGCCCGGTCGGTGACGGTTCGTACGGGCAGGGCATGGGATGAGTCCGCCCCCAGCACGCGGTCGGTGACATAGAGCCGCTCCTTGCTGCCGAGCGCAGACAGCGCATCATCAAGGAGCATGTCGAACGTGTCCGGCCCGACCGGCAGGTTGTTCGGTGAATCCCAGTCGATGTTCTGCTCTGATGCGGGACGGCGCACGATGACCGTATCCTGCGGGCTGCGGCCGGTGGACTCAGCCGGGGTCCAGGTTGCGAGGCAGCCGCAGGCCGCGACCATTGCCTCGCGCCGGGCCACGGCGTCGGCAATCATGTCGCGGCGGGTCGGGTTGAGGCGGACGTCCGGATGGCGATTGACCAGCTCGGCCAGCCGCTCGGCGAACTCTAGGCCCAATCCCGCGCTTGACTGCCACGAAGGACACGAAGTCGGCGCAGAGGGCGAAGAGTCCGGAGTGCACCCATTCCTTCGTGTTTTTCGTGGCTCGATGTCGGGTTTCGGGTCAGGTTTCACTGCGCCGCCTGGGTTCGCTCGTTCTGCAACAGGTGGTTGGCGTCGGGCGGGCGCTTGCGCGCGGCTTTGCTCTCCTCGGCCAGTTCCTCGTTCAGGGCGGCCTGCGCCGCGGCCAGGCGGGCGACAGGAACACGGAAGGCCGAGCAACTGACGTAGTTCATCCCGACCTTGTGGCAGAACGTGATGGAATCAGGATCACCGCCGTGCTCGCCGCAGATGCCGATCTTCAAGCCCGGCCTGGCGCGGCGGCCGAGCCGGACGCAGAGCTTGACCAGCGCGCCGACGCCTTCCTGGTCAAGGGTCTCGAACGGGTTCGAGGCGAGGATATTGCCCTCCAGATAGGCGGGCAGGAACTTGCCCGCGTCGTCGCGTGAGAAGCCGAAGGTCATCTGAGTCAGGTCGTTGGTCCCGAACGAGAAGAAATCGGCCTCCTGCGCCACCTCGTCCGCGGTCAGGGCCGCGCGCGGTACCTCAATCATCGTGCCGACAAGATAGCTGACTTTGACGCCGGCGCGGGCGAAGACCTCCTCGGCGACTCTGACCACCAGTCGGCGCTGCCGGGCCAGTTCCTCTGCCGTGCTGACCAGAGGAATCATCACCTCCGGCAGGACCTTGATGCCCTCGGTCTTGACCTGGCAGGCAGCTTCGAACACGGCGCGGGCCTGCATCTCGGTTATCTCCGGGTAGGTGATGCCGAGCCGGCAGCCGCGAAAGCCGAGCATCGGATTCTCCTCATGGAGCCGGGCAATCGTGCCTCTGACCTGCTCGGTCGTGATGTTCATCTTCTGGGCGAGCTTCTCAATCGCGGGCTCGTCCTTGGGCAGGAACTCGTGCAGCGGCGGGTCAAGGGTGCGAATCGTCACCGGGTATCCGTCCATCGCGCGAAAGATGCCGACAAAGTCATTGCGCTGCATCGAAAGCAGTCGGGAGAGTGCCCGGCGGCGACCCGCCTCGGTCTCGGCCATAATCATCTCCTGCATGGCGCCGATTCGGTCGGCAGCGAAAAACATGTGCTCGGTACGGCACAACCCGATGCCCTCGGCGCCGAACCGGCGCGCCGTGGCCGCATCCTCGGGCGTATCGGCATTGGTCCTCACTCCGAGCCGGCGGAACTTGTCCGCCCACGACAGCAGGGTCTCGAACTCGGCAGAGAACTTCGACTCGACCATCGGCACGCGGCCGAGAATCAACTCGCCGGTCGTACCGTTGATGGTCATCACCTCGCCTTCCACGAGGTCGCGGTTCCCGACCGATACGCGGCGGTTGGCATAATCTACGCGCAGGGCGTCACATCCGACCACGCACGGCTTGCCCATGCCCCGGGCCACTACCGCGGCGTGCGAAGTCATGCCGCCGGCCGCGGTCAGAAACCCGCTGGAACGGGCCATGCCGGCGACGTCGTCGGCCGAGGTCTGGTGACGGACCAGGATGACATGCCGGCCCGCGTCGGCCAGCTCGACCGCCCGGCTCGAGCTGAGCACCATTTCACCCCAGGCAGCGCCGGGCGAGGCGGCGATGCCTTTGGCCAGGACCTCATACCGGGCATCCGGGTCTATGCCCGGATGGAGCAGTACGTTGACGTCCTCGGCCTTTATGCGCAGGACCGCCTCCTTGCGGGTGATGACGTTCGCCTGGGCCAGGTCGTGGGCAATCCTTACGGCCGCGTTCGGCGTCCGCTTGCCGTTACGACACTGCAGGACCCAGAGCCGGCCGTTCTCAATCGTGAACTCGACGTCCTGCATGTCGCGATAGTGTCGCTCCAGCCGGCCGAGCAGCTCGATAAGCTGGGAATACGCTTCAGGCTGCTCGGACTCGAGCCACTCCAGCGGCTTGGGTGTCCTGATGCCGGCGACGATGTCCTCGCCTTGAGCATTGTTCAGGTACTCGCCGTACACCTTTGCCTCGCCCGTACCCGGGTCACGGGTGAAGCAGACCCCGGTGGCCGATGCGTCGCCCAGGTTGCCGAACACCATTGCCTGCACGTTCACCGCGGTGCCCCAGTCGTTCGGAATGCTGTAGATGCGGCGGTACTCGATTGCTCGCGGCGTGTTCCACGAGCGAAGCACGGCCTCAATCGCCATCCAGAGCTGCGCCTCAGGGTCCTGGGGGAACGGTTTGCCGGTCAGCTCCTTCACCTTGTCCCGGTACCGGGCAACAATCCGCGTCAGAGCCGGCACGTCCAGCTCGGCGTCGGACTTGACGCCTGCCTTCTTCCGCTCGGCAGCAAGCACCTTCTCAAACTCCTCGTCCCCGGTTCCCAGTACGACGTCGGAGAACATCTGAATGAACCGGCGATAGGAGTCGAGCGCGAACCGCTCGTCCTTGGTCAGCCGGGCCAGGCCCGCGACCGTCGCATCAGTCAGGCCCAGATTCAGGACCGTATCCATCATGCCCGGCATCGAGGCGCGCGCCCCGGAACGAACAGAGACCAGAAGCGGGTTGTCCGGCTCTCCGAACCTGCGCCCCACCGAACTCTCGATGTGTGCCATGCCCTTCCGCACCTCTGCCGGGAGCAGCTTGGGCAGGGATTTGCGCCGCATGTAGTAGACGCAGACCGCGGTCGTAATCGTGAAACCGGGCGGCACGGGCAGCCCGATGTGGGTCATTTCTGCCAGGTTCGCGCCCTTGCCGCCCAGAGCATCGCGCATCCGGGCCGAGCCGTCAGCCTGGCCATTGCCGAAACGGTAGACGAATCGCATAGTACTTTTCCGGACCTCCATCCGGACACAGACGTGCTGCTTCTGCCCGACCGACCTCCGGCCGGGCCGCTTCCTTGACAGTCGCCGGACCGCGAGGAAGACTACCTGCGCAACAGCAGGTTGATTATCAAACTCAGTATCAGCGACACCAGGAGCGCCGACGCCAGCGGCACATACAGGCTGAAACCGCGGCGTTCGACCACAATGTCGCCCGGCAGGCGCGAAAGCCCGAGTCGGCCGACGACAATCAGCCCGACTCCGGCCAGCGCCAAGACAAGCCCCAGCACGAGCAGCAGCCGGCCCAGACCGGCAATGCTATTCATCAGCGGCCGGGACGTCGGTATCCGTGGCCAGAAAACCCTCGATGACCTCTTTGGCCCTGTCCCAGTCCTGCTCCTCGACAAGAACCTCGCCCCACACCGGTCGCATCACCCTTGCCAGGCCGTCGTATGCCGGTATCTGAAACGAGTGAATCATTGCCGGGATTCCGCTCTGCTCAAGCAGGTCACGCAGCGTATTTGCCATGAACTCATCGGCCGGCCGATACACTGCACGCAAAGCCACGGAGTAAATAGTATACCCGGCCTGCCAGCCAACGTCAAATCCTGCCGCGACTTACTGCTATGGCACAGCGATAGTGCCAGTCTTGACAGTGCAGATGGCAGAGATGAGTTCGGCGCCGGAGGTACTATCAAAAGATGTGGAAAAAGAGATGAGCGGTGTCTACACTTGTTTATGCAATCAACCCGGGCTCAGGCCCGAGAGAGGAGACACCACTATGTCAGAGTATCAAAGAGAAGCCGAAGCTGCAAGACGGAGAGAGCAGCGCCG
>CAZQFS010000110.1:0-10149 GCA_964592755.1 uncultured bacterium | reverse complement strand
TTTTCGGCCGGGTGCGGCTTCTTCGACTGGGTGAGCGGCTCGACCGGGCCTATGGCGCAGTCAAGCAGTACCGGCAACACCGCTCCGCCCTGGCGGTCAGTTTCCTCTCCGGCATTGGCGTGCAGGCGACGCTTGGGCTGGCGTGGTACAGCGTGGCCGCAGCCATCGGCGGCACCGTGCCGGTGGTCTACTACCTGGTGTTCATCCCGCTCCTGAACATCGTCGTCAACATCCCGACCATTGGCGGCCTCGGGGTTCGAGAGTGGGCGTTTGTGCTCCTGTTTACGCCGTCGTGGCTCCGGGGCCATCTGTCGCACGAGCTGGCCCTGGCTGCGGCGCTGCTTTTCCTTGCCCTTGATTTGGTGTTCGCGCTGGCCGGCGGCCTGTTGTTCGCCGTCACCCGGCGCAAGACCGCTGACCGGTCGGGTCCCGCGCCCGGCCCAACCCTAAAGGAGGACGGCAATGTTACCGGCTCCCAGACCCAACCTTGAAAGCATCCGGCCATACAAGCCGGGCAAACCCGTGGAACAGGTCGCCCGCGAACTGGGCCTGAAAGGGCCGATTGTCAAGCTCGCCTCAAACGAGAATCCGCTGGGGCCCTCGCCGCGCGCCCTGGCCGCGCTGCGGCGGCACCTGCCCGAGCTGCACTACTACCCGGAGGACTCTTGTTTCTTCCTCAAGGAGAAGCTGGCCCAGCACTGGAAGGTGGATTTCGACTCACTGGTCGTGGGCAACGGCTCGGTTGAGCTGATACTGCTCGCGTGCCTGGCCTATCTTGACCCGGGCTGCGAACTGGTGATGTCGGAGCACTCGTTCATCATGGCGAAAATCGGCACCCGGGTTATGAACGCCCGGGTCGTCGAGGTTCCGACCCGCGATTATTGCCACGACCTCGAACGCATCCTGGAGAGCATCACGCCGAACACCAGAATCGTCTATCTCGACAATCCGATCAATCCGCTCGGCACGATGGTCACCCGCGACGCGCTCAACGAATTCATGGAGAAGGTGCCGGAGCACGTGCTGGTGATAATCGACGAGGCCTATTCCGAGTACATCACCAGCCGTGAATACCCGAGGAGCCTGGACTACTACAACCAGAATCGGAACGTCCTGATTCTGCATACCTTCTCAAAGGTTCATGGTCTAGCCGGCCTGCGCATCGGTTACGGCATCGCCCGGCAGGAGATTCTCACCACTCTCTCCAAGGTTCGGCTGCCGTTCAACGCCTCGCGTGCGGCTCAGGTCGCAGCCGCGGCCGCGCTCGATGACAAACGCCACATTCTGCGCAGTCGGCAGGTCAACGACGCGGGCAAGGAGCTCTTCTACCGCGAGATGAAGAGACTGAACCGGTTCTACCTGAAGAGCTATGCCAACTTCGTGTTCGTCAACTTCGCGGTTGATTCGCAGGAAATCTTCGAAGGACTCCAGCGCCGCGGGGTGATTGTCCGCACGGTCAAGGAATACGGGTTGCTCAACGGGTTGCGCATTTCCGTCGGCACGCCGCCCCAGAATAAGCAGTTCATCAAGGCGCTCAACGAAGTCCTTAGCCAGTAGCGCGCGCCGACCGTCTGCCCGGCTGCCGTTCCGCACCTAGAACACGAGCAAGTAGCGCAGCTTGACTGCGACCACCGTGCCCGCGGTCTCAACCCAGTTCGCGCCGCCGGCAAGCCGCTGGTTCAGGGCGACATGGAGCGTGCTGCGCGGCCGCAGTGTCCAACTGTACAGGGCCGTGAAGTAGTAGGAGTATTCCTCCCGTTCCCGCTCCGGGTCGTAGCTGCGTACGGTTTCATTGCCCAGGTTCAGGGTCATCCTGGGCGTGAATGAATACTCCGCGTGGGGGCGCACGATGAATGTCGCGTCCCGCAGGATGTCAAGAGAGCCGTCGGGCCTGAACTCGGCGACGAGCTCACTTCCCAGGGAGAGCGCGAGCCGGTCGCCGAGGTGGGCGGTAAGCTCTGCTTGCAGGTTGCCCGAGGGTGCGAGGCAGCCCCGGTTGTAGTTGAACGACCGCGTCGTGTAGTCGGCGTACAGATACAGGTAGAGCATTCGACTCTCGTCCGTGTAGCCTATGGTGCCGACGTTCGCGCCGTCGTACGGCTGGTGAGTGCCGGTATCATCCACGTAGTGGGCGTGGTCGAGCGTACCCCACGTGCTGAACCCCATCCGGTTCTTCAACTGACCGCTGGCGGAAAGGCTGACCTGCCGGTCAGACGCCCGGCCCGGGTGGTCCCACTCGCGCGACAGGCCGGCGGACAAAGTCATGCTTGCGTTCTGGAAAGGTCCGCGCGCATAGAAAACAGGTCCGGCCCCGGCGCTGAGCGACTGCCCACGCCAACTGGTGAACCCGGTGCCGTTCATGTCAAACCGCGGCCTGACCTGGCGCACCTGGAACGAGGCGTTCATGCTGGATGACCAGTACTCGGTGTTCAGGGACAGGGCGTGGTCCAGGCTGTCGCCGCGCTGGCTGCCGGCGGCCGAGAGTTCGGCCGTGAGGTCGCCGCGGCGATAGATTCCGTCCAGGCGCAGCCCATGGTTGCCGGCGAAGTGGAGCGTGTCGCCGTGATACCAGACCGGGCCTGCTGCGTCTTTGCCGGTGTAGAGCAGTCCGAGTTCGGAGTTGGCAAGGACCTGTCGGCGCAGGGAGACGACCGAGAAGAGCGCGGCCGGCTCGGTGTCTGCGCCGGCGTTGTAGCTCGTCGTTCCGGTGAGCGCCGTCAGTGCGCCGAGCTGATACCGGCCGACCCGGTCGGTGTACTTGATGCCCGAGACAATCGGAACCTCGGTGCCGTCGGCAAGGCGCTTGCCGATGCGGCGCGAGTAGAAGAGCCTGATGGCCGGGAAACCGGACCCGAAGTTCTCCGCGGCCTCGACAAAGAACGGCCTGCGTTCAGCCAGATACAACTCGTACTTTGACAGGTTGACGCGATAAGGGTCGGCCTCGATTTCGGCGTAGTCGGGAAACGTGGTCAACTGAATGTTCGCCGTCGGGGTCGGCAGCCAGGCAGCGTCCAGCCCTGCGGCAGGATGGAGGATGCCCGTTGAGTCGTGGTCATACCGCACCAGGCCAACCGGGTAAGCCTCGAGGTGCAGGCCTGAACCCGGGGTTCTGATGCTGGCTATGCGGCCGAACCTGGACACCCGGACGAGGGTCCGGTCGTGTTCGCACCAGTAGCTCTTCTCGGCTCTTGCGGCCACGTACCGGCCGAACTCGATGCCCCAGGTCGTCAGCTCCGGCGGGTAGCGCAGGGACTTGAAGGGAATCGCCAGTTCAACCGCGAAGCCCCACGGCTCGATTCGGCTGCGCGACCACCAGATGCCGTTCCACTGCTCGACCCAGTTGCCGTCCTGGGTGAGGCGGTAGGACTGCTCGACACCGGCGGCGGTGACCGCGAACGCGTAGCAACTGGCGTTGTCGTCAAATGTGTCGAGGAACAGCCGGATTCCGTCGTTCGTGCCGGTCAGGCGTGCACACAGGGTCGCGGAGTCTCTCACCAGACAGCGGAATGCGACGTAGACGTTCTTCCGGTCATAGAGCAGATAGACCGTGGTCGCCTCAGAGGCAGGCTGGCCGTGGTCGGGCGTGAACTGGCTGAACCGATATGCTGAGTCTGCGGTGAGCCACAGCTCTTCCAGCACGCCGTCGATGTTCGGGGGGGTTGTTGTGAAGTGAGCCTGGATGACCGGGGTGGCCGAGTCGGCCGGCGCCAGCATTATCACCAGTCCCAATGCAAGGGTCACAGCAGCGGTAGTTTAGCCGGTTGGCCGGCCAAGTCAAACCGGACACGGTCGCAGGGCCGGCGCGGCGGCTAGAGGTCAGGACGCGCCGGTTTGCGACGGGTGTCGATAACCTGCCAGAGGAAGTAGCCGGCAATCGCGATTACGACACCGGCCAGAAGCCCCCAGAAGTCGCCCAGACCCAGCCGCAGGAAGAGATAGACCATGACGCCGAACAGCCCGTAGCGCACCAGGTAAAGCAGAGGCAGCCAGAGCTTGACCCGGGCCGACTGGCGCGCCATGAGCCGGCGTGCGGCGAAGTAGAAGGCCCCGAAACTGACTGCGCCGGCCAGGAAGCCGAACGCCATGCCGACAAAGAACACGGCAGAGTATACGCCGCCACGTCGGCCAGACAAGCCCGGACGGCAGGCTGCCGCGCAGTGCTCCGCTGGGTTCACCGCATGGCCGTCAAGTCTGGTTGACTTATCTCTACTCTCGGTTATCATCTCACCCCGCAATGACCAATTCCGCAACTACGTTCCCGGCCCGATGGTAGAGCTCAGTCAGTACGTCCGTCCGGAGCTTTCGTTCGACGCACCCGACGCCGCGGGCGCGAAAGAGCTGTTCGGCATGCTGGCCGACCGGCTGGCCGGGCACGGCATCCCGGTCGAGCGCGAAAGGCTCGTCGCCGAGTTTCTGGCCCGTGAACGCCAGGGCTCAACCGGTGTGGGCCACGGCATCGCCCTGCCCCACGTTACACTGCCCGAACTGGACCGGACTGTCGTTGCGGTGGTTCGGCTGAAGTCACCGCTGGACTGGGACGCGGTTGACGGCGAACCGGTGAAGCTGCTGGTCGTGATTCTCGCCCCGACCGGAAGGCGGGATGAGTATCTGAGAGTGCTGGCCGAGGTTGCCCGTGCGCTGAACCAGCCCACGCTGCGGGACCGGGCGGTCAAGGCCCGCGATGCGGCCCACGCCGCACGGTTCATTATCCACCCGCCGCATGAGGGATTGCTCAAGCGCAACCGACGGCTCTTAATCTTCGGGACCGCGCTTGCGCTGCTATTCTTTGCCGCACGGTTCGTGCTGCCACGGGTCATACTGCCGGATACCGGCATCTACGCGACCGCTGAGTACATGAAGTTCAACGAGCCACGCTGGCTCTTCTTCCAGGAACTGACGGTGACGCTCTTTCTGGGAATGGTGCTGGGAACTCTGCTCTTCTGGCGCTTCCGCGTCGCCATCGCTGCGGCCAGCCTCGGCGTGCTGCTCATCGCCGGCGTGATGGACCTGAAGACAACGGTCGAGTTCATGTCCATCCCGACTATCCTCTTCATTATGTCGATGATGGTCATCGTTCGGTGGCTGGAGAACATCGGCGTATTCCGCTACCTTGTCACCAAGGCAATTGAGCGGGTTCGGGGCATACCGTGGCTGCTGCTGGTTGTGTTGATGGGTTTCTCGGTGCTGATGGGCGGGTTTGCTGACGAGGTGTCGGCGATTCTCGTCACCTTCGGCCTGGCATCTGAGGTCTCGCGCCGGACCAAGACGCCGCTCGTGCCGTACCTGTTGTGCCTGGTGTTCGCGACCAACGTCGGCAGTGCCATCACTCTGGTCGGCAACCCCATCGGCGTCTACATCGCTTTTGCGGGCGGGCTGAGCTTTGAAGACTTCCTGCGCTGGGCTACGCCCGTGTCGGCGGCTGCCGCGGTCATAACCGGGGGCATCTGCTTGTTGCTGTACCGCCGGCAGTTCTTCGGCAGACGCTACGACCTTGACCTGCGTGACCTGGAGCGGTCATCAGAGAACATTGATTTCGCGCGCCTGCGCACCGGCATCATCACCTTTGTTGTCACGGTCGTGCTCATCGCGCTCCACCGTCGGCTCGAGGTGCTGCTCGGCCTGCATGAGGGAACAGTGCTCGTGGCCGTTGCCCTGATGGTTGTCGGCTTCATCGTCTTCTTTGAGCAGGAGAAGGGCCGGCTGCTCATCGAACGCGGCATCGACTGGTGGACCCTGCTCTTCTTCATGTTTCTGTTTGCCAACGCGGCCTGCCTTGAATACACCGGCGTCACGGCCCGGCTGGGGTACGTGATGCTCAAGCTGTCCCAATCGTTGGCCGGGACCGGGGCCACGCCCGCGGGTGTTACGAGCGTGACCGCGTTGCTGATGCTCTGGTTCAGCGGCATCACGTCGGGATTCGTCGACAACCTTCCCATTGTCGCCGCGCTCGTGCCGGTGGTCAAAGACCTGGCTCGGGTTGGCCTGCCCCATACGTCAATACTCTGGTGGGCGCTTCTGTTCGGCGGCTGTTTTGGCGGCAATCTGACGGCAATCGGCTCGACGGCGAACCTCGTCGCGGTCGGCATCTACGAAAAAGCGGCAGGCCGGTCGGTCCGTTTCGGCCATTGGCTCGCGTACGGCGCGATTGTCACCGCGGCGTCGCTGGTCGTGGCCACGGCCGCACTGCTCCTGCAAGTCGGAATGGCCCCCTGACAGGAGCTTGCGAGGATGTTCAAGAAGATACTCTACATCGTCAGCGAATCGCAGGAAGAGAAACATCTCGTCATGGACCTTGCCCGGAGCGGCGACAGCGCGGTTGTCCTCGGGGCCTTGTTTGCTATCGGCTGCGGCACGCTGGCCCGCACCGAAGGTCGAACCCACGAACGCGTGACCAAGGAAGACCGCGAGCGCCAGTGCTGGCACGACCTGTATGAACTGGAAGAGGGATTCAAGGCGGCCGGCATCAAGTCTACGGTGATGGCGCGTGAGGGTGGGGTCGCGGACATTCGGACTCTGGCCCACAACACCGGTTCTGACCTGATTGTCCTGAGCGCATCGAGCCTGGCCGGCACCAACTACCGCCTGCCTGACGAGTTCCTGGCCAGCCTGCCCTGTCCGATTATCATCGTCAACTCGACGACGTGAGCCGGCGACCAGGGAGCGGTCGGCCAGTTGCGCCCCGCGTCGTGGTTGACGGCTACAATCTGATGTACAAACTGCCCGAGCTCGGGCAACTGATGGATACGGACCTTGAGCGGGCTCGCGGCAGCCTGGTTGCCATGCTGGCCGACTTCGGGGCGGTGCGTAACGTTGACGTCACGGTCGTGTTCGACGGTCGGGGTCTGCAGTTCGTCCCGCGCGGGCCCAGCCGCCAGGGCGGCGTGGAGGTCGTTTTCTCCCGTTCCTCCCAGACCGCAGACCAGGTCATCATCACAATGCTGGCACGGGCAGACCATCCGCGCTCCTGGACCGTGGTCAGCTCTGACCGCTCGGTGGCAGGTCACGCCCGCGACTATCATGCCAGGTCGGTTTCCTCCGAGACGTTTGCCCGGCTGCTGCGCGGCCGCGACCGCGGTGCGGACGCCGGCCCTGTGTCGGACAAGCCGGAGATGACCCCGGGTGACGTCGCCGAATGGGAAGAGTACTTGAAGAGCAAAGGCGTGGATACGTCAAAGGGCTGGTTCTAGCCGCTCACTTCCAGCCGGGGCCAGCCGGCTCATCCGACTGAGGCGTGCTTCTGAGTGTGAATGACGGAGTTCTTCAGCCGGAGGGACTCCTCATCACGATTGCCGCAGGTTTTCTTTCAGGCAGTAGGCCGGCGTCTCAAGCCCGGATTTCCGGGCGTGGTCATGCAGCAGGTCCGGGAAGTGCCGGCGGTCTCGGTCAGAGAAGAAGATGTCGCCGCGCGGGGTGTCGAACTACAGCTCTGGGGCCCGCACGAACTCGCTACCGTCAGTCCGGCCTTAGTAATCAGGCTGCGGAGCGTGCCGCGTGCGACCTCTGGGTGGATGGGGATGGACAGAGTGGTGATGTGCCCTTCCTTGGTTATGATGATGTGGCTGCTGCGCTGGCGGGCAACGCTCCATCCCAAACGCTCGAAAGCCCTGACGACATCGCGCGGACTGAGCAGGGAACCGACGGCATCAGACGGCGACTTCAATCTGACGGGTTGAGAGGGTCAGGGGCATGCCCTTTTCTGCCCGAACCGCCATACATGCCTGGATGGCCTCGCGGATGTTTGCCTCGGCCTCGGCCTCAGTCTTGCCCTGGCTCACGCAGCCGGGAATCGCCGGGCATTCGGCGATAACCATCCCGTCCTCGTCCCGGAACATGGTGTTCAGGAATTTCATACTCGTTACTCTTTGTTTGAGCACACCAGAATCCCCGCCCGCTCGCAAGCCGTCGCATCATTGCCTCACCGAAAGTCTACTCGAAGCGGAGGCACAGTTTGACCGTCCCTGACTCTGGAAGGAGACGGTCCAGTGGCTTGACTATGCATGAGAGGCAGGCAGTGACGGAAGAGCCGGCCGGGGTCGGTCGAAGTCCACCTGATTCGCCACGACAGCGGTCTTGGGGCCGGCGAGGGCTGCCGGGTCAAGACCACGGGTCGCTCACGTCGGAACCCGAACCCACATGGCCATGGTTGAGGAGTTGCCTGAGCGCCGGCGTGAGCGACGGAACCTGGCACGCGTCTGCTCTCATGGTGTTATACGTCACTGGCGAGCGGATTTGCCGGACTGCCTTGTTGTTTCCTTAACTTGTTTTTTCCCAACGTGTTACGCAGTGACTTCGGCCTCTGGCGTGGTGTTGGGTGTGCCTGGGGGAGCGACTGGGGGAGTCGTTCCCCGGGCGGGAATGGAGGCCGGGTTGGAGGCCGGTTTGGCGGGCGGTTTTCCGGCCAGGCGCAGTGGCAGTTGTGAAAATGCGCGGCATGTCGAGCGTCATGCCGGTCCGCCGGGCAAAGCCGAGAGCGGGCGACGGAGCAGAGCCGTCAGCGGTGAAGTCACCGGTTCCCAGTCCAGACGCGAGCGTGTCCGCCAGAGCAGGCTTGAGTGAGGGCGCGAAGAACAAGCCGCGGGCGACGCGCGAGTCGTGAGACCGGTGCTGTCCGACTGCCCGGGTTAGTCGCCGAGCTGTTGCTGTATCAGGCCGACAACTGCGCCAAGAGACGGAGCGTCAAACGCGAACTTCGCCCCGGCCGCGGCATAGAGCCTGGGCAGGGATTCGGTTCCGCCCAGGGCGAGGCCCTGCTTGTACGCCCGGACCGCATCCACATAGTCTCTGAGGGAGTTGGCCCAGACCTGGCACGCGCCCAGTTGCGCGAGGCCGTACTCGACATAGTAGAACGGCACCATGTGAATGTGCAGCTTCCGGTGCCAGCCGGTCGCGCACTCAGTCTCGAAACCGGACCAGTCCACGCCCGGCATGAACCGCTGCCAGAGCGCAAGCCACTGCCGGTCGCAGTTCTCCGGATTGGCTGCGTCCCGGGGGTGTTCATAGGCCCAGTGCTGGAACGCATCCACCACGGCCATGTAGGGCCAGAACAGCACGTTCCGTTCGAGCGTCTCGTGGCGGGCTCGTTCGGCGTCGGCCGGTGAGTAGAACCCGCCTTCGTCCCGGGCGAAGAAGGGCGAGGCGAGGAGCTCCATACCCATGGATGCGACCTCGGCGAACTCCATTCCAACCTGGCGTTGCTGGAACCAGGGCAATGCGTGAGTGGCGAAGCTGTGCACCGCGTGGCCGGCCTCGTGCACGAGCGTCATGACGTCGCCGTGGAGCCCGACTGCGTTCATGAAGATGAACGGTCGCCTGGCCGCGTCAAACGAGGTGCAGTAGCCGCCCGGCGCCTTGTTCTTCCTGTTTTCCAGGTCAAGCAGGCCTTCGTCAATCATCGTCTTGAACTGGCCGGCAATCTCGGCATCAACCCGCGCAAGCATCGAGTGCACGCCGTTGCGGAACTCGTCCCGCGTTCGGAACGGAACCAGTGCCGGCCGGCCCAGCGGGTCAACGTCAAGGTCCCATGGTCGGAGGCGGTCCACACCGAGTTGTTGTCGGCGCCGCTCGTAGAGGCGGTGTGCGGCCGGAACGACCACCTGTTCTATGGCATGGTGGAACTGGCGGCAGTTCTCCGGCGTGTAGTCAAATCGCACCATCTCCTGCCAGCGATAGGAGCGATAGTCACTGAATCCGGCATTGGCCGCCAGCTCCAGCCTCAGTTTCAGGTACTGCTGCCACAGGTTGTTGATTCCTTCCCGGTCTGCGAGCTGACGCGCGGCGATAAGCCGCCAGGCAGATTCGCGTCGGTCCCGGTCGGTTTCAAACAGAACCGGACGCATCTGGGTGACGGTGACTTCTTTCCCTTCCCACTGAACGGTCTGGCTGCCCACAACCTTGCCGTACTCGGTGTTGAGCTTCTGCTGCTCGACCAGCAAAGGCAGATTCTTCTCTCGGTAGATAGCGGCCTCAGTCTGCATCTTGCGCAGGGGTAGCTCGAACCCGGCCGGCTGCTGCCCGCTCTTGAGCAGCTTGGCCTTCAACTGCTGCTCGGCCTCCTGCATCTTGGGATAGACCTGCTCAATGTATCGGTTGAACTTCGCCTCGGCATCCTTGTCCGCGAACTCCAGTTGTTCAGTAGGCTTTAGATTCTTG
>CAZQFS010000109.1:3698-10304 GCA_964592755.1 uncultured bacterium | reverse complement strand
CGGTCGCGTAGCCGCCGACAAAGCCGATGGCAAGCGGAATCGAGGCGAGCACGCAGGGGTTGAGTGCGGTCACGAGGCCGCCGAGGAACACGACCGGGACGGCGAGCAGCGGCTGGGTGGTTATCAGCTTGTCGACGTTGGAGAGGAGTGCAGTGAGCAGTTGCTACCTCGCTGGCTTGAGCGCCGCGACTCCGATGCTCAGTACGCCTCCGGCGGCGTGGCGCAGTTCGTCGACCGAGAGACCGGACTCGCGCACCAGCGCCTGCAGGGTCGGGTCGCTGGCGGTCGCCTCGACCGGGAAACGGTCTTCGGACACGACCCTCACGTCGGCGAAGCCGGTTGCTTCAATCATCGAGAGGTAGTCTTCCTTCAGGCTCGCGCCGGATATGCAGCCGACGTAGGCGGCGGCCGAGTCGAGCAGCCCCTTGGGCAGCGGAGATTGCAGCACGATGTCGGACACGATCAGCCGGCCGCCAGGGCGCAGGACACGGAACGCTTCGCGGAACACCTGCGGTTTGTCTGGAGAGAGGTTGACTACGCAGTTCGATATGACGACGTCTACCGACGAGTCTGCGACCGGCAGGTGCTCGATTTCGCCGAGGCGGAACTCGACGTTGGTCAAGCCGGACCGGCGGGCATTGGCCCGCGCCTTTTCCAGCATCTCCGGGGTCATGTCCACGCCGATGACGCGGCCGGTCGGGCCGACCCTGCGGGCAGCAAGGAAGCAATCGATGCCTGCGCCCGAGCCGAGGTCGAGCACGGTTTCGCCCGGCCGCAGCGATACCAGCGCGACCGGATTGCCGCAACCCAGACCTAGATTCGCTCCTTCGGGCAGGGCGGACAGCTCGTCTTCGCTGTAGCCGATGGTCCGGCTCAGTTCGTCGGCCCCGGCCTTGCCGCAGCACGGGATGCCTGAGCCACAGCAGGAACCGCTCCCTTTGGCCACTTTGGCATAGCCTTCCCGGACGGTGCGCCGGGTCTCGTCGTCATTCATTCTCATTCCTGCTCCTTCTGGTTGAAGTAGTACCTGCCCCGCAGCAAGTCCGGTCTGAAGCTTTGGGCCGGCGCGCGGTCCGGCGGCCGGACTGGTGCTTCTTCGCCAGTTGCCGCGCAGCGTCAAGCAGTTCCAGCACGCGGGCGTCGGTCAGTCGGTACCGCATCCAGCGGCCGTCCCGGCGTGAGACGATGATGCCGGCCTGCTCCAGTACCGCAAGGTGATGGGACACGACCGAGAACGATGTGGGGAAGTGGCGGGCAATCTCGCACACACACAGTTCACCGGGGGCAAGCAGTTCGACCATCCGCAGCCGGTACTCACTGCCGAGCGCGGCAAGCAGAGCGGTCGTCAACTGCACACTCTCACTCGTGTTCATATTACTAAAAATATGAAAGTATGGCGGCAAGTCAAGCGCGGAGCGCGGCGACCTGTCGGTTGAGCACGGCACGCGGGCAGAATGGCCTCTGGTTCTGCTCGCTTTCAGGGTACCTCCGGACGCAAGGACAGCGAGCCGGGTCCGTTTGTCGAAAGTGATACCGGCGTGGGACGTTCAGCCGGCGTCCGGCCCAGCCAGCGTCTTGAGGTACGTAAGGCGGCGGCGAGTGATTGCGAAGCCGAGCCTTTCGTAGAGGTGGAGCGCGCCGGTGACGTTGGTCTCGTCGACATCGAGGTCGACCTCGTCCATGCCCTCGCGCCGCAGGTGGTGCATCGCGTCGATCATCAAACGCTTGGCGACGCCGCGGCCACGGTGCGGCTTGACAACGCCGATGTTCCAGAGGCCGCCGCGCCGTCTGTTCAGGTGTTCGTTCTCCTTCGGGTCGATACCGTACATCAGGAAGCCGGCCGCCTCACCCGCGACCCGGGCCACGGTCAGGTACATGATGTCGCCATCTTCGTCGATGTTCCTCGTTGCGAACCTCAGTTCATCGACCGTGCCGGGAGTGTAGTTGTAGTGCTCTTTGAACGCCTCGTTGTGCAGTTGGCTGACGATGGCGAGGTCGGTGTCGGTCCGGCCCAGTGGTTCGATGCGGACGTCGCCAGCCTCGCCGACCCCGGCAGGAATCTGCGCCAGGGTACGTCGCATCCGGCAAAACCGACGCGCAATCCGGAAGCCGAGCGACTGGAGAAAGCAGTTTCGCGCCGTGTTGTCGAAGCCGCCGGACTCCGCGGTCTCCATGCCGGCCGCACGCAGGGCCTCCAATGCCCGCGTCATCAGGGCGGTGCCGACGCCCTGCCGGCGGTGTTCGGGCACGACGTCCGGGCCGTAGATGAACCCCTTGGGTTCTGCGATGGTCTTGTCGGTTTCGGCTTCGACTTCTGCCACCGGCGTGCCGTCGAGTTCGGCGAGCAACCGCACCTGAATTCCCACCCACGGTGCGTCGTCCCACCGCCTCAGGCGTTCGACCGTCTGGGGCGTGAAATCCTCATCCTCCTGCCATGCCCGGTTGTGGATGTCGACCCAGACCGGCTCGTCGCGGTCACGGACAAACGGGCGAACCGATAGCTTCATGCCAGACGCGCGAGGTGGGTATCGAAGTCGGCGACGAAGTATCTGTTACCCTTTTTCGTGACCCTGTGGCCCTCGGCCCGGAGTAGATGTCTGAGTGCGGCGATGCCGCCGGGGTACTTCGGGTTCAGTTCGCCGCCGGCCTTGAGCGTACGCCAGTAAGGGGTGATTCTCTTGGCGCCGGCGGCCCGGACTTCTTCGGCCGCGTGGGCGGCAATCCAGGCGAAGATACCGCAGGTTAACGGGCAGCCGATGGTCGCGCCGTGCTTCTTGGCAACAAGGCTGCGGATTTCGTTGATGGTGATGAGCTTACCTCTGGGCACCTTGCGCATGATTGCGTCCACTTCGCATGGTGCGGGAATCGCGACCGTGCCGGCTCCCCAGCGTCGGGTCATTTCGCCGGTGATTCGGACCACTTTGGGCAGGTCCTTGCTGTCGGCCAGTTTCTCCTGCCAGGTCTTGTTCGGTGTGCTCAATGAACCTCCCTGCCTGTGGTTATCTGCGGCACGCTCGCAAGGTCGCGCGTGCAGCCCGGGTTGCGTGCGCAGCGCTCGATTGGGCAGGTGCAGTGGTCAGCGAGCCGCTCCGCGACCGGTATGCGGTACTCGCTCCCCAGTGCGGCCGGCAGCGTGGTCCTCAGTTGCCTGCCCGTGACACTCATATGCCCCAAAGTACGGGAATGTGCGTCGAGAGTCAAGCGCGGCGGGACATGCAGAGGTTCTGTTTTGCCGTAGTCGGCGCGGGCTACTTGCCGGACAGCACCGCCTGGGCGTCATCCAGTTGTTCAAGCACCAGTTCGCGCAGGCTGTCGAGCTCTTCCTCGGTCTCCACCAGTTCCATCTCCTGCGCCAGGTTCCTGGCTTCGGTGATGCGGGAGTAGAAAGGCGCAAGTTCACCTTCGGCGCCCGGGCCGAGACGCTCTTTGAGTACTTCGGCTTCTTCCTGAAGCTCGTCGATGCGCGCGGTCACCGCCTCGGCAAAGGTGGGGACGCTCTCCGGGTTCAGCGGCTGGGACAGAGGGTCAGGCCTGGTTGCCAGCCCGGCCACTGCGGCGATGGCGACAATCATGACGACTGAGCCGAGAATGACCGCGGCCAGGGGCCGGCCACGTGCCTTGTGCCGGCGTCGGATAAGGATTGCACCGACCACAATGCCCGGTATGCCGAGCAGTCCGAGCCAGACACACAGGCGGTCAAGGTTCGGGCCGGTGCCGGGCACCGTGGGCGGGGGTGGCAAGGGTCGATTCGGCGAATCGGTGCTGGGAAGAACGGACAGTTGTTCGGCCTTCTCGAGCCGGGTTCGGCACTCACGACAGAACCTGGCTTTGGCGGGGTTTTCCGCGCCGCATGCGGGACAGAAAGGCATCTCAGTGGCTCACTTTCAAGCGAAGTCGGGCGCAAGAATAGCGATACGGGCCCGGCAGTCAAGAGTGACTGGACCGGGACGCTTCTATGAAGAGCCCCGTTATTACGTAGTAGTAATGTCCGGCGCAAGTCTGGCAGATAACCTAAGTGCAGTTTTCTCGGGACGTTGCCCGATTCAGTCGTGTCAAGCCCCAGCAGTTCCCCAGGCCGTTTGCCCCGGCGTGTTTGCCGGCGTCAGCAAAGGCTCGGCAGAAGCGACTTCACGCACGACTTTGCCTGTGCCTGCGACTTTGCCGACAGACGCAGTTTCGGCTGCTCTACTAGCTGCTCTGTGGGTTTCGACTGGCGACGGTCTTTCGGCCTGACTCGGCGATTTTGTGTTCGAGTGCGCGGCGGACTGACTTCTCGACTGCCTTCTTACATGAGTCAGTGCAGCAGTTTTGGCGGCGGTTGTGCCTGCGGTTTTCCTTCCCGCATTCCACAACCGGGAAGAGCGGCAAAGGGCAGGGCACAGCGCTATGTGGCGGCCGGGTCGTGCCGCCTATTCTCGCGGACGGGAGTAAGCCGGCAGTCCTTTGCTGTAATCGAAGCGGGCGAGCAGGTCGGGCGAGGCAATCCAGAGGTATTGGTCATCGGCCGAGAGGCCGATGATGTTCGAGCTGGGCAGGCCCATTCGTGAGTCAATCGCGGTCCAGGACTGGTCTTTGGTGTTGTACGCAAGCAGGCCGGTTGCGGTGCCGGCGAACAGGAAGTCGCCACCGGTGGCCAGAGCCTGAACCGGCTGGGACAGGTCGAAGCCGGGCGGGACAAGGCGGAGCCAGGTGCCGTCTCCCGCGCGCATCGTGATACCACCGAGGTTGGCGAGGAAGAGGCCGGTGCTGCTCTGCACCATGTCGAACACGCCCCAGTCGGACCGGCCGAACGGGTCGGCGATATCCAGGAGAGAGTCGTGCGCAAGGAGGAACAGGCCTTGACCCGTGCCGACGAGGACCGAGTCTTTCAGCCGGGCGAGTGCGTAGACCGGCCGGTTCAGTTTGAGCAGAGAGACGAGCCGGTTCCTGTCGTCGAGTCGGTAAAGGCCGTAGTCGGTGCCCAGGAGAAAGGAGCGATGATGCAAGGAATCAAGGGATTGAGGAGCGGAGTCGGGCAGCACAGAGAGCAGGCGCTCGCGACGCGCGAGGTCGGTGATGGCGCCGGCGAGGAGCGGCAGTCCTGGGTGGGGCAGGTCGCCGGGCCGGGTGAGGTAGTAGTTCCACCGGCCGAGCCGGTCGAGTGCGGCGCTGTGGTCCGGGCTGAGGAACCAGAGAGTCTGCGCCAGCCGGATGAAGTTTCGGGGGTGGGCTCCTGGTCCGAGCCGGACGTGCGCCTCCCTGGCTCCGGTGCGCAGGTCAAAGACCAGAAGGCCGTAACCTTCGGCTGTGGCAAAGAGCTTGCGGCGGACAGGGTCGGCTCTGACCCGCGACAGCGGGTAGCTGTTCAGGTATTCGTCGCTGACAAAGTAGGGGTTGAGCACGACATGGTCCTGGGGTCGGGAGGTGTCGCGGTCGCCGTACCAGGTGATGGTGCGGGGCAGGTTCTGGACCGGATTGAACTCGGGCGCGACCCGGTGTTTCCGGAACAGGCCCTGGTCGGTGTCAAAGTACGCTCCGTCCGGCGCGATGCCGACGGAGTGAATCAGGGTGAACGGCGGAAAGAGCTCGGTGACCTGGTCTGAGACCGGGGAGTATTCGTAGAGGTGGTCGGGTGTGGTGATGAGCAGGTTCGAGCGGCCCGGGTTCCAGGCGCAGAGCATGACATCGCCGGCAAGGCCGTCGGCCTGGTTGAGGCAGCGGACGTATGAGTAGCTGAAACGGTCGAGCAGGTAGACACCACGGGGTACGGCAACGAAGAGCCGGTTGGTGCTGAAGGAGAGGCAGCGGACTTGGTCCATCGACGGGTATACCTGCCACAGCTCAGGCTGGTAGACGCCGAGGGTGAGAAGAATGACTAGCGCGGACATCGAGCAGAGCCCGGGGAGGTTGTCAGGGCCGGGCTATTGGTCGTCTTCCCTGAGTATCGCGTGGAAGGCATCAGGCAGGTATTCGAGCAGGTCCGAGGCGGAAAGGCAGTACTCGGTGACATCTTCAGCCGCGGCATCGGCCGCCTTGCCGTGGATGAACGCAGCAGCGCCGGCGGCGTCGAGAGGCTTTGTGCCCTGGGCAAGCAGGCCGGCCAGCAGTCCGGTGAGTACGTCGCCGGTGCCGCCAGAGGCAAGACCGGAATTGCCCGTCGGGTTGACAAGAACCTGGCCGTCGCGGCCGGCGACTACGGTGGATGCGCCTTTGAGCACGAGCACGACTCCGTTCTCGGTGGCGAAGCGACGGCTGATGCCGATGCGGTCGGCGTTGATTGAGGCCGGAGTAAGCCCGGTCAGGCGGCCGAACTCACCGGGATGGGGCGTGAGGACAACCGGCGCGCGGGTCTTGCGCAGCACGCCCGGGTTACGGGCAAGGATGTTGACCGCGTCGGCATCGAGGACCACGGGCTTGTCCAGCTCGGGCAGGAGTCGGAGCAGGAACTGCTGGGTCGCATCGCTTGTGCCGATGCCCGGTCCAATCGCAAGCGCGTCACAGGCCGCGGCGAGTTCGAGCACGACCCCGACCGCTTCCGGGGCGATGGCCTGGGCGTCGGTTTCCGGCAGCGGATGCTTGACCGGCTCGGGCACGCGCGACTCGACCACGGGCGAGATACCGGCCGGA
>CAZQFS010000109.1:0-3688 GCA_964592755.1 uncultured bacterium | reverse complement strand
CCAGTCCGCAGCCGGAACGGACCGCGGCTGCACCGGCCAGGCAGGCCGCGCCGGAAAAGCCGCGTGAGCCGGCGATGATGAGACAGGTGCCGAACGTGCCCTTGTGGCCGTGACGGGTGCGCTCGGGCAGGAGCGCGGCGACGGTCTCGCGGTCGAGCAGGAACGTGTCGCCGCCTTCAAGCAGCGGGGCCGGAATCCCGATGTCGGCGAGCTCGAGCCGGCCCACATAGGCCCGCCCCGGGTAGAGCTCAAGCCCGGTCTTGGCAAGGCCCATGGTCACGGTAAGGTCGGCATGGACTGCAACGCCGGGAATCGCACCGGTGGTAGCGTCCAGGCCTGAGGGAACGTCCACCGACACAGTGAACAGGCCGGCGCCGTCGATAGCCTCGATGGCCTGCGCCATCAGGCCCTGCGGCGGCTTGTCCAGGCCGGTGCCGAGAATTGCGTCAACGACGATGGTATGGCCGGCAATAGTCGATTCGAGCTCGGCCGCCGATTCGAGCTCGGCGATTTCAGCGCCACCAGCGATGAGGATGTCGTAGTTGGCCCGGGCATCGCCCTTCAGTTCGTGGGCCCGGCCCAGCAGGACGCAGTGGACAACCAACCCGCGGTTGGCAAGATGACGGGCAGCGACAAAGCCGTCTCCGCCGTTGTTGCCCCGGCCGCAGACGACGAGAATCGAGTGGCCGGACAGGTCCTCGACCACCCGCTCGATGCAGTCCGCGACCACCCGGCCTGCGTTTTCCATCAGGACCATGCCGGGAATGCGCCATTCGGTCATGGCGCGGCGGTCGATGGCCTTCATCTCCTCGGAGGTGACAATGCGTTGCATCACGAGTCAGATTATAGAGCCGGGCGCAGGGCCGTCAACCAGCGGTGCGGCGGTGCCGGCACAGGCGGCTGCCGGTATGGCTTGACATGAGCAGCCCGTGCCGTAGTCTATATGACGATGTTCCAGACAGTATTGCGGCTGCTGGTGCTGAGCTGTGTTGCGGCACTGGCCGCGCCGGCCGGCGAGACCCTGCCCCGGCCGGTTTGGCATGGCGCCTCGTTTGAGGTGCTGGCGAACAGCCGCTACTCGACCCATTCCGGGTTCAGCGATTCGCTCCCGCGTCAGGTCCTGGCTAACGTGCTGTGGGCGATGGACCGTGTGCCGCGACTGGGGCAGTACCGCGACTTCTACGTCGCCACGCGGGAGAACGTCTATCGATTCGACCCCACGTACAACACCCTGGTGCCACACCTGGTCGGGGATTGGCGCTACAACTCCGGCTCCGCGTTTGAAGTCGGAGTTGCCGTGGAACGGCACGAGGAGGCGGGGATGGTGGTGCAGAGCGGACTGCTGGCCGGTACCGCGTTCCGGGACCAGCCGGCCCAGCCGGTTGCTTCCTGCCCGATGAAGTGGGCAACCGACCACGCCAACGCGGAGTGGAATCCGACCCGGCCGTTGAAGATGGTCAACGTCTACGGCCGCACCGAACCCATCCCCCTTGACACGAACTGCTGCGCGGTTTCGTCCGATTCGACCCTGCCCGTGCCTCACGTCTCTGGGCTCGATACTTTCGAGCATGTACTGGGGGCGATGCGTCAGGACTCGGCGTTTGGTGCCATCGGGCTATCGATTGAGACCATCTCCCAGCTCCTCTGGGCCGGCTACGGCGTGACCCCACATCTTACCTACAACGGCCGCCGCGGCACGACCGTGCCGACGGCGGTCGCGGCCTATCATCTCACCGGCCGCATCTACGCGGTTCGGGATGTCGGGCTGGACCGCTATCACAATCGGCTGCCGCCCGGCACCGACTTCACGACCACGGACCATCGGCTGACGCGGGTCTTCGCCGGCGACCTGCGACCGCAGCTCCGTCAGGCTGTCCCGCGGATTCCGTCTTCGGCTCCGGTCTACTTCGTCGTCTGCGTGAGCGACACAGCCGGCTACGGCCCTATGCAGGAAGCCGGGTGCACCGGACTCCAGCTTCTTCTGCAGGCGCGTGCCCTGGGCCTGGCCGGGTTCCTTACCGTTCCCCTTACCCGTGTTGAGCGAAGCGCGGTCATGACTGCCCTCGGCCTGCCCGGCAATCACTTCCCGGTAATCATCTTCTCCTGCGGCGAACTGGCAACCGGCATCGCCGAGGACGACGACCAACCCGGACTCGTGCGGATAGTCCGCGCCAGCCCGGCAATCAGGCGCGGACGCATGCGGCTCGAGTACTGGCTGGGACAGACCGGCGATGTGCGGGTCGAGGTTTTCGACATGCTCGGCCGTCCGGTCCGGCTGCTCGCCGAAGAACGTCAGTCGGTCGGCTATCACTCGGTCTCCTGGGATGGCACCGGGTCCAAGGGGCAGCGGCTCAAGCGTGGAACCTACCTCGTGGTCGTGTTCTCGCGGGGGGCCATGGTCAAACACAAAGTCACGCTCGGCTGACGGGCCGCGCGTTCCTCTGTCCGCGTCTGTCTTGACGGTCGGCTTCTATTGCTGTAACGTGGTCTGACATGGCATCCTTTCAGACACCCGCGCTTCCCTTTCTCAGAAGGTGGAACCGAAACTAGGAGTCGCGGTCTGCGCCCGGCTCGGGCCCGCGGCGAGCGCAGTGATTGAGGCGGCGCAGTGCGACGACGTGCGCCTGGTCGTGTTTCCTGCCGATTGTGCCGTGCCGTTCACCGGCTGGCAGGACCTTACGGCCAGCCTCGGACTGCTGAGCGAGGAGTTTCGGCAGGTGAAGGTGCTGGGCGGTGCATGTCTTGCGGGGCTGAAGACGCCGGTGAACGGGCAGGAACGCTGCCAGGTTCATGACCTCGGGACCTGCCCGGACCTGAGAAGCGGGCAGGACTCAGACAGGGTTGCGTCTGCCCTGCTGCGACTGGTCTTCGACTGGCGCCTTGAATCGCAGCGGACCAAGCTGAATGCGATTCTCGCCAACGCCTACCGCCGGCTGACCGACCACACGATGGTGCAGGAACTGATCGGCAGCCTGGCCGAGACGCTGGCGGAGGACAAGGTCGTGGAGAAGGTCTTCGAGCTCTTCACGGTTCTGCTTGCTCCCGAGACCATGGCCTTTGCCTCGATGGACGAAGGGCGGGTACTGCGCATCTGGTCGCGACCGCCCGAACTCGGCGCCCGGCCCGAGGTGGAGAAGCGGCTCGGCTCTTTCCGGCGGGCCTACGCCTGGACCCCGGACGGCAACGGATTCATCATCAGCGTCCGGCACCGGAGCAAGACTCTCGGTGTCTTCGAGGTGGGTGGTATTTCACAAGGCGAGTACAAGGAGCACTACCTCGACCTCGCACTCACCATCGCGCGCGTCTGCGGCATGACTATCTCCAACGCCCGGCTCTACCGAGAGCTGAAAGGGCCGAACCGGCTCCTGGCCGAGTTTGCCGAAGACCTGCAGGACGCGCTGGCCGCCCGCAAACGGGCCGAGGAAAGACAAGCCGAACTGCTCAAAGAGGTGGAGAGCGCAAACAAGGAGCTGGGCGAGTTTGCCTACGTCGTGTCGCACGACCTCAAAGCGCCTTTGCGTGCCATTGACACGCTGGTCCGCTGGCTCGGACAGGACTACGCGGACAAGTTCGACGAAGAAGGTCGGGAGCAGCTCGACCTCCTCCTCGGTCGCGTCAAACGGATGCACGCGTTGATTGACGGTATCCTCCAGTACTCGCGCGTCGGCCGGGTCCGAGAGCAACCGGT
>CAZQFS010000108.1:10273-10545 GCA_964592755.1 uncultured bacterium | reverse complement strand
CCTTGATGTCCTTGCTCTTGGGCCCGGCCGGCAGCGATGCGAGCTGCTCCCAGACCGCCACGCCGGTCATCTGCCCTCGGGCTGTGTCGTTGACCCGCTCTTTGTCCGTCGAAAGCATCGTGTAGCAGACAATCGGGTGAGTGCCTAGCGCCCGCTCTTCAATATCCAGGGCCGAGAACCGCACCAACACCGAGTCGAACGGGAGAACTGAATCTACGTCCTCGGCATCGGTGTACAGGCTGCCGATGTCCATTCGCACCTGGAAAGAGCGC
>CAZQFS010000108.1:0-10263 GCA_964592755.1 uncultured bacterium | reverse complement strand
CCAGGGCGAGTCGTCGGTCCATTCCGGCCCGTTGGTCAGGCCGCCGTAGTTGCGCACCCAGGCGCGCGGGGTCACGGTCGCACCCACCCGGAAACTATCGGCCGGCATGGCGATGCGCAGCACGCCGACGTCGTTCTCAGTATAGCGGATGGTCGTGGTCTGTTCGGGACGGCTGCCAGAGGGCGTCTCGTATCCGGTCACGTAGACGTCGCCCCGCGCGTCCAGCGCAAGGCCGTAGGGCGCGTTGTCGGTATCAAGCTGGCCGTTCGCCACGTGCCAGATACTGTCACCCGCAGGCGACAGCTTGATGGTCCACCACTCGAGGTCCAGATTGGTTGTGTTCGAGAGACCGGTGAAATAGACATTACCGCTGGGGTCCACGGCCATGCCGGTCAGGCTGTCGTCATCGCCCGCATTGGTGTAGTTGAACCGGCGTCTCCAGCGCAGTGCCGTCGCTGAATCCTGGCTGAGGCTGTAGACCAGCATGTCCCAGCCATCGCCCTCATCTACGCAGCCACCGATGTAGACGTTGCCGAACGAATCGAGGCCGATGTGGGACGCGACTTCGCTCCCGGCCCCGCCCCAGTCAAGAGAGTACCGCCACTCCTGGGTTCCGTCCGGCGCATACTTGATGGTCGTCGCGTTGACCCACTCACCCGCCTCGCCGGACTTGCCGACCGCGTAGCAGAACCCGGCATCGTCGGTCACGAGCGTCACCACGACGTCGTTCTCAATCAGGGTATTGCCTGTGGACGAACCATCATACACGCGGGTCCAGAGCGTGTCGCCGATGCTGTCAATTCTAACCACGAACCAGTCGTAGGCAGTCTCGGTCGTGATGGTGATGTCGCCCGCGGCATAGACCGAGCCGTCCGGGCCTTGAGCCAGAGCCCAGAAGTGGTCTCTTCCGTGGACCGGACCGTCAATCCTGAAGAACCAAGTGCTGTCGCCCGCCGCATTGTAATGAATCGCGGTCGCATCCACCCAGCCCGGCCCGGTCGTGCTGCTGCCCGCGGTGACAACTCCGCCCTGGCCGTCCGGGAGAATGCAGAGCGGAACGTCGAATCCGCCGTTGTCATACCGGGCGGCCCAGGCCAATGTCCCATTCGGCAGATACTTGAGCGTCAGCCAGTCCCAGTTCGTGCCCAGGGCGGTATAGCAGGCGGCGAAGATATTGCCTGAGTCATCAACCGCCATCGCCCAGACACGGGATGAGTCGGCGGTCGAGTCACCGAGCCACTGCGTGGCCCACAGTGTGTCGCCAGTTGTCGTAGAGTACTTCAGCATTGCCAGGCTGCGTTTGCCTGCGGCATCCGAATAGGTCACCGCCACAACCACGGTGCTGTCTGGTGACAACGCGATGCGCTTGCCGAAGCAGGTCGTGCCCCCCAGGCTGTACTGCGACTTCCAGACTTGAACTTGTGCTTGAATGTGAGCGGCCAGTGCCAGTAGCACCAAGACCGGAACCAGAACTCTGGAAGACAAACTACTCAGCTTCATCGTGGACTCCTCTGCTGCTTATGCTGAACTGATTTCCTCTGGTGGATGGTAACCCAGGACGCAGGCCGTGAACGAGCCGATGAACGGTCTGTAGCGGGTCCACGTCTGCTAACTGATTATAGAACGTCACCAGCATAAGTCAAGCCGACAGATTGAGATAGACACGATACGAACCACTACCGATTGATGTTGACCGCCGCGCTTTACAGCTCTGCCCCTTGAGCCTACACTGGTGGCGATGTCCCGACGTCGCATCCTGCTCGCAGCAGTGGCGGTTGTCCTGCTCGGCCTCGGACTGCGAGTAGCGAACCTGGCCGACGTGGCCGACTCGCCGTTCTTCTCCCGGCCGGTGATTGACGGCCAGGCATATGACCAGTGGGCCCGGGCCATCGCGAGCGGCAAGGCCCCGGCCGAGCCGTTCTACCAGGACCCGCTCTACCCCTATTTCCTCGCCGGTGTCTACCGCGCGTTCGGGCACAACTTCTGGGCGGTCTACGTAATCCAGCTCCTGCTCGGAGTGGCCCTGATACTCCTTGTCCTCGACACAACAAGACTGCTCTTTGGCCCGGTCGCGGCAGTTGCCGCGGCCCTGCTCGCCGCGCTGTACAAGCCGTTCATCTTCTACGATTGCCAGATTGAGAAGACCGCGCTTGCCGTGTTCCTGACCGGACTGCTCGTCTGGCTCACGGTGCGAACCCTCAAGCCCAGGGAACACAGCCCCTATTCCCCGGTGGAATCGGGTTATGTCGTTCTGGTCTGGCCGTTTGCCACCGGCGTCGCGCTCGGGCTGGCGGCTCTCACCCGTGCCAACCTACTCCTTTTCGCCCCCTTGCTCATTCTGGCTCTCATGTCTCGCCCCCTGCTGCCAGCGCCTCACTCATCACTCATCGCTCGTCGCTCTTCGTTCCGCGCGCTTGCCGCGCTCGCCGGAATCGTGCTCGTTATCGTGCCGGTCTCAGTCCGGAACTCGATTCTCGCCCGGGAGTTCGTGCTCACAACCGCGCAGGCCGGCCAGAACCTCTACATCGGCAACAGCCCGTACAACAACACCGGCCAGTACCAGGCGCCTCCCTGGGTCAGACCCAATCCCGAGTTCGAGCAGGCCGACTTCGCCGAGTACGCCCGCAGACAGGCAGGAAAAGACCTGACGCACGGCGAGGTCTCACGCTTCTACGTCCGGGCCGCGCTCGACTGGATGCGAACCCATCCCGCCGCCTTTCTCAGGAACCTCGGCCGCAAACTCGTGCTCTACTTCAACAACTTCGAGGTGCCGGACAACCAGGACATGTACTTCTTCGCCCGCTACTCATGGGTACTGCGCCTGCCCCTGCCCGGATTCGGCATCATCTTCGGCCTGGGCATGGCCGGGCTGGTCATCACCAGAGAGAAAAGAAACCGGCAGGGACGAAAGGCAGACTCGCTTGCCCGGACCGCGCTCGCCGTCTTCTTCTTCGGCTACGCGGCAACGGTCATCGTCTTCTTCGTCTTCTCGCGCTATCGGATTCCGGCCCTGCCCGCGCTGCTGCCTTTTGCCGGTGCGATGCTTGCCTCTTCCCTCGGGGTCGTTCGTCGTTCATCGTTCACCATTCATCATTCAGCGCTCAGTGCTCAGCGCTCATCGTTCATCCCCAGCCTGCTTCTTGCCTCGGTCTGCTTTGCGGTCACGCACTACCCGGTGAGACGCGGACCAGGAACAAGCGAAGCGGCCCAGTGTCTTGTCAACCTTGCATCCATGTACTTCCAGGAGGGCGATACGGGTCGGGCGGTGGCGACTTTTCATGAGGCACTCGCGGTTCGACCCGGGCTGGGCGAGGCGCTGCGCAATCTGGGCATCATTGCCCTGAGCCGGAAGGATGTGAGTCAGGCCGCGGAACTGCTTGCCCGCGCGGTCCGGGCCGAACCGGCCAATCCGGTCACCCACCACTACCTGGGAAAGGCGTTTGAGCTCCGACGGATGCCCGACTCGGCCCTATCCTCGTTCCGGCATGCGGTCGAGCTTGCCCCGGGTCGGGTCGAGTACCGGTTCTCCCTCGCCACTGCGCTCCAGCAACTGGGCCGCTACCCAGAGGCACTGGCCCAGTACGACACGATGCTGCAACTCGCGCCCGACAATCCACTGGTCCATCACAACCTCGCGGTTGCCTGCTACAACCTCGGCCGCATCGCCGATGCCCGACGCGAACTTGAGGCGGCCCGCCGTCTTGGTGGCCCGGTCAACCCTCAGTTCGAACAGGCGGTCAGAAACTCGCGGCCTTGACCAGCCGCCTGCCCGGCAGT
Organism: uncultured bacterium; assembly: GCA_964592755.1. Classification (GTDB taxonomy): domain Bacteria; phylum Hydrothermota; class Tepidihabitantia; order Tepidihabitantales; family Tepidihabitantaceae; genus CAZQFS01. Next base: position 6,486 of record CAZQFS010000108.1, on the reverse strand, counting down.
ATCATGCCTCAATCGCGAGACGTTGATGCCTGAGACACAGCCCAAGGTAGACACCCTCAACTTCCGCAAGTTCCAGACCAAGAACCCCATTGCCCGCCTCACGATTGACGGCTTCTACCGCCGACTGGCAGAAACGGTCAGGAACATCCCTGCCCAATCGATACTCGATGCCGGATGTGGGGAAGGAGAGACCCTGGAACGTCTCCGTGACCTGCTGCCGCCAGTTGTCGTCGGGTTTGACCTGAATCCAGATTCCGTGGCCTATGCTGCGCAGCGCTTCCCCAAGGGCACGTTCACGGTCGAGAACGTCTACCACCTGCCATACCCGGACCAGAACTTCGACCTCGTCCTGTGCCTGGAAGTCCTGGAACACCTCGAGCGGCCGACCGACGCACTGCGTGAGCTCGCCCGTGTGGCCCGCATGAGCATCGTCGTCTCGGTACCAAACGAACCGTGGTTTCAGCTCGGCAACCTGGCTCGGGGCAAGTATCTGAATCGACTCGGCGACCATCCTGAGCACGTCCAGCACTGGAACCGACGAACGTTCCGCCTCCTGTTTGAACAGGTTGTGCCTGGTGTCACGGTTCACAGTGCCTTCCCATGGCTCATCGGCATCGGCCAGAAGCCAGGTAAGACGTCCCCGTAACCCCGAGCCGCAACACGCGGCCGGTCGGGGACCGTACCCGACTGCGCGCCGCAGGCGCGGTCTACCTCGTGACGACGACCTTGCGGAGCCGCTCTCTATCTCCCTTGCTCCCCTCCTCCCTGGCAAAGTACACGCCCGGCGCAGGATGCTGACGCAGGCGCTACCGTCGAGTGACAAGCCAAGCGAAACGAGGCGCGGCAAGATGTCAGGACTGCTGCGCAGCACGGCCGCGTCCGGCCGGAACGCCGCGGGCGACGCATACCGGGTCACGACCACCCTTTGACTGGCCCGGACCTCGGCCAGAAACCCGGCCCGATGGCCGGCGAGCCTGTTGCTCATCTCGGTCCCACTTTCCCTTTACCACTAATACGCTGGCCGACCCCAAAGTGCTGCACCTGACCTTCACCAGACCTCAAATCCCGGCCCGGGGGGCGGTCCGGTCCACCGCCCAGACCACTGCCCACCCCTCTGCCCAGACCATCGCCCAGTCCCCAACCCAGTCCTGTACCCAGTACATCGCCCAGTCCTCTGCCCAGCCCACTGCCCAGACCAGCGTCCAGTCCTCGGCCCAGCCCGCTGCCCGGTCCACCACCCAGTCCTCTACCCGGTCCGCTGCCCAGTACATCGCCCAGTCCTCTGCCCAGCCCACTGCCCAGACCACCGCCCGGTCCGCTGCCCGGTCCCCAGCCCAGTCCTGCTGCCAGCCTGCCGCCGGCCAGACCCGGACTCAGCCACGAAGGCACGAGACCACGAACAGACTCCGGCTCCGACCGGACCAGCTTGGTGTCCTTGCGTCTTTGTGGTGAACTACCGCCCGCCGCGATTGCTGCCGGCCTGCGCGGTGTTGACACACCCGCCTCAACTCCAGCAGTGGCCGACATGTAGTCTGCCGGGCAGTTCTGCTCCACCAAAGGACTGCCGGGGCAGAAGACCTGCCCCGGCAGTGGTGTCTTACCGGCGAACTAGCGAACTACGAGCTTGCGGCTCAGGGTCCTGTCTTGAGCCACGAGTTTGCAGAAGTAGACGCCTTTGGCCACGGCCCGACCGTCGTTGTCGTCAAGGTTCCAGACCAGGCTGTTGACTCCTGACCTGACCTTGCCGTTGAACAGCGTGCGCACGAGCCGGCCGCTCTGGTCATACACCGCGAGTTCCACCGGCCCGGCTGCCGACAGGGCATAGCTGACTCTTGCCTGATACTGGGCCGGATTGGGCGCGGCCTGCAGCGTGACGTGCAACACCGGAGAGAACGGGTCGAACCCGCCGATTCCGGTTGCTCCGCCCGACACGAACATCAGGGCGTTGTGAATGACCAGCGCCCAGTCGCCCTGGCGCTCCGGCGTGGTGTAGGAACCCGGATACATGTTGGTCCCGGCGACCTTCTGGTTCGAGCTCACTGCCACGTAGGGCCGGCCGTCGCTCCAGCGCGCAACCGACTCTGCCGTCGAAACAAACGTGCCCTGGGCCATAAACTGGTCCTGCACCGAACTCACGCCGGCCATTATCGGATGGGCCGGATTGGTCCAACCCAGCGAAGCGGCCTGGCGGGTATTCGCGCCCGCGTTGATGGTCGCGTAGGCGCCGGTCATGACCCGGCCTTCCATTTCCCAGCCCGAGGTATAGGAGAAGTTGGCCAGCACGACGCCGCCGCCCGCATCAACGTAGTCGGCCAGCACATCACCCAGACCGGACGGACTCTGATAGGTGTAATTCGAGTGGGCACCGACCGCGTCGTATCCCGAGAGCTGCTGCAGGGTCGGGGTCCCGGTCTGGCCGTCGAAGTAGTCCACCGAGTCGCCCAGGGCCTGAAGCCTTACTCCAAGCGTGGTATCCGGCGCACTGTAGTCTGAGAAAATCCAGAGCACCCGAATCTGCTCGACCGCGGTCGTCGCGATGTGCAGGGTGTCGTTGCGCCGGTTCTCGTCCGGCGGGCAGTTGTGGAACATCGACACCTGGTAGCTCGCGCCTGAGTCGCCGACCTGCCACGCACTCGGGAACGCCAGACTGCGCGTCCCCATCTCGGGCACGCTGTCGACCGCGACCGAATCAGAGTAGACGCGCGTCCCGGCCGAGTCGATGCGGCAGTACGCCATGAATCCGCGCTCAGTGTAGTCGGTTGAGCGCAGCGTGATGCGCGGCGTCACCGTAGTATTGGCCCGCACCCTGGCTCCGATGTTCACGCCGGCAACCGACACATCGTGGCCCCGGGTCGTGGTGGACGCACGCAGGGTGTCGTTGCGGCGGCTCGTGTCCGGCGTGTGGAAGTGCCAGAACGTCAGGTCATACGTCTGACTGCCCGGGCCCACGTTCCAGTTCGGGAACGTCACCGTGTCTACGCCCGCGGAGTCGAGCAGGGTGATAGTCGCCGACCGGCTGTAAATCTGAGTGCCGAGCGACTCGACCTTGCAGTAGATTGTGACGTTCGGCTCCGGGTAGGTGCCCCGGTTCTTGACAACGCACACCGGAGCCAGAGGAGTGCGCGGCTCAATCTTCGCGGTCGGCGCAAGGACCTTGTCCATCGCCACGTCGTGCCGCGCGCCGGGCAACGGCGTGTTTTCGATGCAGCGCATCGCGTCAATCCGGCCCGTGCCGTAGGTATTGTTCTTGGGCTGGGTTCCGCGCGGCAGGACCGAGTTCTGCATGATTTCGTCTACTTCCTCGGGCAGCAGACCCGGATTCTTCTCCAGCATCAAGGCGCAGACTCCGGCCGCGCACGGCGTGGCCATTGAGGTACCCGACATCTGGGTATAGCCGCCGCCCCGGCGCGTCGAGGTGACGTCCACGCCCGGCGCGGAGAAGCTCGGCTTCAGGAGTCCGGGCGGATAGCGGTAGTCGCGGTAAGGGTCAATCGTATCCCAGGTCACCGGTCCCCAAGAGGTGAACGATGCGTAGTTGTCGTTGTTGTCGGTCGCGCCGATGGAAATCGAACCCGAGAGCCCGCCGGTCGTGTCGGCCGGGTGCTTCCACGGGTCCGGGCAATGGCCCGGGCAGCGGACGTTGTACGGCGGACTCGAAGAACCCTCGTTACCCGCGGCGATGAAATAGGGCAGCCCGGCCGCGGCTACGTTGGTCACCGCAGCACGCCAGACCGCCTGGCGCGGGCTCCAGGAACGGATAATCCAGCCGAGGCTCATGGTCAGCAGGTGCGCGTGATTATCCGGCGAGAGCGGCGGCGCGACGCAGAACTGCATCGAGTTGAGTACCGTGTTCTCGGCAATCGTGTCCGGGTACGGCGGGCTGAGGCTGGTCTTAGTCCGCGTGCTCATAATCTGCGCCTTAGGTGCCATGCCGCAGGTGTCGCCGGCAGTGCCGTCTGAGGCAACCGTGCCGCAGGTGTGCGTGCCGTGGCCGTTCGAGTCCATCGGGTCGTTATCGTTGTTCTCGAAGTCCCAGCCATGGTAGGGATAGTTCGGGTCGGTCCACATATGACTGGCAAGGTCCGGATGGGTGTAGTCGCAGCCGGTGTCGATGTCACCGACGACCACGCCGTCGCCGGTGTAGCCGTAGACGTACCAGACCGAATCGGCCTTGACCTTGCGCACGTTCCACTCGACCGTGAACGTCCCGTCGGTCAGGTCCCGCGCACTGGTTGCCGGCGCGATGCCCAGCGCATTCTCGGTCGGGATAAGGTCCCACTGCACGAACCAGACCTCATCCCGGTCGGCAACCGTGCGAATCACCTCCGGCGTCGCCTCGCAGTAGACCGCATTGACAATCCACAGCGGCCGAATCTCGGCGACCTTGCCGGCGACTTCGAACGCACGCAGCTCCGAGAGGAGCGCGGCCTGATCATACGAGGCCATCTCCTTGAGCGCGCTGACCGTGGTCTCCCAGCGCTGCTGCTTGTTCTTGATGGTTCGGATGATGTTCTCACCGTCAAGCTGGCGCTTCAGGGCAATCATCACGCCCAGCCGCTCTGGCCCGTCAACACGGACCATCTGCTCCTCGAGCGCCGGCTCAATCAGCCCGGCCGACGCGAGAGCAATCACTGCTGCCAGTAGAGACAGCACGTACTTCATGAGTCAATCCTCCTGGATTGGGTGGTTTGTGTTCCGGACCAATCGTACCCAAGACCGGTCTCGCCTCTTACCGCTATGCCGGGCCTGGTCGTCTTGCTGATATTCTCTTCGTCCAGCGGCCATAGTCAAGTGAAGAATTGCGCCGGGCCTGGTTTTGACTTGAACTCGAACCCGGCTATAGTCTGTCCACTGTGGCTGCCTTCCTCGTACTTGTGCTGAATCTGGGCGCGGCGCCGGCTCCGGAGATTCCTGACACAATCCTCATCCGCGACTGGATTATGTGCGGCCCGTTCCTTGTCGGGCCGCGCGAGGGCATCAGCGGCGCGGTCGAGGACCCGGCGACGTTCCGGCCGACCGAGGGCGACACGTTCCGCTCGTGCCTTGTCCAGGGAGGGGTGGTCACGTGCCGCCGGGTGAAGAGCGACTCGCTGGGCTGGCTTGAGACCGACTACCAGAACGTGCGCAGGGACTCGATTCAGAACTACTACGGCATCGCCGGCCTGACCTGCGCCGGCTATGCCTACGCCGAGTTCGAGTGCGCCGAGCGCGGCCGGGCTCTGGCCGTAGCCACGAAGCTCGGCGGGTTCGTGCTCAACGGTTGGAGCTATCCGGGCGACGTGTACGGCAACAACTGGTTCAAGGTCCCGGTGCTGCTCGACTCCGGCACCAACCGCGTGCTGCTGCGCATCTCAGGTTACGGCGACGAACGTGTCCGGTTCCTGCTCGTGCCGGCTCCCGCACCAGTGAGCATCGTGGGACAGGACATCACGGCCCCTGACCTCGTTCCCGATACTCCCGTTTCCGCCTGGTTCGGCGTCCCGCTCGTGAACAACACGCCCGACCGCATCGGTCAGGTCAGGCTGCAACTGAGGCTCGCGACTGACTCCGTGGTCGCCGAGACGGTCGCATCCAACCTGCCCGGCCTCGGGGTCAAGAAGGTCCCGCTCTTTGCCCGGCTTCCACCGGCACCGTACGACTCGGTCGGCCTGAAGCTCGTAGTCAGGGTGAGCCTGAACGATACAACATCAGGCCTCGGCCCGGTGAGCGAAACCCTGCGCCTGTTGTTCCGCAAGCCGGACCAGCCGCGCCGTCAGACTTTCATGTCCGCGCTCGACAGCTCGTGCCAGTACTATGCCGTGACCTACCCAAAGGACTTCGACCCGTCGCGCCGTTACCCGGTCATCTTCACGCTGCACGGCGCCGGGGTCGAGGCATGGGGTCAGGCCAACGCCTACAAGCAGAAAGACTGGGCTTTTGTCGTAGCCCCGACGAACCGAAGGCCCTACGGCTTTGACTGGCAGGACTGGGGCCGGCTCGACGCCATCGAGGTACTCGACACGGTGCTTTCGCGCCTGCCGATTGACCCGGACCGGGTGCTCTTGTGTGGAGGCTCGATGGGCGGACACGGTGACTGGCACGTCGGCCTGAATCACCCGGACCGGTTCGCGGTTGTCGCGCCCCAGGCCAGTTGGCCCACGCACCAGCTCTACGTGCCGTGGTTTCTGCAGCGCAGCGCGGTCTTTGCCCAGCCCGGCCAGCTCGCGATACGCGACAAAGCCCTGCGTTCGGACAACGTACCGGCCCTGCTCGGCAATGCGCTCAACCTGCCCTGCTTCATCGTCCACGGCGCAGACGACGATAACGTGCCGACCCTGCACGGCCGCAACTTCGCGCTCTGGCTCAGCGAGTTGGACCAGGAGTTCGTCTATCGCGAAGTGCCGAACCGCGGGCACTGGTGGAGTGACGAAAGCCTCGGCATCACGGTCGCCGATGATACCGCGCTGATGCGCTACATCAAAGACAGACGTCGCGCAGCCGGCCCGC
>CAZQFS010000107.1:0-10767 GCA_964592755.1 uncultured bacterium | reverse complement strand
AACTCCTTTGCCTCGCGGTCTGCAAGGACACTCTACCCGCAGGATTCGACACGTGCGGCCTCAAGGCACGTGGCTGGCGCATCACTGACCTCACGCAGGACGGCCCGAAGGCCGAACGCGGCCTCGTTGACGCAGGCAGCGATGACTCCTAGCCACAGGGAGTTCCGGGGGCATAATACTAGATTTTCTGTTGTCAATGACATGCACAGTCCCGGGCGTTAGGCGCGGGGGACGAGAGCGTGAGGAGGACGCTGGCGAGGCCGCTCGGAGCCGTGAGTCGTCGGGTCGCGAGTCCCCGGCCGCCGTGGCCCTGGCCGTTGGGGGCAATGATGGGGTTGACAGCCGCGTTTCGGTCAATGTACCGACTCCGTGGGTAACGCCCCCAAAGCCATCGGCGAGCTTGTCGAGCGGTTTTCGGAGCGGTGGGGGCGTGAGAAGCGGTGCTGCGACCGGCGCCGAGGTCAGGGTTGGTTTGACTGTGTGGTCATCCGGGCTAGAATAGCCGCGTGAATCTGAAGATGCTGTTTCCTGCGTTCGTGCTGGTTGCGGTGTTCGTTTCGGGCTGCGGCGGTCCGGGCAACCCGGCCGGCAGAAACCCGGTCAAGGTGACTTTCTGGCACGCGATGGGTGGGCCTCTGGGCGATGCGCTCGATTCGATGATCGCCGAGTTCGAGCGAGCCAACCCCGGCCTTGATATTGAGCCGGTATCGATGGGCAGCTATTCGGCCCTTTCCCAGAAGTTGATGGGCGCGGTACAGGTGAATGCGCCGCCGAACATGGCCCAGATGTATGAGTCGTGGACCAGCCAGTTCCTCGAAATGGGCAAACTGGTCGAGCTCGACTCACTGGTGCACGGGCCGGACGGGCTCTCCGCGGAGGAGCTGGCCGATTTCTACCCCGCGTTCCTTGAGGACAATTCGTGGGACGGCAGGATTGTAACCCTGCCGTTCAACAAGTCGGTGCCGGTCTTTTTCTACAACGTGAAGATGCTGGAGAACGCCGGGTATCAGGAGTTCCCGAAAACGTGGAGCGAGTTCCGGACCATGGTGAGCCGGCTGACCGACCGCGGTCAGGGAGTATGGGGCACGGCCGGCGGCGTGAACGAGTGGATGTTCGGGTGCATGCTCAGGCAGCAGGGCGGCGACTACCTCGACCCGGTGACCGGCCGGGTCAGCTTCAACGCCGCGCCCGGCGTCAGGGCGGCCGAGTTCATGCATGAGCTTGTCGCGAAGGATTCGAGCGCGATGTTCAACACCGGCTACGACCCGCAGAACGACTTTCTGTCGGGCAGGATTGCCTGCATCTGGGGCACGAGCGTGTCATGGGCGTTCATGAAGCCGGGCATGACTTTCCCGGTCGCGGTCGCGCCGGTGCCTTCCTGGGACCGGCCGAACGTTCTCTCTTTCGGCACGAACGTCGGCGTGTTCCGGACCGGCACGCCCGAGCAGGTAACCGCCTGCTGGCGGTTCATCAAGTGGTTCACGAGCCCGGTGCGTCAGGCCGCGTGGGCGCAGGCTACCTGTTATGTTCCGGCGCGGCGCAGCTCGCTTGCGCTGCCCGGCTACCAGCAGTTTGTCGGCCAGGTGCCGGGGCTCGCTTCGGCGCTGGCCCAGCTTGAGTATGTATCGTTTGAACCGAGGACCGAGGCGTGGTTCAGCGGCCGTCGCCTTCTGAGCGAGGCGCTGGAAAAGGTGATGCGCGGTGAGGCCGGTGCCCAGGCAGCACTCGACGCCGCCGCGGCTGCGGTTGAGAAGGAGATGAAGAGATGAGAGCTTTCCTGGTGTTCCTTCTGTCTTCCGGCATGGTCGGTGCTCAGGTTCTGCCCATTGCCACGGTCATCGAGGACCTCGACAACAATGGCAAGCCGGACCGCCGCGGCCAGGACGTCACCGTCACCGGTATCGTCACCGTGCCCGACAGCCTGTTCGACACGCGCTACACCGACATCTACATTCAGGACGGCACATCGGGCGTGAACGTCTTCAGCTTCGCTTTCCAGAACGCCGACCTCGGCGACAGCGTCGTGGTTTCGGGCAAGGTTGACTGGTACCGGGGCAAGACCGAGGTGGCAGATGCAACCGTGACCCTAGTCGGCCGGGGCCGGCCTGTACCCGAGCCCCGCGTGCTGACTTGTGCCCAGGTGAACGACGAGCAGTACGAAGGCGAGCTCGTCCTGCTGCGAGGCATCACCACGACCGCCACGGTGCTGGTCGGCAACAAGAGTTACGACCTGACCGACGAAACCGGCACGACCAAGATGTACGTTGACCCTCAGACCGCACTGGCCGGTCTCATCTGCGTGCCGGACACTTTTTCTCTGCTGGGAATCAAGGGCCAGTACACGGGTTCGGACACGTCCAACCCGCTCGCCGGGTACCAGGTGCTGCCGCGGTTTGCAACTGACTTCTCGCGTACCGCCAGCGACATGCCGGTCATCCCGATTGAGTCGGTTCAGGCCGTGGGCCCGGATGGGGTTACGCCACGGCGACTGGGCGAGGTCGTCCGCGTGCGCGGCTGGGTGACAGGCCCGGCCTATGCTTTCACCAGCGGTGCCAAGAGCTGGTTTCTCCAGGATTCGAGTGCCGGCGTGAATGTCTACGGAGGAACCTATGACCCGGGCCAGGCCGGCTGGCTTGATTCACTCGGCGCGCACTGGGAGGTCATCGGGACCGTGACCGAGTACAACGGACTGACCGAACTCGCCGACAGCCGGGTGGCCGTGCTCCTTGACACGGTGCGCAACTTCATCCTGCCGCGGATTTTGCCGTTCAACGCCGGCCTGACCGAAGCGATGGAAAGCGACCTCATCACTGTCGTCGCCGACATCGTCCAGGCTCCGTACTCATCAGGCCCGGGTTACAACATGACAGTGAAGAACGGCAATGCCGCGCTCGCGGTCCGCATCAACAACACAACCGGCATCAGCACCACCGCCCTGACCAAGGGCCGCCGCATCCGCATCACCGGCATCGCCGGCCAGTACGACGACTCCGAGCCCTACACCAGCGGGTATCAGCTCATGCCCCGGTTCCAGTCGGACATTTTCGATACTTCGTCTGTGTTTCCGCCGGTCTCCGGGCTGGTGGTCGACACGATTGCACCCAATCCATTCGCGCCCGAGCTGGGCCAGGCAGCCAGCATCCAGCTCAATGCGCCCACGACCGGCTATCGATTGAGCGTCAATGTCTATGACCTGGAGGGCCGGCACGTTCGAGAACTGCTCGCCAACGCGCCGGGCGGCTACTACGACCTGAAGTGGGACGGCACCGACGCGCTTTCCCGTCCCCAGCCGGCAGGCATCTATCTGGTGAATGTCAAGGCGGCCCGCAGCAGCGGCCAGCCCGAGGTCATCTCGAGGCCGGTGGTGCTTGCGGTCAAGCTCAACTGACCCTGGCCCGCCGGCTCAGCCGTCGCACCACGAGCACGCCGACCAGCACGACCAGACTCAGCCCGACGAACCAGTCGCCGAATCGCCGGTACAGGGTCGGCCCGCGCGCTGCCGGTACGTCACCGACCAGGACGTCTTGAGTGAACAGACGGGTGCGCTTCAGCACCCGACCGAAAGGGTCAACGATAAACGAGATGCCGTTGTTCGCGCTCCTGACCATCGGCACGCCGTTCTCGACCGCGCGCATCACCGCCAGTTCGGCATGCTGCTGGGCTCCAAGCAGTCGGCCGAACCAGCCGTCGTTGGTGACGTTGGCCAGAACCTGAGCGCCGCGAACGACAAACTCCCGGCACAGGTCCGGGAAAATCGCTTCGTAGCAGACCAGCGCCGATGCTCGCGCCCGACTCAGTTGGAAGATTGTGAAGGTGTGGCCGCGTGCCCAGTCGCCCATGTCGTGTGTTCCAATCAACTTCTTAAGTAACGGTAGCTCATCGGCATACGGTATCTTCTCCGAGAAAGGAACAAGCCGCATCTTGTAATGGCGCTGGCTTGGCGGCCACTCACCCGGTCGGACAAGCACCGCACCGTTGTGCCAGGTTCCGCGCTGGTCGTCGCGGAGCGGGGTCCCGGTCAGGACCTCGATTCCGAGCGAGTCAACCAGGCGCTGCATAACCGGTCCGATGGTGCTTGACCGGGTCACGTCCACCAGCGTGGCCGTCTCCGGGAAGAGAATCAGGTCAGGCCGGTGCTCGGCGGCCCGGCAGGTCAGCCGCACCAGGTCGGCTTGAATCCGTTCGCGCGACTCCCAGTCGCCCTTGTCCAGAGGCGAGACGTTGGGCTGGACAATCGCGACCTTGAACCAGTCTGGTGTCGGTCGGACCACGGTTCGACTGTAGAGCAAGGGCCCGGCCAGGGCCAGGACCAGTCCGAGCAGGTGCCACCTGCGGCCCGGCCCGACAAGCAGGCCGTAAAACAGCAGGTTGACCAGCACGACCCAGGCGGACACGAGGAATACCCCGCCGAGTGCGGCCGGCTGAATGAACGGGTTGACCGGTGTCATTGTGTAGCCGAGCAGGTCCCAGGGAAAGGCAATCTGGGTCCGACTGCGGGCGAACTCAAGCAGGACCCAGACAAACGGCGCCGACCACAACCCGAGCCAGCGCACGACGAGCGCAAAGACCCCGACGTACAGCCCGAGATAGGCAAACAGCAGGACTACGCCGATATTCAGAAGAACCCTGGTGACCGGCTCAACCGGCACGACCAGAAACCAGACCCAGAAGAGGTGCCAGGCTGCGGCCAGGCCGCCGAACAGCCAGCCCCAGAAGAACGCCTGTCGTCGGGATGGCGCGTGGTCGGTCACGCCGAGCAGCGGCACGAGGGCGACCAGTGCCAGCAGGCGAAACGGAAACGGGGCGAACGCGAGGCCGAGGCACAACGCCGCGGCCGCGAGCAGCAGGGGTTTTCTTACCCGGGCCGGACTTCGCAACGGGTCTTCTGGGAGTGGTAGAATGCGTCGGCCAGTCGGGCGATTACGAGTCCGTCTTCCGCGGTCACAACCGGAGTAGACCCGCGGAGCAACGACTCAACCCAGACTCTGATGAGCGCCTGATGCGCAGCACGCTGGATGCCTTTGGGTGATATCTGGGGCGTGACGTTCACCAGATGGCCATGCATCTCTTTGTGAATCTGCACCGGGTTCAGGAGTGCGGCCCCGCTGTTGCCCATCAGGTTGAGATAGGTGAAGTCCTTTTCCTGGAGTACACTCCAACTGACCTCGACGGTAAGCAGGAGCTCGGGTTCAAAGCGAATCATGGCAAACGCGGTATCCTCAACCTCGGCGCGCGGGTCCCGGTGGTGGGCTACGCCGATTACCGACACCGGCTTGTGGTCCGACAGCAGGTAGAGCGACGCATCGAGCAGGGATGTGCCCAGGCTCATGAACGCACCGCCGCCGGCACGCAGCCGCTGGCCGCGCCAGCCGGGCAGGGACCACGACTCGCGTCCCTGGAGCCAGCCGGTCTTGGCATAGTAGAGCGCGCCCAGCTCGCCGCCGTCAATGAACCGCCGGATAGACTGTACGTCCGGCCTGAGCCGGGCCGCGAGACACGGCATCAGGCTCCGTTGTTCCTGACGTGCGGTCTCGACCATTTGCTCGACCTCGGCCGCGCTCAGGCCCAGCGGCATCTCGCAGAGCACGTCCTTGCCGTGACGCAGGGCTGCCAGGGTCATCGGCGCGTGCAGGTGGTTGGGCGTAGCAATGAGCACGGCGTCAATCTCCCGTGCTTCAATCAGGGCATCGAAGTCCGCGTAATGACGCGCAACCCCGTGCATCTGGCAGAGCTGGTTCAGTTTGCGCACGTCGGTGTCACACAGCGCAGCCAGTTCGATGTTGGGACTGGCCTTCAGGGCCGGGATGTGGGCCAGTTGGGCCTGGGCGCCGCACCCGACGACCGCGACCCGCAGCCTGTCCTTCATGCCGACACCAGTTTTACTCTTTTGCCCTGGACCACAAGCTGGCGGGCGCAGTAGAGGCGTACCGCCTCAACATAGGCTTTGTGCTCCTCGGCCAGTACGCGCTCGGCCAGGGTCAGCGCCGTGTCCGCGTCGTGGACCGGCACGACCCGCTGGACGATAATCGGCCCGGCGTCCACGTCCTCGCTGACAAAATGAACCGTGCAGCCGGAGAACTTGACTCCCGCACTAATCGCCGCCTCGTGCACTTGCATCCCCTGCAACCCGGCAAACGCCGGCAGGAGCGACGGATGGATGTTCATGATGCGGTTGCGGAACTGACCGACAAAGAACGGCGACAGGATGCGCATGAACCCGGCCAGGCAGACCAGCTCCACCTCACTTGACTCAAGCTCACGAGTGAGGGCTTGCTCGAACGCGACCCGGGTGGAGAAGTCCTTGTGGCTGACGACGCAGGCCCGCACTCCGAGCGACTCGGCCCGGGCCAGCGCGGCTGCGGCCGGGACGTTGACCACGAGCAGCCGTACTTCGCCGTCAATCGTGCCGTTCTGTGCCGCCCGGGCCAGCGCCTCGAAGTTCGAGCCTCGACCCGAGGCGAGTACGCCGATGCCTGTTTTCACTGCCGGATTCTACCTCGTCGCGCTGACGTGTCAACCCGGGCACATCGTCTGACCGCTGCCGAGTTCACGGTCGGCTGCTCTGGTTCAGCCAGACACAGCCGGAAAGCAGCTCGGCCTTTGGCCCGGGGCCGTGCTCGCCCCTGGTTACGCGCAGTTGCGCCTGGACTCCATGCTCCATGAACTGCTGGAACATCGTCTCACATGCGTGCCGGTTCCAGTCCTTTTCCCGTGTTACCAGATAGACAAGCCGACCCGACAGCAGGTCCCAGTCCGCCAGTGCCATCGCCTGACTGTGCGGACAGACCGCCACCACCCCGCGCACCAGTTCCGGGTGCAGCAGCATGGTTGCCAGCGCCTGCACCCCCTGACCCGAGAACCCGAAAAGAAACACCCGGCTTGAATCGACCTTCGGATGCCGGAGCAGCTTGGCGATGGTACGAACGATGTCCCGGTCGTTCAACTGCATGTCCCGATGGTTGCGGGTACGATGGCAGGTGGCCATCACCCAGTTGAGCGAGTCGCCGACGACGCGCACTGTGTCAAGGTCAACCGGCATCGCGCCGGTGCACGAGAGCACGACCAGGGCCGGAACCCGGGCCGCCGCGGACCTGACCCGGGCCGGGACGTAGAGGCAGTTGGTGTCGGAATCGCAGGTCATCCCGGCGGGCAGGGCTGAGCCGCACGCTGCCGTCAGGAGCACGGTCAGGCAGGCGAACACCGCCGGTCTCATCGCTACCGCTCAATCCTTATCGCCAGTACTGCAGCAACCGCGCCGAACACGATGTTCGGCAGCCACGCGGCAAGGGCCGGGCTGACCACGTGCGACGTGCCATAGGCGCGACTCATCTGGATTGCGCCCCAGTAGAGAAACGAGAAAAGGAGCCCGAGTCCGAGCCCGAACATCGTCCCGCCCCGCCGCAGGCGTACCGCAATCGGCAGCCCGAGCACCACCACGACCAGCCCGATAAGTGAATAGGAGAACCGATAGTAGTACTCAACCTCCTGCTTGGCAACGTTCTCCCCGGCCCGCCTCATCCGGCTGATGTAGCTCCGCAGCGCCGCGGTGGATGTCTCCTCAACCGGTCGGGCCGTGCCGACAAAATCGGCCGGCTTTTCGGTAATCATCGTCAGGTCGAGCGATTCGGTCTGAGTCAGTCGCTCATTGCCCGCCCCATCGAACTCGCGGATGCTCAGGTTCCGGCCCAGCCAGTGGCCATCAACGTAAACCGCCTCGGCTCCGTCCACCCGGCGCACCACGCGCCGGTCCGGGCCCAGTTCGGTCAGGCTGAAGTTCTGCATCACCCCGTCCGACGCAAACTCGCGGATATAGAACACTCGTCCCTGCTCGCCGACAAAGTAGACATTGCTCCGCTTCTGGACCTGAGCCGCCTGACGTTTCTCGATTCTTGTCCGCCGCAGGTCGGAAAGCCGGGCGTTGGCCGGAATCGTCACCAGCTCATTGCCGACCAGATAGACCACAACCGACGCCGCGCCCAGCCCGACCGCGGGCAGGAACAGCCGCCGCACCGAGACCCCCGCACTCTGCAGTGCGTGCAGCTCCCGATGCCGGACCATCTGGCCATAGACGACAAACACCGCCAGAATCAGGCTCACCGGATAGAGCAGGGTCACCGCGGACGGCAGGGTGTAGGCGTAGTTGAGCAGGATAACGAAAAGACTCACCCGGCGGCTGGTGAAGTAGTTCAGTTCCTCAAACAGGTCAATCAGCAGGTAGATGACCACGACCGAAAGACACGCCAGCAAGGTGAACTTGACAAGCTCCTTCACCAGATGCCGGTCAATCGTCTTCACTTCCGCCTCACCAGCATGGCCAGCGCCGACCGCTCAAAGAATGCCCGGCTGAACAGCTCCGCCACCGGCAGTACGAGCAGCAGATTCGGCAGCCACATCCCGACGAACGGATTGAGCCTGCCGGCATCGGCCAGGTTCTGCCCGGCAAGCAGCAGCACATAGTACACGGCAAAGAACACCAGGCCGAAAATGAACCCGGTTCCGACCCCGCCCCGCCGCAGCAGCAGCCCGACCGGCGCACCGAACAGGACGAAGAAGAACGCCGAGAACCCGAGCGAAAGCCGCTTATGCAGCTCGACCTCGTGCCGTGACAGCTCCAGGTTCTTGTAACGCAGCCTTGTCGCCAGCTCATTGGCCCGCATCGCGGACGGCTCGTTTTCCTGGGCCAATGCCTTTGCCTCGGCGACCTGCCGGGCAATCTCGGCCGCCTCGGCCCGCAGCCGCCTGAGCTGAGCCGCGAGTTGCGGCATCGTCATCTCCTCATCACTCCGATACTCCCGGTCGCGCCGCACCAGCTCATCATCCATCGGCACGTTAATCACCTGGCGCTCGAACTTCAGTCGCCGATAGGTCGTGCCGGTCACCAGCTCGTGGATTTCTCCGTCATACAGCGTCAGAATCATGTACCGGTCATCCGGGGTATAGGAAATCTCGCCGCGCGGCGCAGTAACAAAGCTCGGTGCCGCGCCTTTGGGCCGCGACTCGAATATCGCCACGTTCTTCACCCGCGAGTGCCGCTCCTCCATCGAGCCGATGTACACCATGTACCCGGCAAAGTCGTCCATGAACACCCCCTCACGAATCCGCAGCGCCGGTTTCTTCCGTGCCACATCCGAAATCAGATTCCGCACCCGATGCTGGGCCTCGGGCACGGCATACCCATTGAACCCGGTCATCACCACGGCCAGGGCCGCACAGGCCCAGGCGGTCGGCGCAAACACCCGTTCCACCCTGATGCCCGCAGCCCGGATAACGCGAATCTCATTGTCCTGCGCCATCCTGCCGAACGTAATCACGCCGGCAATCAGACTTCCGAGCGGAGCGCAGACGCTGACCACAAACGGCAAAGAGAGAACCATCATCTCGCCGACCACGGCCACGGCCACGCCCTTGCGCACCAGCAGGTCGGCCAGCAGAAACAGCCGGTCCATCAGCAGAACGAACGTCAGGACGACAATCGCCAGAAAGAACGGCGGGAAGAACTGCTTCAGCGCCGAACGCTGCAGAATCGTCACGGGCCAATCATACCCCTGCCTACGCTCCGGGTCAATTGCGCTGCGGTCCCGGCCGGAACACCGAAAACCCGGCCAGCACCGGCCGATGGTCGGACACCTCTTCCCGGTAACGTGCCACCCGGTCATCCAGCCTCAGGGTTCTGGTCTGGCCCGCGCCGTATTCTGCCCGTGCATCGCGCGTCACAAGGATGTGGTCAATCAGCCCGCCGCCGATGTATGAGCTCTGGCTGGCGTTGCCGGCCAGCGGCCGCGTCAGGAACGAATACCGGCTCGTGTCGTCGAGAAACGGCTGGAACACGTTCTCTTCAACCGGGTCATCCAGTTGGTCGTTCCAGTCTCCGGCCACGACGAAATCGGGCTCAGGACCGGTCTCCACCTCGACGTCAAGATACCCCTTCAGCAACCGGCACGCAGCCCGGCGCATCTCGCGGTCTTCGCTCGCTCCTCCGGCCTTCAGGTGGAGCACGATGAGCCGGAAATCAAACACCCGTCCATTCCCGGTTGCCGTCACGAACATCTCAATCGGCGGTCTGGGAAACGCGTCGTTCGACACAAACAACTGCCCCATCCCGGTCACCGCAACCATCGCGGTCCGATACACTACCCCGGTCTTCTGATAGCTCCCTCCGTAACGGTCCGGAGAATACAAACCCGCATAACCCGCAAGGCCTGAAACAAGGCTCCTGAACGCGACCGTATCGGCAATCTCCTGCACCGCGAACAAGTCAACGTCGAGCTGCGCCGCGAGCGACCGCACCTGGCTAACACTCCGGGTCCCGGCCTTGGGAAAGTTCTCGATGTTCCACGTCACCATGTCAAAGGTCGTATCTGAGCCGGCCGGCTCAAGCGCGCCCGGATACTCATACGAAAACGTCCACACCGCGGCCACCGACCGCGCGCCGGAATCGTCCACCGCCTGCACATAGAAATCGTGCACCCCGAACCCGAGCCCTTCAAGCGTCACCCCGGTCGACTCGGTCCATGTCCTGGGCACCGAATCGTCCAGCCCGTGGCAGTAACCGGTAATCACTCCGTCGGCATCAGCCCCAGACCACTCAAACCTCACTTCGCTCGTCATCACCGGCTCATGGGGTCCGCGGGTTATCACCACGGTCGGCGCACGATTCGACCTGCCTGCCTGTCTGCACCCGGCCGCGGCCACGGTTGCAGCCAGGATGCACGAGAGCCATCGGCGGCAAAACACCCCCAATCCTACCTGCCCCGCAGCCCCAGTCCA
>CAZQFS010000106.1:0-10804 GCA_964592755.1 uncultured bacterium | reverse complement strand
CACCTGCAGCGCGGCGTGAAACGGCTCGTCGCCGAAGCGACGGTGCAGCCGGCGCAGGTAGCCGGAGGAGAGTTCCAGTCGGCTCATCTCCTGCTCGCTGCCCGGATGGAGCAGCAGCAGCGCATCGGAGGCGGCGCGGGCAAGCAGGATGCCGTAGACATACGCGCCGTGCCAGATGCCGCGTTTGTTGTGCTGCCGAATAGTGTTCGCGGCCAGGTGCAACGCGGCCTTCATCTGGGCCGCGGGCGCGCCCGGCTTGAGCAGCTTCCACCGCCGGATGACCACGGTCTCAAGGTCAACGTACTGCCAGAGTCGCTCGCCGCCGGCGCGCTCAATCTTCGTGCCGCGGAAAACCGCCGACGCACCCAGCGCCCGGCTCGTTTGGAATGCGGTCTTCTTGCTGGTTGTGTTCTTCATGATTTCTAGTCCTGCGATAGCATCCTTTGCATAGTAAACGTCCCCAGTGTACACGGGTTTCAGTTCTTTGGCAACATATGCGCTTGTCAATGCCGCGCCGCCGCAGATGACGGGAACGGTGATGCCCTGGCGGGCGAAAGCGATCAGGTATTCGCGCATCACCCGGGCCGATTCGACCAGCAGCCCGGACAGGCCGACCGCGTCCGGCTGATGGGCGCGAACCGCAGCCATGATATCCTCCGCGGTCTGACGCACGCCCAGGTTGACGACCTCGAAACCGGCGCTCGACACGACCAGGTCAACCAGGTTCTTGCCGATGTCGTGGATGTCGCCGCGAACCGTGGCAATGACAAGTCGGCCGCGCGGTCGGCGGGCATGAGCGGGCAGGCGGGCCGCCGCGGCCGCCAGCAGGCAGCGGACCGTTTCGGCCGAGCGGAGGACAAACGGCAGTTGCATCTGTCCCCGGGCAAAGCGCCGACCGACCTCGTCCATGGCCGGTACAAGCTCGGCCTGAATCAGGTGCAGCGGCGAAGACTTGCGGAGCATCTTTTCCAGCACGTCACGGGCCGTGGCGGTGTCGCCGGCAAGAATGGCCTGCCGCAGGCGGCGTCGCGGGCCGCCCGGCGAACGGCGAACGACGAGCGGCGAACGACGAACGGCGAACGGCGAAGGCAGGCGGAAGTGGTCAAGGAGCCGCGCAAGGGGCGGGACGCCGTCCCGGGTCCGATTGAATATCAGGTCGTCGCAGACCGCCACGGTCGCGGAGGAGAGCTCGGCCAACGGCAGCACGCGGCCGGCATGCATAATCGCGGCGTCGAGTCCGTGCTCGACCGCGCGGGCGAGGAAGACCGAGTTGAGCGCCCGACGTGTCTCAGGCTCAAGCCCGTGCGAGACGTTGCTGACGCCGAGAATCGTATGGCTGGCGGGGAACTGCTGTCGGGCGGCCCGGAGCGCGGCCAGGGTCTGGGCCGCGCTGTCGGCAAGACCAGGGTCGCCGCTGGCGAGGGTGAAGGTCAGGAAGTCGAAGAACAGGCTTTCCGGCGCCAGCCCGCCGCGCCGGGTCGCGAGGTCGAAGAGCCTGCGCGCCACGGCCAGCTTGCGTTCGGCGGTCGTCGCCATGCCTTGCTCGTCAATCGCCAGGAGGACGAGCGCGGCCCCGTGCCGGCGGCAGGTCTCGATAACCTGCTCGGCCCGGGCCGGGTCTTCGAGACTGACCGAGTTGACCACGCTTCTGCCGGCCAGGTGTTCGAGCGCGGCCCGGATTGTCTCCGGCCGGGTGGAGTCAATCATCACCGGGAGGCGGAGCTCGCGGTTGAGCCGGCAGCAGATGGCGACCATGTCCTCTGTTTCGTCTCGACCCGCGGCCGCGACCGACAGGTCGATGAGGTGTGCGCCCTCTTTTTCCTGGGCCAGGGCGGTGCGCACCAGCCCGTCGAGGTCAGACTGGAGCAGCAGGTCGCGGAAGGCACGCGAGCCGGTTGCATTGGTGCGCTCACCGACAATCAGCGGGCCGGGCCTGACCACCAGGTCCTGTGCCTGATAAAGCGAGGAGACGCGTTCTGCGGCCCGGGCCGGCGGCCGCGGCTTTGCGCCGACCACTGCTTGAACCAGATGGCGGATGTGTTCCGGCGTGGTGCCGCAGCACCCGCCGACCACGTTCAATCCGAGCTGGACCGTGAGGGAGCCCATCTGCCGGCCGAACTCTTCCGGGCCCAGGTCGTAGACGGTGCGGCCTTGTGCCGTGTGCGGCAGGCCGGCGTTGGGGGCCAGCGACACGAGCCGGGAAGAATGGCCGGCGAGATACTGCGCGGCCAGGGCCAGGGCGCCGGGTCCGTGCCCGCAGTTCAGCCCGACCGCGGCGACCGGCATATACTCCAGTGCGGCCAGGGCAGCCTCAATATCGCTGCCGCAGAGCATCCGGCCGTGGCTGTCCAGAGTGAGCTGGACCATCACCGGCACCCGGCGGCCGAGGTCGGAGAAGACCGTTTCCGCGGCCAGCACTGCGGCCCGGGTCTGAAGCAGGTCTTGACATGTTTCGATGATGAGGCAGTCCACGCCGCCGGCCAACAGCCCGTGCATCTGCTCGACGTAGCTCGCCTTGAGGTCGGCGACGGCAATCTGATTCAGGCTGGGCAGCCTGGTTCCCGGGCCCACACTCCCGGCGACAAAACGCTGCCGACCGGCAGCGGAGAACTCGTCGGCGGCGTGGCGACAGACCTCGGCGGCCTTCCTGTTCAGCTCGCGGCAGCGCCGGTCCAGCCCGTGCTCGGCCAGGGAGTGGCGGGCTCCGCCAAAGGAGTTTGTCTCCACCACGTCGGCCCCGGCGGCAAGAAACGCGGCGTGGACCGAGTAGACCAGCGCCGGGTCGGTTTCGTTGAGCTGCTCGTGGCAGGTTCCCGGCCTGGCCCCGCGCCGCAGCAGCTCACTGCCCAGTCCGCCATCGAACACGAGCACGCGCTCCCACGCGGCGGCAAGAAAGCCGAGGCTTGAGCTGTCCATCATCGGGTCGGCTTCAGCCCTGCCGGAGCAGCTCCCGCAGCACCTCGTTCGTGGCCCGGCCCCTGCCCATCGTGTAGAAATGCAGCCCGGGCGCATCGGCCCGCAGCAGACCACGGCAGAGCTCGACGGTGAACTCGATTCCGGCCCGCGCCGCCTCGGCCGGTGTCTGGGCCCGGCTGATGCGGGCGACCAGCTCCTCGGGCAGCTCGACGTGAAACTCACGGGGAATCGTGGCAAGCTGACGCACCGTTGTCACCGGCTTGATGCCCGGGATAATCGGCACCTTCACCCCGACCGCCCGGGCCCGGTCGACGAACGAGCGATACAGGCGGGCCGAAAAGACCATCTGGGTGATGATGTACCCGGCGCCGGCATCGACTTTCTCCTTGAGGTGGCGCAGGTCCTCGACCATGTTCGGCGCCTCGTAGTGCTTTTCCGGATAGCCGGCGACCCCGACGCAGAAATCGGTCGCGCTCGCGTTGTCAAGCTCTTCGAGATAGCGGCCCTGGTTCATCGCCTGAATCTGCTGGACCAGCTCGGCGGCAAAGCGGTGGCCGTCCGGCTCGGGGACGAACTCCCTGGTGCCGGGTGCCGGGTCGCCGCGCAAGGCAAACAGGTTGGTGAAGCCGAGATAGTGCAGGTCGATGAGCGCGTCTTCGGTCTCATAGCGGTTGAACCCGCCGCAGATAATGTGGGGCACGGTCTCGACCCGGTACCGGTTGCTGACCGCGGCGCAGATCCCAACCGTCCCCGGGTTCTTGGTGCGCGGGACCCTGCGCGTCAGGCCGCCGCCGATGTCCTGGTAGACGATGCGCTGCTGGTGGTAGGTGACGGTGATGAACGCCGGATGAAACGGCATCAGTCCGTCAATGGCCTCGAATATCTCCTGGATGCTGCGGCCTTTCTCCGGCGGCGTAATCTCGACCGACACCAATGGCCGGTCACGGTGTCTGAGCAGCTCGGTTATGTGCATGGCGGTTACGGCAGTCCTTTCTCGGCACGGAGTGCTTGCCTGAGCATCGAGTACTCCGGGTATCATACTGAGCCAGCGGCAACGCGCAAGCCATGCGGTGGCCCCCGATTCCAAGATTGACTGCCGCAGAGTACACGAAATCCGAGCAGAGACACCTGACCGGTCTTTGTCGGGAAGACCGCGCCGTGACCGCCGAAGTTGAAACCAAGACCAGAGCCGCCAGAAACGCCAACTGCATCGCACACTCACTTGCGCACGCACCTGCGTGCGCAGGTGCTCAGACGGTCGCTTCGCGCAAAGCTCGGCTTCCTGCTCCGGCTATCGCCTGAAGCACCGCTCCAGGCACGACCAGAGGCGAAGCCGCAGCAAACGCCGGCAACATCACGGAGAACAAAGCCGGCTCAGAAGCATCCTCAATTGCTTCTGTGACTGCCGTCCCGGGGACGGCCTCCGGGCAGCCGGGGGCTCGGGCCAAATGGGGACGCTGGGGCGGTCAAAAAAGGGCCGTCGGTGACACCAAGCCCGATTGCTGCCCGGGAACAGAGACCGCAAGTTGCACAACTGCGCGAGTTACCGGAGGTGACCTGAGGACGGAGGCCGTGCCCGACCTCCGGATGGGTTTCTCAACAGCCCCAACGTCCTCGTTATTACCCGTTGTTCCAATAGAAGACAGAGATGAATATCAGGCGGGAACAGACCCCTGTCTGGAGTCACCGACGCAGAACCGCAAGGAGCAGATAGACTCCAATGGCTGCCGCGGCCACGAAGGCCCCAACGCCGATGGCCGGAACCACGGATTTGAGCGCGGTCGGGGCCGCCACCACGAGCAGCGACGCACCGATGATAATCGCCGCCAGCACGATGGCCGCGGCGAGCTGGTTGTTCGAGCGGCCCAGGTTCCGGGCAATCCGGCCCAGTCCCTCGTCGTCAACTTTGAGCTTTATCTCGCCTTTTTTCAGCCAGCCACTGATCTGCCGCAGGTCGGCGGGCAGGTCGCGCACCAGCGATTCGACGTCCACCGCTGAGCGCCGCAGGTCATCGAACCAGCCCGCGGGACCGAACCGACGCCACGCCAGCCGCTCGACGAATGGTCTCATCTCTTCGACGAAGTTGAACTCCGGGTCGATCAGGAGTCCGAGCCCCTCGACCATGGCGAGGCCGCGCGCGAGCATCGCCAGCCCGGGCGGCATCGCGATGTGGTGCCGGTGGCCGGCCGCGAGCAGCTCCCGCAGCACGCGGCCGAACGAGAGATCATGCAGGTTCGCACCGTAGTAGCGGTCGAGCAGGTCCTTGATGTCGGCACGGAGGGCAGCCTCGTCCACGCGCCCGGTTTCCGAGCCGACCTTGAGCATGAAACGTGCCAGCCGGTCGCTGTCCTGTTGAAAGGCGGCGAGCAGCATGTCGACCAGAAGGTCGCGAGTGCCGTCGTCGATGCGGCTGAACATGCCGTAGTCGATGACGCCCATCCTGCCGCCGGACATCACGACGAGGTTACCGGGGTGCGGGTCGGGCTGGAAGAACCCGTGCTCGAATATCATCCGCATGTACACGCTGCTGCCGGACCGCCCGAGCTGGTGCCGGTCCACGCCGGCCCGCTCAAGCGCGGCCGCGTTGGTCGGCTTCCCTCCGGTCAACAGGTCAAGGACGAGCAACCGGGTGGTTGTGTAGTCCCAGTATATCTTCGGTATCACGACCGACTCGTCGTCGGCGAAGTTGCGGCGGCAGATGTCGGCGTTCTGGCCTTCGTGGACGAAGTCGAGCTCGAGCCTGAGGCCGCGGCCGAACTCGGCGACGAGGCCGACCGGGTCATAGGCCGCGAGGTCGGGCTGGTGCCGCTCGATGAACCGCGCGACCGATTCGAGGATGGCAAGGTCGCCTTCGACCATTGCCGCGATGCCCGGCCGCCGGACCTTGACCGCGACCTCCTCGCCCGTCTTGAGCTTTGCGCGGTGTACCTGCGACAGGGACGCGGCCGCGAGCGGCTTGCGGTCGAACTCGGCGAAGATGTCGTCGGGCAGCCGGCCGGTTTCGGTGGCGATGACGCGCTCGACCGCGTCGTACGGGATGCCCGGCACGTTATTCTGCAGCTTGGCCATCGCCTTCAGGTAGTCGGGCGGCAGGATGTCGGGCCG
This sequence comes from uncultured bacterium, assembly GCA_964592755.1. Lineage (GTDB taxonomy): Bacteria > Hydrothermota > Tepidihabitantia > Tepidihabitantales > Tepidihabitantaceae > CAZQFS01. The sequence continues at coordinate 4,783 of CAZQFS010000106.1, read as the reverse complement.
GGTGGAGAGCATCTGTCCGAGCTTGACGAACGTCGGCCCGAGCTCTTCGAGCGTCTTGACCAGCCGCTCCGGCGCGGAGAGAGCGGCCACCGCGGGTTCTGCCTTGCGCCGCAGTTTCAGCCGGCCCTCGAGCCCGAGCCTGGCCGCGAGCTGGGCGAGCCCGTTGCGGATCAGCACCGCGCCGATGCGGCGCGCGCGGTTGAGCTGGCGTCGGCCCTTCAGCCAGCCGAGCGGGTCGAATTCCGGCAGCGAAGGCTGCTCGGTCCCGCCGCGCAGTTCTTCAGATGTTGCCGACAAGATTCTCTTCCTTTTCAGTCTGATGCCCACAACCGAAGGCCGTAGCGCACGAGGGTATCACCGGCCCTCCCGGGAAGGCCGGTGATACCCCTGAGGAACCGGCAGGTGTTCTTCGGTTCATGCTCCGCACGGCGCGACTCTATGTGCGCGCAAGTTGCCTGCCGAGGCTCCGCACCCGGAACGCCAGGACTACGAGCAGGATGCCAAAGACGACGGCATAGACCCCAAGCAGCCACATCAGGGCGAGTGCGCCCGCGCCCGGCCGCGCCATAAGGATGACGCCGAACAGCACCGAGACGAGGCCGCCGAGGACCAGCATCCACTCACCGGTCAGCTCTTTGCGCAGGCGGACAGCGGTTACGATTTCAAGAACGCCCGTGCCAATCGCCCAGATTGCGATGTAGAACAGCAGCACCACCGCGGTGACACCGGGCACGACAAACGTCAGCACTCCCACGCCAACGCCGACGAGTCCCCAGAGCAGCAGTGCCCACCGGGACTCGTTCTCGTTGCGTCCGCTGATAGCGGTCACGACGCCCAGAATGCCGTCCAGCAGGACGTACGCGCCGAAGAACACCACGAGCGCAGCGATTGAGGCGCCGGGTGCGACCCAGGCGAGGACGCCGAAGGTGATGGCGATGATGCCGCGCAGCAGTAACACCCACCAGTTGCGGGAGAGAGCGGCGGCCAGTTGGTTCTCCACAGTGTTCACGACCTGCCTCCTTATCAGTCAGTGGTTGAGGACGCCGTGTTCGCCTGACGGGGTGACAGCGCTTCCCTGGCCAGCTTTGCGGCTTGCTCGAGCTTGGCGCTGCGCACCGCATGGTCGGCCTGGACCTCGGCGATGCGTTTCTCAATCCTCGCCCTGCGCCGTTCACCGGCCTGCTTCATCTGCTCGCGCATCGCTGTGACCTTCGCATCCGCTTCTTTCTTGACCTGCTCGGCCCTGGCCCTGGCCCGGGCCTGCGTTACCGCGAGCTTCTCCTTGACGGCCGCAATCTGTTTCTGCAACGCGGCCTTGTGCTCCGCATTCGCCTGCTTGACTTCTTCCTCGAGTTCCTTCAGTTCGGCGTTAAACGCGGAAGACTCCCGGGCCAGTTGGTCCTCGACGACTTCGGAACGGAGGCGGCGGAAGACGATTCCACCCAGCTTGCCGAGGCTTGTATTCACCGGCGTCTCCCAGCTCTCCTGCACGTCAGCAAGCACGGCCGCCTTGCCCGGGCTCATGGCCTTCGACACCTCATCCATGAAGTCGACGTCGACGCCCTGCTTCCCGATGTCAACGAGCATGCCCGTCAGGGCTCCGGCCGAGGCTCCGACGGCAAGCCCGACCGGTCCGCCCAGAAGGCCGACCAGACCTCCGGTCAACACGCCGACGGCAGTGCCAACCGGCCCGTTGTCGGCCGTCTGCTTCACACTGACGGCTCCGGCGGGGTCCTTCACGATGACTGCCGTCGCATGCAATGTGATGTCTCCGTCCGTGTGGAGGCTCTTCAGCGCGCTGAGTCCCTGGTACGCCGCGGGCTCCGCGTCGAAGACTGCCACTAGCATCTTGTTCATATCTGCTTCTCCTTTTGTTTTGGGGACGAAACGAGTCGCCCCGGTTTTCCGACTGCTTCTTCTCGGGCCGCTGACAGGCTGGCCACGTTGCCGAGACCCGGCCTGTCGGACTTGACCCAACGTTGATTCTGCATACGCAGCCACAGGAAGCAGCTTCCGTGCCAGTGGCAGTCTTCTGCACACGTGATGGCACCTTGCCGGCAGCAACCGACGAGATAGTGGGACAACCTCATGCCGGGCGGCTAGTTAGCCCGTGTGGCGCGAACCTGTAGTTCCTGCGACCGGCGGGCATTGGAGTCTGGGTCTTGGAGGCTGGGGCGCATCGCCTCCGGGGAAACTCCAAATACTTGGCGCCGGGTTCCTATCAGCGCCAAGTGACTCGAATCCCAGACCAAGGGATGAGCTACGAGTTATGGACCTGGGGCCTGGAATCGTGGATTTGGAGTTTGTAACGTGTCCGGGCCGGGGCTGTCTTTGTCCGCCGGGCAGGTCGTGGCGCTGCCTTGACACGTCGGCGGACGGTGCTATTCTCGTGTACCCCGATGCACGGTGAGCGCCAGGAACGGACGGTTCTCGTTGGTCGTGGCCAAGCGGCCACGCCGGCGTTCCCCACAGCGACCGAAGCAGGCAGTGATGAACGACGATAATCTCTCCCACGAACAACTCCTCGAGGAATTGAAGGCGCTTCGTGCCCGGGTCGCCGAGAACGAGAAGGCAGGCGCGGAGCTGCGGGCGAGTGAGGAACGGTTCCGGCTGCTGGTCGAGAAGTCGGTCGCCGGAGTCTACATCATTCAAGATGGATTGATGACCTATGTGAACCCAACCCTCTGCCGGATGTTCGGATACCGGCCAGAAGAGGTAACCGGACGTCTGACCCCGTCCGACCTGATCCACCCCGACGACGTTCCTGAGATGATGAAGGGACTCAACGGGATGCTGGAAGGCACCGCCCGGCTCGAAACCAGCGTTTTCCGAGCGGTGCGTAAGGACGGCTCTCTTCTCTACATCGAGGTCTACGGCGTGCTCACCGAACACCGCGGCAGGCCCGCAGTAATCGGCACGCTGATGGACATCACCGACCGCAGGCGGGCCGAGGAAGAACTGCGAGCCGCCTTCGCGGAAATCCGGCTTCTCAAGGAGCAGCTCGAAGCCGAAAACGTGTATCTGCGCGAGGAGATGAAGCTCAACCATGTCCACGGGGACATCGTGGGCGAGAGCCCGGCCATCAAGCAGACCCTGGCGCTGGCCGAGCAGGTTGCCCCGACCGACTCCACGGTCCTCATCTACGGCGAGACCGGCACCGGCAAAGAACTGCTCGCCCGCTCCATCCACAACCTGAGTCCGCGCAAGGGCCGGCCGCTCGTCGCCGTCAACTGCGCCGCGATGCCGTCCGCGCTCATCGAGTCCGAGCTGTTCGGCCGCGAGAAGGGCGCCTATACCGGTGCACTCACCCGGCAGGCCGGTCGGTTTGAGGTCGCGGACAAGGCAACCATCTTCCTCGATGAGGTCGGCGAGCTGTCTCTTGAAGCCCAGGCAAAGTTGCTCCGCGTGCTGCAGGAGGGGAAGTTTGAGCGGCTCGGCAGCTCCAACACGATGACGGTCGACGTCCGCGTTATTGCCGCCACCAACCGTGACCTTGAGCAGGCGGTCAGGGACGGGCGGTTCCGCGAGGACCTGTTCTACCGGCTCAACGTCTTCCCGATTACCGTCCCGCCTCTCCGCGAGCGACGCGAGGATATCCCGGTCCTGGTCTGGACTTTCGTCCACGAGTTCAGCAAGAAGATGGGCAAGCGCATCGAGTCCATCCCGAAGAAGACCATTGAGGCGCTGTCCGGCCACCCCTGGCCGGGCAATGTCCGGGCCCTGCGCAACACCATAGAACGGGCCATGATATTGTCGACCGGCACTACGCTCAAGGTCGAACTGCCGGTCGCAGAGTCCCGTGCGGAAGCAGCGACCACGCTCGCCGACGCCCAGCGCAGCCACATCACGCGTGCGCTCGAGGCGACCGGCTGGCGCATCCGGGGCAAGGGTGGCGCCGCCGAGCGGCTCGGACTGAAGCCGACCACGCTGGAATACAGGATGAAGAGACTGGGAATTCGACGAAAACCCGAGGACAAGAGCTAACCCCAGACCACGCCCTACGGTATTCTGTAGACAAGCACGGTATTTCGTAGTCTCGGATACCGGCGAACGCACGACCCCGGGCGCGGTTCTGACTTCAGGTCCACGGATTGCAGGTGGCGCCGTTGGAATTCGCCTCGCGCGCGGCCTGGCACCAATGTTGCATAACCACAGAGGAGATGATTTGCACACAGTCGCCCGACGGGAGAGGTTGGTAGCGCCCATGGTGGTCGCGAGATACCGGATGGTCCCCGACCCCAACCAGCTTACCGACTTCCTCCAAGTGGTACGCTCGGTCCTGGAGCCGATTCGCGTCCAGCCCGGCTGTCGCGGATGCACCCTCTACCGCGACGAGACCGAAGGCAACATCTATGTCCTCATCCAGGAATGGGAAACCGACCAACACCTCACGGCCCACTTCTCCTCTGTCACTTTCAGGGCCCTGCTCATTGCCATGGACATGCTCCGGGAGCCCCCGGTCGTGAACTTCGACTGCGTCACATCCACCCGCGCACTCGACTCGATCGACCGGGTCAAACAGTCCTTCCCTGGCCGCGACACGCACGAGTTTCACGAGCATGTGGATTCCGGGGATACAGCTCGCGATTATTGACGAGAGCGCGGGTTCGGCAATTCTCTGATGCATGGCTCGATTGGCCCGAGTGGTCGTTCCTTCTATTCCTCATCACGTCACCCAGCGCGGCGCTCGGCGGCAGCCGGTCTTCTTCCGGGAAGAAGACTACGAAGTCTACCTGCGGCTGATGCGTGAGTGGTGTGACCGGCAGGCGGTGGAGGTCTGGGC
>CAZQFS010000105.1:0-10918 GCA_964592755.1 uncultured bacterium | reverse complement strand
CCTCTACATGTTCGAAGCCGTGGCCGAGCATCAGTATGTCTACCAACAGATTGACTCTGCTCTGATTTCGCTGAGTAGCTACGGCAGCAGTATCTGCGTGGACCTGGACGGCGACGGCGTGGAGGAAATCGCTTGGGGCTGTGGTGAACGAGTCATCGTCCTGAAGGCCTGCGCCCCGCGCCAGTTTCAGCGCGTGTTCACCTGGCATAATGACATCGGCAAGGAGCTGTTCTGCAACAGCGGAGACTTCAACGGAAACGGCTACAATGAGCTCGTAGTCGGCGGAATGGTGGCGAACAGCGGCGGGGAGAAGCGGACATCGGTCCTCGAGGTCGAGGCGCTGAAAGTGCTCTGTCCAGACACGGTTTCAGAACTGCGGCCTGGGGACACGTGCCTCGTTCGCTGGCGCGTCTACACGCCGCCGAGGTGCGATTCGGTGTCGCTGTTCCTGAAGACCGATACGGTAGTGCCGAGCGGCGAGCGGTTCTGGCGGCTGGATACGATTGCCACAGGACTCGCGCCGACTGAATCGAGCTACACCTGGGTGGTGCCGGAGACGACCCTTGCCTGGGCCAAGATTCTCGCCATCGCCTATGGCCCGGGCTGGCAGTTCGACGAATCGGATTCTGCGTTCAGCATCACCCGTGTCGGTATCGCGGCCGCGGGGCTGCTTCCACCAAGGGACTGGACGCTCGCAGTCAGCCCGAACCCGGTCCTAGGCAGGGCCGTGGTTCACTGCGACGTGCCGGTTGCGTCAGACGTCAGCCTGAGCCTGTACGACGCCACCGGCCGCAAGGTCGAGGTCCTGGCCTCGGGCAGGCACGCACCTGGCCGCTATTCTGTTCCTTTGGGCGGCTTGGGACACGACCCGAAATCCGCCGATGGGTTTCGGTCATGTCCCGCGCCCGGTGTGCACTTCGTGCGCCTGGAAGCGCCGGCTGTGTGCATGAGCAGGAAGGTCGTTCTGTCCGGAACTAACCAGAAGTAGTCTGACGTTCGGGCCTGACTGCGGTGTCACGTGCAAGGGCTGAGAGGAGCCTGGTTCCATGTATGGCAGGAGGGGTCGGCTCAAGCGCAGGCAGCAAGTCGGGCTGGGGAAAGAGCGACCGGCAGCACGCCCTGGACAGCTACAAGGACAAGGCTCCCATAAGCAACCCAGACAGCGCCGGTGACGGCAGTCCTGTGAGCCCTCTGCTCAGCTCCGAGCTGAACCCCGAGGCGAGCGGCCGATACAAGACCAGGGAGAGAGGCCTGTAGGACCACGGTCAGAGCCGCGAGCCGGACCGGGACGAGAATGGCGAAGCAAGCAGTTCTGAGGGCCGTTCCGGAGACCGCTCAGGGAGCCGTTCCCCCCTGGGGTTTCCGGAGTTCGCCGTCAGCGCCTAACTTCATGATTTCCAAGATGTTAAGCCTGAAAACTAACCGAGTCCCGTGTATATTGCTCAGTATAAACGGCTGAGTTACGCCCGAAGGCCTGACCGGCACATCGCTCTGCCCACTGCCGCAGGATACGGCCATCTGCCGCATTATGCGGCAGTCCTGAGCTAACGAGGGTACAGGCCAAGGAGGTGTCCCCGCATCCTGCTCCCGGTTAGCGACGCTTTGAGAAGTAGGTCGCTGCGTTGCCGAGGGACACTGCCTGCGCTTGTCTACTGGACCGGATGCGACCAGGCGGGCGCGGTGCTCCTGCCTCCTAAGCAGTCCAAAGGCGAACGCAGCAGGCGGCCGTCAAGCCTACTCGCGGGCCTGGGTGTCGGTCCCTTTCTTGCCGAAGAGGTCAAGGAAGCGGTCCTCGAACATGTTGAAGAGTTCCCACCGGTCAAGTTCCTGCTTGAGAATGACCGCCTTGCTCCGGTCGCGGTGCGCTTCTTCGAACAACTGCTCAATCCGCTCCATTACTTCCTGCGGCTCAGGCCGGGCTTCGGGGTCTTTGTCCTGGTCGGTTACGTCGGCGAGTTCTTCGGCACGCTGTTTCAGCTCCTGGATTGCGGCCGTGACCCGGGTTTCGAACTCGCGTAAGACCCGGTCAACCTCGGCGATGGCCACGTCAATCTCACCCGGGTCAATCGTCTTGTTGAGGATGCGCTGGAACACCTGGATGATTGCCTTTGAGGCCTTGGGATTGGGCGTCTCGACCGCATACTGCGGCATGGTGGCAAGGAAGCAGGCAGCGGCCATGTGGCGCTGGTGGGCAAGGCCGAGCAGGACCCCGTTCAGCCCGGTAATCCGGCCCTCGGGCAGAGGTTCGACGCCAAAGGCGGCGAACCGGGCCTTGAGCGTCTCGTTGGTGGCCACGCCGTATACCGTGGATGCTTGGCGGAAACTCATCGGCATGGCATAGGCTGCTCCGGTGTAGACAGTCTGCACGCCGAAGCGGGCGCAGAAGTCGAGCAATTCACCAGCCACCTTCAGCCCGGCCGCGCCCGGCAACTGGGTGTCGCCCTCGAAGATGAAGAGCGGCGGTTCTTGGGCATGGTACAGGTACTGGTTGGGTGGCGGCGGGAGCTGGCCCAGGCCGTCCTGGACCTCGATTGCGTCCGGGTAGTGGTATGCACTGACGTCGAGCCGGGCGAAAAGCCGTGCGTTGAGCATGCGGCGAAGGTAGTCGGCAGCACCAAGACCGACATGTCCCATTCCGGGCCAGCCGGCTACCAGGACCGAGACGCTCGGCTTTCCGTTTTCGAGTTGTTCGAAAGGCATTTCCCTTTGCTTAGACCCAGGTCAGGGCTATGAGAGTGCGGCGTTGCGCTACGGCGCGAGGACGAGCCGGTGCGTTGCGCCGCCGGCGTGGTCCCTGAGCACGAGCAGGTAGACCCCGGCGGCAAGAGCCTGGGGACGTGGCCAGGTCAGCTCTGGTCGGCGTGGGTCGAGCGTGCCGACAGGGCAGGCGAGTCTGCCATCGGGATAGAAGAGGGAGAGCTCTGCCGGGCCGGCAAGGTCGCGGCCTGCGATTGTCACGGCGCGATGTGCGACCGAAGGCGCAGTCCAGAGCCGACCAGCGGGTGGTAACGGCTGCTCAGTTTGTGGTTCGGCAAGCCCGATGACTCCGTGACCGAACAGGCTGGCACCCGCGGCGCTCAGGTAGACGGCATGTGAGTCATCCGGATGCCGAGTAAGAAGCAGGCCGGTGCGGCCGGGCAGCGTCACGGTATCACGTACCCAGGTGCGGCCCAGGTCTGTGGTCAGGAATACACCTTGGGTGTCGGTTGCCACGGTCAGCCGGTTCGTGTCATTGAGGTCAGGCAGTACGGCCGAGACCCCGGCAAGGCCGAGTCTGGTCCAGGTCTGGCCGCTGTTCCGGGAGCGATAGACCCCGGCGGACGTGGCGCAGTAGAGCAGGCCGGCGACGGCCGGGTCCAAGGCGAAACCACGCACTCCGTTGCCGGAAAGGCCGGCGGCAATGCCGGTCCAGTTCCGGGCCCGGTCGGCGCTCCGCAGCAGGGTCGGGCCGTTGCCTACAGCACCATATGCATAAAGGGTCTCGGCCCGAGCGCCCAGGAGCAGACCCGAGCACATCCCGGCACCGGTGCGGGTCGTGTTCAAGGTCCATGTCCGGCCTGAGCTGGTCGAGCGATAGACCGCGAAGCGGGTCGGCCCGGGTCCGGAATCGCGTACTCCGCCCCAGGCAAAGAGCGTTTCCGGCCCGAGCGGATCAAAGGCGATGCCCCGGGCCTCAAACCCGTCAGCAATCTGATACGACACCCATGAGTCTCCCCGGTCCGTGGTCAGGTGCATACGACCGCTGGTTGCGGTCACGACTACGAGCGATTCCGGGTGGCGCGGGTTGGCCGCGATGCCGGTTGCCTGTCCGGCGAGCGGGAACCGGCCGAGTTCGCTCCAGTCCCGGCCCCGGTCTGTGCTTGTCAGCATGCCGCAGTTGCCCGCGGTTGCGAGAAGGGTGCGGGTGCTGTCCCGGCTGAAACCAAGCGAGCCGAGTGTGAGCAGCGTCAGCCGCGTAGTTTTCTCGGCCCAGTTGAAGCCGCCGTTGGAAGTGTGGAAGATGCCGCGGCCATTGCCCGCATAGAGTTCCAGGGGCAGGTTTGGGTTCAGGCCGAGCCAGCGCGTCATCGTGCCGGCAAAGGCGGTCGTCTCGGCGAACCAGGTGAGGCCCAGGTCATTGGAGCGAAAGACAAGGTTGTCAGAGCCTGAGTAGGCGTAGTGCGGCGACTGGCGGGCATAGGCAACCGAGAAGGCTGGGAAAGTAGCCTGTCGGGTCCAGGTTGCACCCAGGTCGGTGGAACGGTACAGACCGGCATCAGTGGCGCAGAGGAGAACCTGGCTGTCAACCGGGCTGACGGCGAGCCCGAAGGCGCACGTGCCGGCAAGGCCGGTTGACACGTTGAGCCAGTTCGACCCGGCGTCGTCGGTCCGGAACACGCGCGGCACATTACCGACCGAGCCACCGACAAAGACGCGATAGGGGCGCAGCGGGTCAAGAGCCAGGAGGCAGGAGAAGACCGCCCAGGACGAGTCAAGCGCAGTGCCGTCCCAATTGCTGCCGGCGTCATCAGAGCGGTAGGCAACGAGCCGCTGGTAGTCGCCGAGTGCGAGCTCGGCCCCGGCCCAGAGCTGCGACGGGGTCGCTGGGTTCACGGCCAGGCCGCGGAATGCGACATTGGCCGCGACGGCGGAGCGCAGGGTCCAGTTCCGGCCGCTGTTCACACTCCGGTACACCCGCGCGGCAGGTCCGGCCGCATACATCGTCTGTACCTGACTCGGGTCTACGGCGAGAGCGGTGACGATGTCCGGGATGGTTGCCCGCAAAGTCCAGTTCGCGCCCTGGTCGGAGGAGAAATAGAGCCGGCCGGGGAAGCCTTCGGGAACGAAGTAGATGTCGTTGGGAAAGCCGGGCACATTGGCCATCGCGGAGACCGCGGCGCCGTTTGGGCCGAGTTGTTGCCACGGTTCCTGGGCCGACAGCGGGACCGCGACGGCAGCGGTGAGCAGCAGAAGCAGAGAACGTCGGACGCCAGACGGAGAACGAGGAGTGTTGAGTGTACGGTTCATCAGTTACCTCCGGGCAGAGTCTTCCGGGCTGGTTCGGACTGGAGGGTCGCCTCGTGGCTTACCTCGAGCTTGCCCTCAAGCTGGGCCATGCGGCGCGACGCCTCGTCGTACTTGTTGCGGGCGTGGGTCAGGTGAGTGCCGAGCAGGTCGAAGTCGTCGCGGAAGCGGGCGAACTCAACCCGGAGCCGGTCGAGATGGTCGAGAATCTCTCTGGCCCGCTGCTCAATCTGCATGCCGCGCAACCCGAACACAATCGCCTGCAGATAGGCATAGAGGCTGGCCGGCGAGACCGGGATAACCCGGTGCTCGACCGCGTAGCCGGCAAGGCTCTCTTCCTCGGGTTCGGCGCGGATGACCGTCTCGTAGTAGACGTTTTCCGCCGGGATGTACATCAGGGCGAAGTCAAATGTTCCTTCGTCGGGCAGGATGTACTTCCGGCTGACGGCATCAATGTGCTTCTTCACATCGGACAGGAACTTCCGGCGCAAGACCTGGCGCTCGGCATCGGTCGTTACCGCGGCCAGACGTTGGAAGTTCTCCAGCGGGAACTTGGCATCAACCGGAACGAGCTTGTGGCTCAGCCGGATGACGGCGTCAACCGCCTCGCCGCTGGCAAAGCGGTGCTGGAGTTCGTAGCAGCCGGGCACGATTTGCTCTAGGAGGTTGCCCAGGAACAGCTCGCCGATCAGCCCGCGCAGCTTGGGCGCGCGGAGGATATTCTGCAGGGAAGAGATGTCCTTGCCGATGGCGCACATCTGCTCGGTCGCGCTGGAGAGCTGGCCCATGGTCGCGGAGACGTCGCGGATGACGCGGAGAGCGTTGTCGAGTCTGGTGTTCACCTGGCCGGTCACGTCGCGCATCCCCTGGTCGAGCGCGTTCAGGCGCTGGGTGAGCTGAAAAGTGATGTCGGTGGATTGCTGACCCAAGGTGCGGGTGTTCTTGTCGATGGCGTCAGTCGTATCGCGTCGCAGCGCATCCATTTGCTGCTGAAGCATGGACAAGGCCTGCTGGTCGCGGCTTGGGCGCTGGAGATGTTTGTAGACCATGAGGACCAGCGCGATAACCGCGGCCAGACCGAGGATGACGATTACCAGTAGGGCATTTCCCATAGTGGCAAAGCATAGGCGTGAGTCGCGGGCCGGTCAAGTCTTGTTCACCGGAAAGAAGCAGCGGCGGTGCGCGCCGGGCAGACGCACACCGCCGGGAAAGAGACGAGCCTAATCGACGACCAGCTTCTGCACAACCGTGGCCCGGTCGCCGGACAGACGGACGAACCAGACACCGGGGTTGAGTTGCGCTCCAGGCAGCGCGACCGTCCGGGTGCGGCACGGTGCGAGCACGACTCTGCTTCTCGTGCGGCCGACCGCATCATAGACCGTCAAGACGGCTCTGTCCGGCCCGGGCCAGGCATAGGTCAGGCTGACCCGGGTCAGCCGTGGCGCGGGATTGGGACGAACCGACAGGAACAGACCCGCCGCCGGTCCGCTCGGTACCGCGGCCACACCGTCCAGTCGAGCCCGCGCGAAGACCAGGCTCGAGTCCGAGGTGTAGCACCAGAACTCGCGCGTCTTGTTTCCTTTGAGCGCCCAGACCATCGCATCAGCATAGGCGACTCCGGCTCCGGCCTTCAGTTTCTTCTTCTTGAGTGAAGACCCGAATGACGGGACCGAGTCGAGTTCGGTCCAGACCCTAAGGGACGGAACGAACGCCCAGAACTCCTGGGTGTTGCCGCCTTTCAGGGCATAGATGACCCCGCCGCCCCAGGATGCACAGCCGCCGTCTTTCGACTTCTTCCGACCCGAAAGGCCGAGCGTGGGCATCCCCGGCAGGGAGGCGGGCAGCCACGTGTCGGTCACCAGGTCATAGGCCCAGAGCTCGTGATACTTCGCCTTGTGGGCGTAGAGCGTGTGCGCTCCATCCCAGACCAGCCATGAGCCCTTGTCCCACTTCGCGCGTTCTCCGCTCGGAGCCGGGGCTAGCGTGTGCCAGGTGTCGGCCCCGACTTCGTACCGGTAGAAGTCGGTCTTGCCGCCCTTAAGGCAGTAGACCCAGCCCGCGCCGTCGTGCTCGGCATAGGCAAGACTCGCTCCACCCTTGACTTTCTTGTTGGACGGAGCCTTGGGCAGGTCCGGCCGCTGAGACCAGCTATCTCCCTGGGTGTCGTAGCGCCAGAATCCGAGCGTGTTGTTTCCTTTGGTTGCGTAGAGGAAGCGGCTGCCGTCACCGGTGAGCGCGCCGCCGTCGCTGACCTTCTTGGCTTCCCTGCCGTCGGGAATCGGTGACGGTGTGAGCCAAGTCGTCTCGCCGATGGGGTAGCGGTAGAAGTCGTTGGTCTTGTTGCCTTTCAGGGCGTAGAGCGTCGATTGAAGTGCGGCGAGGGCTCCGCCTTTGCCGACGTCGCGGCCGCCGGGCAGGGACGGGACCGGCGTCCGCTCGACCCAGTGGCCCGGTGCCTGGACCGCGAGCAGGACCCGGCATGAGTCGTTCGCGGTATTGACGTCGCCGGCGCAGCGCACGGAGAACGTGGCCTGATACTCACCAGCGGTTGCCTGCCAGAGCGGCAGGGTGACTATGCGGGTCTCGTTCTGGCCGAGCAGGTCCACCCAGGACGATTCAACATAGACCGGTGAGCCCTGACGCTGGAGTACGAGAAAGGCCCAGAACGACGTCTGCACATTGCCGCGGTTGCGAACCTGGACCTGGGGCCGGAGCGGGCCCGGCGGAGTCAGTCCGGCCGGAGCGACGATCGCGTCCGCCGCCGCGTCGATCACCGGGTCGGTGGCGACGAACGTACTCCAGATAGTGTCGTCGTCGCTCCGGGCGTCGCCGGGCAGGAAGGTCCAGGCCATGGTCTGATGGTCGCCGGCGACCGCCGGTGTCCATGAAGGCAGGGTTACGACCGCGGTCTCGCCGGGCACGAGGCTGCATCGGACGCTGTCGCGATAGACCGGCGTGGCGAAGCGCTCGATGAGCAGGTGGACCGAGAACGAGTCGACGACCGAGCCACGATTCCTGACCCGGATTCGGGGCCGGAGCGGATGGCCGATTCCGATGCTGTCCGAGGGGGCAAGAACCGCCAGGGGGCAGACGCTGTGCAGGGCCACGAGTACGCGCTGACGCATGGTGTCGTTGGCGCGCTGTTCGTCACCGGTGAGCAGGGTCCAGGCCATGACCGTGTAGCTGCCGGTTGAGGCAAGCCAGTAGGACCGGAATGTGAGGTTGAGCTCCTCGCCGGGGCCGACCGGACCACGGAACGTGTCAGTCGCGGAGAGCACGGTGTTGCCGCCGGCGTCGAGGATTGTGAGCCGGACCGGAATGTTCGAGTCCGGGACGCTGCCGTAGTTGAAGATGCTCACCACTGGTGAGATGCTGCCCGGGTTGGTGATGCTGTCCGGCCGGCGCAGCGCGGCCGCGCCGACGTCGTGATAAGGAACGCCGACGACAACGGTCTTGACCACAGAGTCGTTGCGCTGGTCCATGTCGCCGGTCAGGGTGTGCCGGGCTGAGGCGCGGTAAGTCCCCAGGGTCGCGTTCCAGTTCGGATAGACCAGAGTATCGGTCTGGCCCGGGTTGAGACTGACGTTCACGGTCTGCACGTAACCCGGGTCGATGCGCAGTACGACCGGGCAGTTGGTGACCGGGACGTTGCCGTAGTTTCTGACCTCGACCTTGGGCGCGATGCTGCCGGGCAGGACTCTTGAATGGGGTGCGAGGATGCGCGATACCCCGACGTCCAGATAGCGCACGAGCAGGGAGCCGCTTACCCGGTCGTTGTGAGCCGGAAGGTCGGTGGCCAGCAGGGTTGAGCAGGCCATGGCGTAGCTGCCGGGAACCGCGATGAACGACGCGAAGTTGATGACCCGCGTAGCGCCCGGCGCGAGCGCGAAGACCTGCTGCGTGTCGCAGTAACTGCCGACGCGGAAGATGCAGTCGAAGCTCTCGGTGTAGGTACCGAAGTTCTGAACCCGGGCACTCGGGTCAACCAGTGTGCCGGAGTCGACCACGCCGCCCGGACTGAGCAGCGCAACTGCGCCGACGTCATGAACCCGAATCTCGACCGTCTTGGTCTTGCGGTCGTTGCCGGGCGCGCAGTCGTTCGCGGTCATTGTCGTGCAGCGCACGGTGTGAACGCCGCGCGGCCCGGTCAGCACGCGGGTGGCGAAGTTGACGAGCGCAGTTTCGCCCGGCGCGAGCGCCTGCTGGCGAGTGTCGGAGTAGAAGCTGCCGATGGTGGTCCAGACAATGGTTGTCTCGGGTTCGGTCCCCAGGTTCATCAGTCGCGCCTGGGGCGTCACGGCATAGCCTGAGTCGAGGAGCGAAGGCGGCCCGGTCACTTCGACGCAGCCGACGTCGCGCACTGCGACCCGGCAGGTCGCGTCGGCATAGTCGTTGGCCCGCTGGAAGTCGTAGGTAAGCATGGTCGAGCATCGGACCGGCATGGTCCCGCGCGGCCCGGGATTGCGCCACTGCGGGAACGCCACTTCGCGATACGTGCCGGGGAGATGTCCGCTGATGAAGGTGCTGTCACGGTAGGACGCACCGATGCGACACATCACCCAGTAGCTCACCGGACAGGCCGAGTAGTTGTAGGTGCTGCAGCGGGGAACCACGCCGACACCCGAGTCCACTCGCCCGGTCGGTGTGATGATTCTCGTCACCCCAACGTCAGTCAGGTACGCGGTCAGCTCCACGTCGTCGACGTAGACCCCGTAGCCGTTCAACTGGTTGTTGCAGCCGAAGTGGAACCTGATGCCGTCAACCGTCACCGGCACGTCAAACGAATCCGGGCGCCACTGCTCCAGGTAGGCGGTTGTCTGCCAGACTGTGTACCAGCCGGTCGCACTGTGGAACTCCAGGCGGATGGTGTCCCAGCCCGCGGTTTCGAGGCCGAGCCAGCGCCAGAATCTAAGTCGGGCTGCGCCGTAGCCCGCAAGGCTGAAGGACCGGGTCATGCGGTTGGCAATGCCGTCGGGATACGAGCTGGAGTTGCAGCACTTGGCGCTGGCCGAGGGTGTATTGTAGCGGTCGGTCATCCTGGACCAGTTGACGGTCCCGCGCACCGGCTCCAAGACCCAGCCTGACGGGAAGTTGTCCATGTTGTCCGAGAAGATTGTGTTCTGGGCCGACACGACCCCAAGTCCGGCAACACACAGAACCAGTATGGTTTTCATCAACGGCCTCCAGAATCGGATTAGTACTCTGCCGAAATCTCTAGCCTCAAGCCGCGGCCGGGTTGCATTCATAACCCGCCTCGGCGATTGCAGTCGTTCTCAGTAATGATACCAGCAGTTGTCTTCGGGTCAAGGCTGTCGGCGGGAGACGCCCGGCAGCCTTGCTTGACAGGAGCGGGGCCGCGGCTAGCATTTTACTGGTCGCGGGGACCACCCGGGCGCGCTGCTCGGTCAATTCCTCCGGCCGCATCACGCGGACCGGACGCCCGTGGTTTCATCCGAACTATCCGGCCCTTTCCCCAGGGGTCGCAAAGGAGCGAAAATGCGGACCAGTGCCCTGTTCCTGGTCTGCCTCGGTTTTGCCGAGGCAGCCGTCACAATCGGCCCAGCAGGCAGATTCACCCCCCTTGATGGTCGGGGCGGCCCTGACGCCTGGGGCTATACGTGGCTGGACAGCGACACGAGCTGCCCGGATGCGCCGGTCTTTTCCTGGCGCGACATCCGTTCGGTCGGCACGCGTGTCTCCGGGCTCTACGACGACAATGTGGTCGGCCCGGTGCCGGTAGGCTTCGGCTTCCGGTTTTACTGGCTGACGTACAGCCAGGTTTTCATCGGTGCCAATGGCTACCTGGCGTTTGACGACGACTACCCCAACTCGTTCGCCTTTCTGGACATTCCGAATGCGAAGCGTGGCAACAACAAGGTTTCGGCCCTGGAGGCAGACTTTGACCACACCGGCC